>JBCBVC010000016.1:0-42121 GCA_039817845.1 Cyanobacteria bacterium J06642_2
GTTATCCTGACCAGGAGGGTGAGGATAACGCGCCTATTGTCGTGCCTCCCAGTCACTACTTCGTATTGGGCGACAACCGCAATAACAGCCAAGATTCTCACGTCTGGGGCTTTTTGCCGGGCGAAAACATTATCGGACGCACCGTATTCCGATTTTGGCCCCTAACGCGAGTTAGGACGTTTCCAGTCCCCAATTATCCCGAACTGACAACTGAAATTTCAGACGTGAGTGGTGCCTTCGCGAGCGAAACTACGCCCTAAAATTCAGACGGTCGAGCGACGGCGTTATTACGACTAGTCGCAACTTCTAGGGCTGGAAACGTACCGTAAATGCGATCGCCAATTTCCGGGACGAATTCTCGCGTCGGACAGTCCACCACCAGTTGACCGTCCCGCAATCCCAAAATGCGATCGCTGTAGGTCAGAGCCAGCTCCACTTGATGTAAGCTGCACAGCACGGTCAAGCCTTCTCGATGGCATAAAGACCGCAACAGTTCCAGCACTCGCCGAGCGGATGCAGGGTCGAGGCTAGCTACGGGTTCGTCCGCCAGAATAAGACGGGCTCGCTGCATCAGCGCCCGCGCGATCGCCACTCGCTGCTGCTGTCCGCCCGACAGGCGATCGGCTCGCTGAAACGCAACATCTTGTAGTTGAACCCGCCCGAGGGCGAGCAATCCTGCTCGCAGCCATTCATCTGGAAAGCGATTCAGGCAACAGCGCCAAAACGGTAGATCCTGCAGGCGTCCGGCCAGGCAGTTTTCTAAAGCGGTGCGCCGTCGTACCAAATTAAACTGTTGCGCGATGGTGGCCATGTGGGCGCGCGCCTGCTGCAATTCGCGGGTCGAACAGGTGGCTAAATCGATGCCTTGAAAGTTTATCCGGCCGCCGTCGGGTTGAATCTGCCGCACGATCGCGCGCAGCAACGTTGATTTACCCGCTCCACTCGGCCCCAATACCGCTACGAACTGGCCGCGCGCCAGCCTAAAACTGACATCGCGCAAGGATTCACGCTCGCCCGCGTAGGTTTTAGATAAATGCTCGACGTACAACACGATTAGGCCAAACTCCGACGTATGCGAGCGCTCAAGCCGTCAATGGTGCTCACCATCAGCAAAATCAGCAGCAAAATGGTGGCCAAACGAGCGAAGTCGAGCAGTTTTAGACTCACCATCAGCTCGTAGCCAATGCCCCCTGCGCCGACAATGCCTAACACTACCGACGAGCGCACGTTAAACTCCCACAAATACAGCCCGATGCCTCCCAGGCTGGGCAACGCTTCCGGCCAGACCGAAAACGTAAACACGCGCCAGCGATCGCACCCTGTCGCCGCGATCGCCTCGATCGGCTCTGCGGGCAAGGCCTCAAAGACTTCGGCATAAAGCTTGGCCATGGTCCCGGTGGTGTGCAGTGCCACCCCCATCGCTCCGGCAAATGGCCCCAAGCCGACGACAGAGACGAAAAACAAAGCAAAAATAGCTGTATCGATACTGCGTAACAGGTTCAGACCTGACCGCACGATGCTGCCCAGCCAGGGGATGGGACTGAGATTGCGCGCGACTAACACTGACAGCGGTACAGCCACGATCGCGGCTGTCAGCGTTCCGACAATGGAAATTGCTAACGTTTCCCAAATCGCGGCTAGAAAAGCAGGCACTTCCGACACGTCTGGCGGCCACAGCCGTCCCGACCAGTTTAGTAAGCGCGGCAACCCCTCCCACAGTTCGATGGGATTGACCTCTACCTCTCGCAAGCTGGCTACGACGATCGCCACCAGCGCTACCCCCATAAATCCGTGCCGTAACAGCCGCCACACTCCACCTTGTCGCTGGCGCTCAGCGTCTAGTAAGCGATCGAGGTGGGTGCCGTCGCGGGAGACAGGTTCAATGGCAGGCGGCAGAAACTGCGTCATTTCAGTTTGCCCGTCCGCATCCCCGCTGCCTCGACCGGAGCGTAATTGGAGCCATCTGATTCGACGAAGCCCGTGTAATTCTGGGGTAGGAGTTCGTCGACATCTGGCCCGCTCAAATTCACCAGGGCGTCTTGCAGGTTTTCAACGATGTCCTCCGGCAACCCTTCCCTCACGACGATGGGGTCATTCGGCAACGGGTCGGATTGCCAAATAATCTTTAGATCCTCGCGTTCGATGCGGCCCGTACTGTCTAGCACGTCGAGATTGCGATCGTAGTCCGAGGCAATGTCCACCTGTCCACTCAACACCGCGATCGCTTGGGCAGCGTGGCTCGCTCCTTCGCTGTACTCGAAGACTTCCTTCGGATCGATCCCCTGCTCTTGTAGCTCCGCAATTGGAATTAACCACCCCGACGTGGAGCCGACGTCAGCCAAGCTCAACTTCAGTTTTTCATCGCCGGACTGACTGAGGGCGATCGCTTCTGCCAACGTGTCGAACGGCGCATCGGCCCGCGCCATCAGGACTGAATAATAGACCGGGCGTTCTTGATACTTTACCGTTGCGATCGCCTGCAATCCTGGCGTTTGATTTTGGGCCAACACGTAACCCCACGGTCCTAACCAGGCCACGTCCAATGTGCCCGAACGCAATGCCTCTGAGATTCCTATCCAGTCTTCAGTGACTCGCACTTCTGCCGTTACGCCAATCTCGTCTGCCAACTGTTCGAACAGCGGCTCGAACTGGCCGCGAGTTTCTCCTGGTGTCGGGAAATAGGGGCCAACGCCAAACTCAAGCTGCTCGACAGCATCGGCAGTTCCTGTCGTTTCTTGAGATTGAGGGGACTGACTGCATCCCGCAATCGCAACTGTTCCGGCGATCGCGCTGAGACAAATCGATTTCCATATCTGGCGAGCAATCATGGGCACGAGTAACACTCCACTAACAATCAAAAACGAACTGAGGGGCTCGCGTAGTCCCGGTCAAAGTAACCCACACAGAACTAGACAGCTACGCCAAAGCGCGATCGCGGCACTTTTTCTGCTGCCGGTAAGATCTCGGCACAAGTGGTCCACAATCCCGTTTGCAAACTCTCGCAAAACTCTTCTGGCAGCCCTTCCGCCCGCATGGTGGTAACCACCGGGTCGACATCGTATTCGAGGGCAATCAGTTCGGGGGCAGGAACGTCTGCGCCTTCCGGAAACGTTAATAGGCCATAGGAGACTCGGGCCGTGCGATCGTGGGCCGGGCGACCGAGCACGCCAACGTTGAACCAGAAACCGCGTCCTCGCGGCTGCATCACCCGGCGCACCCAGGGGATGCCGGAATGGGTCGCGCAGATACCGTCTACGTCAAAATCCTGTAGCCACTGCCGAATGGCGTCATCATCGGTTTCTGATTCCCAGACAAATTCGTTGGTTTGCACCGGACTGCCGTGACAGAGCAAGATGCGCCGATTGCGCCATTCCAATCGAATCAAGGCCGGTAATTGCCGCAGCCAAGCCCGCGAGGTTTCTCCTACGTGGGCGTAGGTGTAGTCGTAGCTAATTTGGGCGAACTCGCGATCGCGCGGATCGGTGTAACCACAACCACAATCGCGCTCGCCCAAACCGATGGCGCTATCGTAGTTGCCTTGTAAGCACTGCACCTGACCCGTTTGAAGCAAAGCAATCGTACGTTCGGGCAGCGGACCAAACCCGCTAAGGTCTCCCAAACAAAAGCGATTGCGGATGGTTCGGGTCGCCTGCAAGAAGGCTTCGACCGCTCCAAAATTGCTGTAGGGGCCGCCACACAGAGCCACCTGCGTGCAACGATCGGGAATAACCGCTGTGGTGAGTTCGACTTTGACGGGAGAAGAAACATCGTTCATAGGTACGTGCAAGCTCAAAGAGAAACCTCCAACCGCAAGGACCATCTAGTTCGCAAGCAAGCGGCCCAATGAATTCCGTCAATGAGCCCCCTATACTGAAGGCACTTTGCGGGGTTTCTTGTTGCCAGTATGCTTTGACACTAGACAAAAGTTTGGCTTGCAAATATGAAAATACCCTGAGGATAGGAGGTCATTATCGTTAGCTTTTTCCCGACCCACACCCGACGTTCTGCTCTCTTGGTCGGCCTCAGTGGTCTCGCGATCGCCTGTTCGTCCAGCCCCGAAGCTAACGAAGCCCCGCTATCGACTGCCGAGGCTGACACTGTTGTGATTTTGGGGTCTATTACTGGAGACGGTCAGACCAAGATCGAGCAAGTCATGCAAAGTTTCACTGCGTCGACGGGGATCGAGGTGGTCTACGAAGGCACGGCCGATTTTGCCACCATCCTGCCCGTGCGCGTAGCTGCCGGAAATGCGCCTGACTTAGCACTGTTTCCACAGCCCGGACTGATGGCTGACTTGGCCCGTCAAGAACAATTAGTACCGCTGACGAAGTTGGTAGAGCGATCGCAGCTCGAAGCTGCTTTTTCGCCGACCTGGCTGGAGTTGGGCACCGTTGATGGCGAACTTTACGGCTTGTGGTCGCGGGCAGATGTCAAAAGCCTCGTGTGGTATCGCCCGGAGCGGTTTGAGGCAGCAGGCTACGAGATTCCGGCTACTTGGGACGAGCTGATGGCTTTGACCGAGCGCATCGCGGCTTCAGGGAAAACGGCATGGTGCATTGGCATGGAAAGCGGAGCGGCCTCGGGTTGGGTCGGAACAGATTGGGTAGAAGATCTCGTACTGCGGGAAGGTGGCCCTGATCTTTACGATCGCTGGGTCAGTCGCGATATTCCGTTCTCACATCCCGTCATCCGAGCCTCATTCGAGAAATTTGGCGCGATCGCTCGCAACCCTCGCTATGTTTTCGGCGGTCCCGTCGGCGTCATCAGTACGCCCTTCGGCGATTCGCCTCAGCCTTTATTTGACGATCCTCCTGGTTGTTACCTGCACCGCCAAACCAATTTCATCGCCTCGTTTTTTCCAGCTGATGTTGCGGTGGGCACCGATGTTGCCATCTTTCCCTTACCAAGTATTGATGCAGCTACTGACGTGCCGATTTTGGTGGCGGGGACGGTATTTGCCGCATTTTCCGAACGCCCTGAAACGCGATCGCTCGTTCAGTATCTGACCACGGCTGCGCCACATCAGCGTTGGGTTGAACTCGAAAGCTATATTTCTCCTCACCGAGGCATTACCCCCGAAACTTACTCCAGCGATATTCTGCGCCAACAAGCCGAATTGCTTGCTAAAGCCCCCTTCGTTCGTTTCGATGCTTCCGACTTAATGCCTGGAGCTGTAGGCACCGGTACATTTTGGAGCGGCATGGTGGACTATGTCAGCGGTACCGATCTCGATACCGTATTGCAAGTGATTGATACGAGTTGGCCGGAGAACGAATAAGTCCCCGGCCGGGCAAGGTCGATTGGGCAACCTCAAGATTTAGGCTAAGAGCTTATGCTTCATTAGCCTCATCCGTTCCCTCTTGCTCAGATGTGGCAGCGTTTGCTTCAGCAGTAGCTGCGGCCGTGGGTGCCTCAGCTTCTGGTTGTGCAACTGGAGCAGCAGCTTTGGCAGGAGCTTCTGTTTTTGCCACGGGCGTGGAAGTTGCTGCTGCCACTTTTTCTTTTTCAGGGCTTGCGGTCACATCTAGTGGGGCCTGCGTTTTTTCCGGCAGTCCTAGCTGCGATCGCGCCCCTGCAATGGCTGAAGCTAAGCTAGAACGACTAGCCGTCAGCAAAGCTTGACCAGCTTCAGTGCCTAATTGTTGACCGTCTTCCTTTTCCGTCGTCAAATCTTGCCAGCGGATGCGTGCTTGTCCATAAGCGACAGTGCTGCCCGACCACAACCAATCGCCCAGCACTAAAACGAAACAAATGGCCAACCATGCCAGAATCGCGACTTCTTTGAGCAGATTCCCGGTTACCATCAGTACTTCCCAAAGCGCAGATATGGCTTTGCGATAAGCATCCCAAAACTTTGTATTAGACAACAGCTCCCACACCTTGGCTGCTTGCGCCTGCATTGGACTGCTCATTATTACCTCCTGACCGTTCTTGCGGTCTCAATCGTTCGGCGTCCTCAAAAAGCGAATACAGCAACGTTCCAGCGGTTACATCTGGAATGGATTTACTACAATCCACAACCACATTAGGCTGCCTTGGGTCAGACGGGAAGAGCGAATTATCGGATTTTTTTCGATGACGTTCCAGGGCACGCTGATGTAGCGAATGTGAGTGCAAAACTAACTGCGATCAGGTGCTGGGGATGAGGCGATCGCATTTCATCAGCGGCTGCAATACTGTCGGAATGGTCACGCTACCGTCTGGCTGTTGATAATTCTCTAGAACGGCAGCCATTGTCCGCCCTACAGCCAAGCCCGAGCCGTTTAAAGTATGAACGTAGGTCGTACCTTTCTTCCCGGCGTGTTTAAAGCGCAAATTGGCCCGTCGCGCTTGAAAATCCCAACAGTTCGAGCAACTAGAGATCTCGCGGTATTGATTTTGCGAAGGCAGCCACACCTCAAGATCGTAACAGCGACTAGCTGAGAAACCTAAGTCTCCCGTGCAGAGCTCGATGACGCGATAGGGCAGCTCCAGCATCTGTAAGATCGCTTCAGCATCTGCCAATAATTTGAGATGTTCGGCCTCCGACTGGTCTGGATGTACGATCTTGACCATCTCCACCTTATTAAACTGGTGCAGCCGAATTAGACCTTTAGTGTCGCGCCCGTAACTGCCTGCCTCGCGCCGAAAACAGGGCGTAAATGCACAGAAATCGATTGGCAACTGTTCGTCTGCCAGAATTTCGTCGCGATAGAAATTTGTCAGCGGCACTTCTGCCGTCGGCGTCAGCCAAAGGTCGTCGCTATCGCATTTAAAGCTATCTTCAGCGAATTTTGGTAGCTGACCCGTTCCCTGTAGCGTTGCCGAATTGATCAGAAGTGGCGGCATCACCTCGGTATAGCCGGCTTTAATATGACGTTCGAGCATGGCGGTTGCCAGGGCTCGTTCCAAGGCGGCTCCTGCCCCCACCAGCGCCGCAAATCGACTTTGAGCCATTCTTACGGCTCGCTCGAAGTCAATAATGCCCAGCTTGAGCGCGATTTCGTGATGGGGTGAGATCTCGTGCTGAGGCTTGAATTCCTCGCCCCAGCGTTTGATCTCGACATTGTCCGTTTCGTCTTTGCCGACAGGAACTGCATCCAGCGGCACGTTCGGCATCTGCAACAGCAGCGCGCGTAGCTGGTCGTCAATCTCGCGCTCGCGCTCTTCTAGCGCGGCGATCGCCTGTTTGATTTGCGCGCCCTTGTCCCGCAACGCGGTCACATCGGCTCCCTTCGGATCGGCTCCACCGCGAATGGCGGCTCCAACCTGCTTGCCAATGTCATTCCCCTGCGATTGCAACTGCGATCGCTCGGTTTCAGTTTGCCGTCCCTCTTTGTCTAGTGCGATCGCTTCATCCACGCGCTCGTCAGCTCCGCGCTTAGCCAGCGCCTCACGCGCAAAATCAGGGTGATCGCGTAATAATTTGATATCCAGCACGGCTCCGAACCCTGTCCAGCTCAAGCAACTGGATCGAGTCTAGCGGCAAATGCCGTTCGCACTCACAACGTAAATTTAGGACTCTGGGTCGGCACCATCGCCGCGGATGGCGCGATATGCGGCTGCCCGTTTTTCATCAGGAGTGAGTTCGACCGGCCGCGCTCGAATCTCTGCCACCAAGCGATCGAGTTCCTCGCAGATGCGCTCTGCTGTATCTTCAGCATGCTCCGATTTGACGACAGCAAACATCATATTCATGGCATCAATCGAACTCAGCGCAGATGCAGTTTGAGAGATCGGGGCGATCGCCACCTTCCCATCCGTCGTCACGAGATAGGTGTGCTTCCCCGTGCCGAGCATCTCGGCTGCCTTGGCAAGCGGAACTAACACGCACAAACACCATTCATTCTGTCGTTACTCACTACGTGCAAGGAGATTGGCCTTCTTTAAGTGCACGCAGACCTCCAATCAATGAAGTCGCCACGATACAAGTGTCCCGCACATTGCCCGACCTAGAATCAAAGCGAAAATAGCTGCCGGTCATCTCATCGAGCTCGCCGCGGGCATCAAAGGTCGCTACAGAATTGGAGAAAGGATTGGTGCTCGCACCCAATAGCACTGACGAATCGACAAACTCGGTGATGCAGGGTTTTTGAACGCACCGATTAGGTTCAATAGCGTCAGTCGTGGTGTTGACAGGCATGGCGCGAATGCGAACTTGACTGGAGACGGTGGTCAACTCCACGCCCCAGCTCTCTGAATAGCGTTTAGCACTCGTCTGTGCCGATCGCATGGCTTGCAGCAGCTCATTTTGGGCCGATTCGCTTCTCTGACGGTAATACAGCTGAGTACTGGAAGGTATGGCGATCGCGGAGGCTACGCCAACGATGGCAACCACCACAAATAGCTCGATTAGCGTAAATCCCTGCGTTGCGTATTGCTGTCGATCACGTAGGAACGCAGACCGTAAGTGGGAATGAGTAAACATGCGATCGCGCCTCACCAGGCAAAGGATTATCGTTACGAAAACTAGGGAGCGAAGTTACCTCGCGCGAACACGCGCGTCTGCAAAGAGGGGTAGTGGCTCGTGTCAGTAACTTTAGCTATCTTATCTGCCCTGGCCCAGCCATTTCCGCGCATATAAAGAATGACATCCTGTGACTCGGTTGGTGCATTCTGCTGATAAACACACGCGAATATCGAGTAGAACGCATTGGCGGCAGAAGGTGGTGCGCCATTCGTCGTATTGGTGCTGGGATTGTAACCTGTGGGGCATGCGATCGCCGTGGGAGCAGGATTAGCTTGGTTGCTATCCACAAATGCCGTCAATACTTGCCTCGGAGAGAGTGTGGCATTAAAAGAACCAAGTAAACCGAATGTTGCTGGATATGGCCAATCAACGTAGTTTGGAGGCTGAGGAGCTCGATAATCTGCACGTTGGGCTAGCGCTGGCGAAGCTTGAAACGCATCAAGCTCCAGCCTCGAAATTCGAGCTGGACCATATTCATCTGCTGGCCAGGTTGTATTGCCAGCGTTATCCTGCCAGTAATAAACGACCAAAACGAACATATTTCCAGTCAAAGATAAATTCCCGATCCCTTGCCCGCCCGGATCGGTCGTGCAAACAGCAGGTGGAGTAGGGTTAGCCGCAGTAATTTCGCATTCGTTAGCAGCACGAATTTTCCAGAATGCAAGTACCGGGGTGTCATTCGTGTTGATATGACCGGGGGTAATTAGTTGAGTCTGCATTTCTGGGCCGCTGTACACGAAGACAGCTTCCTGCAGATCGCGACGAATGTAATCCATCGCTAGCTGCATTTCACCCTGAGTGGCAATTTTGGCACTTTCGCGGCGATCCTGTTTGATCGTCTCTACTGCAATACCAGCAGTTGCCGCGAGGAAAATACTTGACGTAACTAGGCCAACCAACAGTTCCGTCAAGGTAAAACCACGCTGATGCCGACGTGGCTTCGACCATAAGGTCTTCGGCCATCTCACTTTCTGCCGTCGTTCTTCGATGTTCACTGCATCATCTCCGTATTACTCTGCCCGCGTTAACAAGTGCCACCACCGATTAGCAAGCCATACTGCTGCAGCGTTGACTGACTGCCAATCTCACCCGTTAGGAATACTAGCGGTCGCTCGCGAGCTCGCAGTACGGCCTGAGGTCCCGACACATTGCCTGACAGTGGCGTGACATCAGTAGTGCCTGAATATGTACCTGACGCAAATGCCGCTTCGCTATACACCCGCACTCCCATATTGAATATGCAAGGAAGACCTGTGTTGGGAGCAGGACAGGCACATCCCGCATCGCGGAAGGTTTGGACGAAATATCCGTCCACCTGGGTAATTGTTCCAGCTGGTGGCACGCCTACGCTGGGATAGCCCGTAACTGCGGGTGGAATGTCCGTTGCCGTGTAGGTTTCCGGTCCCCGGTCCAAGGTGGCGCGGGCGTCGTCTAGAGCCTCATAAGCCAAGTTAGTCGCCGCTTCAATGCGTTGCGTGTGGATCCGGGTTGCGGCGGCCAGGATAATGGACGGCGACAACGCGGCTAACGCGATGAGCACAATGACCAGTGAGGCTAAAACTTCAACTAAGCTGAAGCCAGTTGATGGCGAAGCCTGCAGCTGTCTGGGAAAGTGAGTTTTCATGCTAGAAAGCCTCCTTCAGACTATGGGCAGGTCAGACTTGGATCGATCGCGACATCAGCAGACGGATCGTTCTGCAAGGCGCAGCGCAGCACGCGAGCGTAAGGATCGTCAGCCGATAAGTCGCGGACGAACTCGTCGCGATCGTTGGTGGGAATGTCAAAGCGGGCTGCCACTGGACTAATGGGAGCGTACTGAACCCCGACATCATATCCCCATCGACGGCGAGGCGGCCCGTAGTAGGCGATCGGCTCACTACCAGCGTTTGCGTTAGGCGTAGCGTTATTGTCACGCGCCCAGGAATCTTGGTCGAAGGGTGCCGTGGCCTGAGTACTGTAGTTCAACTGAATGAACGACCCAGCGATGATCAAATTACGGCTTCCCCATGTTTGAATGAAGCGCGGGAAGTTGTGCAGTCCACCAAATGATTGTCCGCCCCGCGAAGGCACGATCGCGCTCACCATAATGGCGTTGACGGTCGTATTCCCCCCACTAATATCGACATTTTGGAACCCGTAGCGCCCTTCAACTCCCGGTAAATTCATAGAAGCGTTATCGGACGGTCGGAGCGTGTCGTCAAAGCCATCGATAATCGAGATGGCATCAGACAAGATTTCGGATGGTCGCCAGTCGTCGGCAGTTCCTCCTGCCGCAAAGTCGGAGTTCAGTCCGTCACGACCGTAGAACTCGCTCACGTTGAAGTTTCCATCCTCAACGCCTCGGTTATTCGTGAACTCGAAAGAACTGTGTAGGTTAAAGTTACCTGCAATGTAGACCGGGTTATCAGAGATGAACGACAAGCCTCGGTTGTTATCGCCCGTTCGTCCTAGCTGCGCGCCATTACTCAATCGAAATGCGTAAGGGCGGCGGAGTGGGTCGGCATAGTAGTCAACGGGCTTGGTACTGATACCGCCCATCGCGGCCTGCACGAGGGTCGTATTGATCGCGGACAACTGCGGGTCGTTACCCTCGTAGGGCTGCGTGTAAATGCAACTCGTGTTGCCTCCAGGACGCTGATTTGTATTGCAGTTGTCGCCAGAGCCGGGGTTGGCAGCGTTTAAATCAGGCGTAGAGGTGGGAATGCCGTTGGCAATTGTTGCACCTACGGGCCTGGCAATGCTGTCTTCGCGGACGGCGTCTTCGCGGACACCATACATGATGCCGCTACGCGGGAAGATAAAGTCACCTCCCTGGCCGAGGGTACGCAAAGCGTTTAGGTCTAAGTCCAGGGTCCGAACCACTAAACGCTCGCGACCATTGTAGATATTGGTATCAACAAGGCTATTGGCCAGGGTCGTGTTACCGTTGTTGGCCAATGCAACGAGCGCAGGATTGACATTGTTGAAGAGGGTACGCAGTGCACTGGGGTCGTCAGCAGTCCCGAAGATGCCATCGGGGCCGTCAAATCGGATGATGTCATCGACCTGGTCGGAGGCTATGTCATCGGCGGTCCCGGCAATACCGTCTGCCCCAACGGTACCGATTCGCCCGTCGTTACCCAACAACGTGGGCCCGACTGAGTCGTCAAACCGCTCGTTGCCGTTCCCGGAGCTCTTATCTTCCCCCCAAAGCGCCCCTAGTATCAAGGCACGCATGAAGGGAGTGTCACCCAGCGTCGGATCGGTCAGGTTGTAGCCAAAAGCCTCAGCCATAGTCGGCTCGTCACCGCTGTTCCAGTTGCCGTCAGGCCCCTTGAAATAGGCATTCCGCATTTGGTTGTCACCAAGCGGATGCTTTTTGAAATCAATGCCGAGGAGGTTGTCGTTAACAGATGAGCGTGCGGAATCGAATTGGCTATTGCTGGTGATGGTAGCGCCGTTGTTGAACAGCACGCCAGCAGCCTGATCGTTCCAGTCAAAGTTGTACGGAGCCAAACTCGGTCCAACTGGGATGGAATCATCAGAAGTTCCGATAGTGTCATCAGTGCCAGCAAAATTGAACTGAATCAAGTCGTCCCCGGTTCCCAAGGCGCCATCTTCTCCGGCCACGATCGGGTCGTCTGAATTTCCCAAGATCCCGTCCAGTCCGGCATTCAGTGTTGTGATTTTTGAAACTAGGAATTTATTGATCGCCTCTCTTCTCTGGGAGCCATTCGCTCCGCTTAGGACAGGCAAACCATCGTCAGTATTGCCTAAAATGCCATCTTTACCCAATCCATCAAGGTCGTCTAAGGTGCCGAGGATGTTGTCTGTGCCGTCAAAGTCGTAATTAATACTGGGCGAAGCAGCCAACATGCCCAAAGCACATGCCGACGTATAGAGATACGACTTATCGGCAATGCTGAGGTTGTTGAAGGAGGTGCCTCCATCCATTAGCTCCAGTGCTTGGCGCAGGTTAGAAAAGTCGCCGTGGCGGATGAGCTGAGGATTGGGGTGGGTTTTATTCGAGGCAGCAGGCTCTTGGAATGGTGGGTAGGCTCCGGCAACCGGATCGGTAACGCCGTCCCCGATAGTACCGAAATCGAATGCGACTGTTGCCCCTGAACTCGTCGTATCGTCGCGATCGTCTCCATCACTGCTGAATCGAGCTAAGTTCGCTAACGCCTGCATCATAGGGGTGCCGAAGTTCGCAAAGGCAGTGGTGGGCGGCGGAACGAATTCATTACTGTTGGGAACGGGCGAATTATTGAAGTCGGCCAGCGTACTCAGACAGGCGATCGGTACGTCAAGGTCGGCAGACGTGAAGTGATAAACAGCTGTCGCCTGAACTGCCTGTTCGAGGATGTCTAACGTGTCGTTGTCGTCTAAATCGACTGCAATGCTGCCCCGTGTACTCAAATCGTCGGGAAAGGCATTGTCGATTTCAGCAGTTTCCAATCCGTTGTTATCAACATCAACAATAGTCGGAAGACTGGGATTGTCGAAATGGCCTTTGAGCAAGCTCAGACGCTGGCCGACAATGATACGCGTACCTTCATTGCGCGCGCGCCGCTCCCAATAGCCGTCCAGACCTACTGTCGAAGGATCTCCGCCAATGGCAGCTTCGCGAATGACGTTATCTTCGGTGCTGGCAACCGTGTCCCCATTGTTGGTGCAGCCGGAAGGAAGCGTCTCGAAACCATAGTTGGGGTTAGGGCCGCAGCGGTTATCGGCACGGAAAGTGTCATCCACGTAGGGAGGTCTAGGACGGCGATCGGTTGCACCCAAGAGTTCGACCCGAGGCTCACCTGAAGTTCCACCGGTAGCCAAATCGGAGCCATCCCAGGCGCTATCGCGATATGCACCTAACGTACCGCCAGCAACCACATAATTCGGCTGGCGAGTAGCTTGGGTGTATAAGAGACCAGGATTGATTGCCAAGGCATTAGGATCGGGGGCTCCATCGACCGAGTCATTACTCGCTCTCAGATCGATAACAGGAGGATTATTCGAGCCATCTTGTAGGTGAAATTGGGAGCCGCCGTTGAAGTTATTCGTCTTCATCGAACCATTGATGAGTTCGAATGGAGAGCTAAACGTCGAACGGCTGGCCGGATTGTAGTAACAGGAATCAGGATCGCTAATCAGGTAGGCGACGAAACGATCTGTATTGTCTCCGATGATGATGTTGCTCTCGGAGTAAACCTTGCCATTCCAGTTAAAGGTTGGACCGGGGAAGATTTCCAAGTCGGCTCGGAAGTAGGCGCCAAACTCGCCTAAACCGGCACGGTACCGATCCTGCTGCAACTGCACAGCCGAGGTGGATCGCGTCTCACCAGCGCTATCCGCTTTTGGCAAGGTTACGGCAACCACCTGCATGGGTTTCACAAATCGACCGTCTGGGGTCAGAAACCACGAACCTTGCGCGTCTACTGGCAAACCGGAGCCAACTGCAGCAGGACAGTTGATTGGTTGTGCTGCACCTTGAAGAGAGATACCACGAACGATGAGGTTATCTGCTTTGACCTGGTCAGTTAAGCCATCCTCGATGGCAAGCGTGCCAGCAGCATTACGAGTATTTGCAATGATGGCATAACCCGTTACGGAATCAATGGAGCCATCACCATCCGTGTCGACGTCGTACCACCAGGCCGGTGCTGGAATTGCTGCATTGAGTGTCAGATCATTTTCATCGGGTAACTGGAAAGATAGGCTCGTACCTGTAACTGGTGCTGGCGCCGTAGTGCCGTTGACGGCGGTTCCGTCCAAAAATAAGCTAACCAGGAAGTCTGTACCCGGACGACCTTGTGGGAGACGATTATCGGCTTGGACGGCCGGGTTGAACATGTAGTCCAGCTTGGCTCTAGCTCTATCTAGGGATTCTCTCACCTCGTTATTAGTGGCTTGTCGCGCGCGCTCGCCGGTAGCCTGTTGTCCGCGATTGAGCGATCGCGTCGTCACCGTAGCAGCAACCAATGCCAAAATCAGCGTGATCAAGATTGCGACTGGAATGACAAACCCGCGCTGTTTCGAAAGCTTTCGCCCGGAGCAAGTCGAACTTGCTGTAGCGAGAAGGCATTTGGAGATAAATGTACCAAAAGCGGAAGAACGAGGGGCGGGTGAGGAAGCCATAGCAGAGCCGACTGTAAACAGTGGTGGATATGTGCGAGGTAGCTAGGTTGATAGCCTAGTAAATGCGTTGAAGCAGAACTCAGAAGATATAACCGAGTGCTGCTGCATGTATAAAGAGGTACATTCCGAGGATACCCGCTTCAATCCCAAAACATAACCTCGTAATGCTACGGGATAATGCAAGCGTAGGGGGCAATTTTACTTATTGAGATTGCTAAATGATGGCCGGATTCGCCTACTGTCTTCTTTGCGGGCGATCGCGATCGCTGGAGGAGGATGAATGTCAGCTGCGATTTCTATTTTGGTGATGCACGGTCCTAACCTCAATTTGTTGGGAACGCGAGAGGTAGGTATTTACGGTCGCATGACGCTAGCTGATATCGAGCATTCCCTCAGCTTGCTTGCGGGTGAATTAGATGTCGAGTTGGTGTTTTATCAATCCAATCACGAAGGCGCTCTGGTCGATGCTATTCAAGCTGCGAGAGAGCGTCGGCAAGGGCTGGTAATTAATCCAGGAGCCTATACTCACACTAGCGTTGCCCTCAGGGACGCGATCGCCGCAGTGGCTTTGCCGACAGTAGAAGTGCATCTCAGTAATATCCACCAGCGTGAGGTGTTTCGCCATCATTCGTACATTGCCCCGATCTCGATTGGCCAGATTAGCGGATTCGGACCCGATAGCTACCTGTTGGGATTACGAGCGCTGGTGAATTATTTGCGTCAGAAGTGAAATGAATCGGTTCTGAGGCGGCCTGTGGAGTGCGATGCAGATGCCTCTATTCCTGACATAGTCCCCACCTGAGGTTTAGATGATGCCGGATTCGAGAACGTCGCGAGCGGTGGCAACAGCTGCTCTAAGGTTGGCGCGTTGGGTATAGCGCATTGTCATGGCGGCAGTGGAATGGCCGAGTAAATGTTGAATGTGTTCGGGAGCAACACCTTTGTCGAGTAGTAGCGTGGCAAAGCTGTGACGAAACTGATGAGGAGTTTGTTGTCCCGGTTCGGGTTTGGTGAGTTTGAGAATGATATGGCGCAAACCGTCATAGGTGAGAGAGCGCCCTTTGTAAGCCGGGCAGCGGGATTGAGAAATAAAAAGTGGATCGGTGGGGGCGTAAGGCGATCGCTCTTCTTCCAGATAGGCTTGCAGCGCTTCGGCTAAAGCTTCGCCCACGGCGACGACACGAGGTTTACTGCCTTTGCCGCAGCGCACGTCGAGTACTGCCCCTTCGGCACTGGATTGAAAGTCTTGCACGCACAGGTCGATGAGTTCTTGAGCGCGCAGGCCGCATTCGAGGAGGATGCGCACGAGGCAAGAGTAGCGCAGGGAATGACTGTCGGCCCGAATTAACACCCGCTGCAACATGAGGCGATCGATGTCGCGTGGCAGATGACCGGGCAGGCGAGCTGCGCGGATGGCCCCGGTAGGCAACGGCGGCTGACGGTAGCCCCGCGACTCGGCCCAGGCAAAAAATTGATGTAAAGCCAACCGTTTGAGGTTGTAGGTCGCAGGCGAAGCGGGTGGGTAGATGAGCTTACCCGACTTAGAGGTATAGGGGCGGCCTTTGAGGTCGTTCAGGAACGATTGCACGTGAAGTGTTTCGACGCGATCGACTGGGAGCGTACAGACCTGGCTGAACTGTTGTAACGCCATGCGGTAGGTACGACGACTCGCGCGAGATAGATCGCGCTCGCGCTCGGCCAAAAACTGCGCCACCAAGCGCCCGGTTGGAGGAGCCACTCCCACCACCTTGCCACCTCATGTAAGCAGGATTTAGTCGCCAGTATACTTACGAAACGCCAGCGTAACGTTATGACCGCCGAAGCCGAAAGAATTAGATAACGCTACATTGACAACTTGTTCGCGGCTGGTGTGGGCCACGTAATCGAGGTCACACCCTTCGTCCGGATGGTCTAAGTTGATGGTTGGAGGCACGCGGTCGTTATGCACGGCAAGGACAGTCGCTACGGCCTCAATGCCTCCCGAACCGCCTAATAAATGCCCGGTCATCGACTTCGTCGAACTCATGGTAATGTGGTGGGCTCGATCGCCAAGAGCGGCTTTGACCGCTGCGGTTTCGGTGGGATCGTTGGCCGCAGTACTGGTTCCGTGGGCATTGATGTAGTCCACATCCTCTGCTGTTAAACCGCTGTCTTTGAGTGCGAAGCGAATGGCACGCGCCGCACCTTCTCCGCCGGGAGAGGGAGAGGTAATGTGAAACGCGTCACAAGTCAGTCCGTACCCGATCAGTTCGGCGTAAATCTTGGCACCGCGAGCTTTAGCATGCTCCAGTTCTTCCAAGAGCAAGACACCGCTACCTTCACCCATGACAAAACCATTGCGATCGCGGTCGAATGGTCGCGAGGCGCGTTCGGGTTCGTCGTTGCGCAGCGACAAGGTTCGAGCGGCAGCAAACCCTGCAATTGAAAGGGGTGTAATGGCAGCTTCAGTACCGCCAGCAATCATGGCTTGTGCGTCGCCACGCTGAACGATGCGGAAGGCGTCACCAATGGCGTTGGCACCTGCAGCACAGGCTGTCACCGTGCAATTACTCGGTCCCTTCGCCCCGATTTGAATAGCAGCTTGGCCGGTGGCCATATTGGCAATCATCATCGGCACCATGAAGGGGCTGCATCGATCTGGTCCTTTTTGCAGGTAGGTCGTTTGCTGGGCTTCCATTACCGGAATGCCGCCTATACCCGTACCGAGAATGACTCCAATGTGTTCGGCGTTGACGTCACTGATGGCGAACTGGGCGTCTTCAAGGGCCTGTTTTGTCGCGGCAATCGCAAAGTGAACGAACCGATCGTTGCGCTTGACCTCTTTGCGATCGAGGTATTGGAGAGGGTCAAAATCTTTGACTTCGCCGGCAATCTTACAGGTATGGCGCGACGCGTCAAAGCAGGTGATCGCACCGATCCCATTTTTACCAGCCATCAAACCTTCCCAGTAGGCAGTGACAGAATTGCCAATGGGAGTGATGGCACCCAGCCCCGTAACGACAACGCGCTTTCGTTCGAGCAGTGGAGTCGCAGCCATAGACAAAACTCAGAAACGGGGAGTGAGCGAGGAAAATCAAAGACAGACATCAAGCGATCGCAATCGGGAAGGCGTTCTCACATCCGATTGCGATCTCTTGACTTGTAGCATCAAGCAGCAGGAACTTTCTCGCCGATATAGTTCACTGCATCGCCAACAGTTGCAATACTTTCAGCTTCTTCGTCAGGAATTTCCATGTTGAATTCCTCTTCAAAAGCCATTACCAACTCGACGGTATCTAAGCTGTCGGCCCCCAGATCGTTTTGAAAGTTGGCTTCGGGAGTCACTTTCTCGCCTTCAACCCCGAGTTGTTCGACCACGATCTTTTGGACGCGGCTCAAAATGTCTTCCTTACTCATGTGGAAATCCTGTGACTTGGCTTCTACCAATATTATCGGAAAGCGGCATCCTTACCGCAGGTCAGTCCGGACCTGAACGCATAAAAATCATTCCGAGAACTACGGCGATTGTAGAAGCAAGCACGCGGTAGAAAGACTTACCTCAGGCAGCAAGGTCAACGTGCAAAAACAACATACCCTACTGAGCCAAAATCCACTCTGCCAACGTGCGGACGCCGAATCCAGTCGCACCTTTATGGGTATAAGCAGAGGGTTTTTCCGTCCAGACCGGACCGGCAATATCCAAATGGGCCCAAGGAGTTTTTTCGACGAATTTTTGCAGGAAGAGTGCTGCACTGATAGAACCGCCCTCGCGGGCACCCGTATTTTTCATGTCAGCCACATCTGATTTGAGGCTGTCGGCGTAGGTAGGTTCCATGGGCATGGGCCAAATCTTTTCGCCAGCTAGCTCTGCAGCCGTTTTCAGTTCGGCAGTTAGGGGTTGGTCGGGTGAGAATAATCCGGCAATGTCATTTCCGAGTGCAACAATGCAGGCTCCCGTGAGCGTGGCCAGATCCACCATCGCATCGACGCCGAGCTTTTCGGCAAATACTAGGGCATCAGCTAGCGTCAGGCGCCCTTCTGCGTCGGTATTGTTGATTTCGATGGTTTTTTGATTGGAGGCAGTCAGAATATCCCCCGGATGGAGAGCGCGACCGCTAATCATATTTTCAGTTGCAGCCACGATGAAATGAACTTCAGCTTTGGGCTTGAGGGGGGCGATCGCCTGGGCTGCACCCAGTACGGCGGCGGCTCCACCCATGTCGATTTTCATCATGGCAATGCTGTTGCCTTGTACTTTGAGGTTCAATCCACCCGAATCGAAGGTCAGCCCTTTCCCGATGAGTGCCAGCTTGCGCGTGGGCGTGTCGGCCGGTCGGTAGGTGAGATGGATGAACTGGGGTGGCATGTCAGATGCTTGAGCTACCCCCAAGAAAGCACCCATGCCCAAAGCTTCACAGCCTTCACGATCCAGGACGTTCACTTCCCAGCCGTATTCTTCAGCTAGAGCGCGAGCCGTATCGGCTAGGACCATCGGCGTCACGATATTCGCTGGAGCCGCCACTAGTTCGCGAGCTAACATCGTTCCTTTCGCGATCGCCTGCGCTTTGTCGATCGCCCCATTTTCTGGCTCGAAACCCAACAGCGTAACGGTCTCGACGGCAAAGGCAGTGCTGTTTTCAGCCAGCTCTCCGGCTGACTTAAAGCGGCGATCCTGATGTGCCAAGAGCAACGCCCCTTCCACAGCCGCTGTCAAACTGTCCGAAATCCGGTCGGGTAAATACGGAACGTGAATGCCCACGGTCTTGGCTTTAAGATCGTCTGCTTGTCGCAAGCCCGCAGCTACCGTGCGACGCAAGGTCTCTAGTTTGAGCTTGTCGGTATCTCCCAGTCCGACCAGTACGATTTTGCGAATGCTGTCGCCGACCCTGAGGGCCAACGTGCTGCCGGGTTTGCCTTTGAACTCTTCTTCGGCGATCGCTTCAGCCAGCAGACTCGACCAACGCTCGCGATCGAGAGTGGCTAAGGCCTTAGGGAGAGTAACCGGATTGTCACTTTGAGCGCATCCGATGACGAGGCAGTCCCCCTGCCAAGTCGCGAGATCGGCAGGAGCAACGTTGACTTCGAGAGTGGGAGCTTGAACTTGCATGGGCGATCGCTGGAATGACGGTGCGAGCAACACTCGCATCCACTACTCTAATACCGTTTTCTTCGAATCTATTTCTCCAAATCTAACTGAGTAGTCTGCTGTGAGTTCTGCATGTCGCGAACGTCATGTTGACATGCTTCTCGCTCGATCGCAGCGTCAGTACATGTCAAGACATATTCAGTACATGTCAGGGATGCTGGCGAGCTTGACTCGCAGTCGCGCTGGGCAGGCGCTCGGGAATGGGCTCGAACTCGTGAAACAAGCGATAGTCTATCAGGCGGCGGCCGTCAGGTAGCGGAGACATGATATCGACGAAGCAAGCATCTCGAACGATGTCCAATGGCTGATAGACGTGACGAGCGTGGATGGTTTGCGCAAATGTTTCGTCCAGCCCCGTCAGCCCGACAACCAGAACGATTTCGCGCTCGATCCAGTCAATTTGAGTCAGACCGTACAGCGGACTAGCAGAGTCGATCGGGTGCATCACTACCCACGGCAACGCAAAGGCTGGAGTTTGCGAGCGTACTAACCGCAACGGATAGAGTCGCCGCATGGAGATCCCTTCCCGCGTCAGCTCATTACGGATCAAGGTCACTGTGATTTGCGCTTCAATAATTTGATTGCGTCGCTGATTGGCCGTCCGGAACATCAGCGTTGGTATGCCATCATAGTTGGCCACTACCACCACGCGACTGAACATCACCCGCGCGGTCGGTCGCGCTACGCGGGCGAACATCAAACCAGTTCCCGTGGCCATTCCGAGCAATCCCACCAGCGACTCCACCGTCACGAGTAAGTTGGCGTAGGTTGTCGTCGGATGCATCGCCCCGTATCCCAACGAAGCCATCGTTTGCACGCTGAAGAAAAATGCGTCTTTGAAGGAACCGGGCTCGGCATTGGCTATGCAATCACCTCCAAGCAAGTACAGCCCAGCAAACAAAGCATTGCCGAAGATATAAAGCAGGAACACCAGCAACAAAAAACCCTGCCACGAAATCGTCAACAGCAGATGATATAAATCCCCCAAATACTGCCGATTTTCATTGATGCGCACGATATTGAGCTGCCGATCCTGCTCGATCAACCGCTGCGTCGTTGCCGAGCGAAAGATGGCTCGCAACAGGGGTCGCAACCACTTAAATGCCAATAGTTGCTGCCTTACTCCTGCCATAGTGCAGAACTGCGTGTTTGTCGCTAACCCTGATTCACCTGAGACCCATAGCAGTTGTCAGGCTGCTTAGGACGTTTTAGCTATCCAGAGCCCAGCCATAGTCCGTGTTGCCACGTCCAAACTAAAACGTCTACAGCTGTAGGGCCAAATCAGCTCTCATTTTAGTCAGCCGCAAGGCCAATACACGACCGCTCTTGCTATCTCATACTCATTTCGATTATGATATAGAAGTCGTAATGAGTTCGACTTAGGAGTCAAGAGTGACGGAGGGTGGCGATCGTGAATCGACGCTGGCAGCGCTTCGCAATCCGATTCTTGGTCTGGCTCGCAGCAGAAATCGTCTTCAATCTGTTTGGTCTGGACGATTTGGCTGATGCCAGTGAGTTCATTTTTCGTCATCGCGAACCCGCTGGCGGTAGTCAACTGGCTTACGTGCAGGTATTTGAGGTTGATGTAGAACTGCAGGCAGTGCTCGGCAGTCCCTTCTTTTACGGCGCAAAGAAGGCTTAGGGAGTCAATTTCAGCTATTTGGGGAGCAAATCGTCCTAAGTGAGCGTCTTAAACTAGAGAAGACGCGAGCACGGAAACATAAAAGATGGTAGCTAAACGTATAGGTATTATCGTTATAGCAGTGGGAGCGTTGACTTTTGGCGGCTACCACGGTTTGAAAGGGATGAAAAGCCAGCTGGTTCGTCAGGAAATCGACAACACGCTTGCCGATCTCCCTCCCACCGTTGACGTCACTTATGGAAAAGTTGAGACACCACTATGGGGAAATGCCGCTGACATCCACGATGTCGAGCTTAGCGATCGCGACCTCGGCTATAGCTATACTGTGGAGCGCTTGCGCGTGCGGGATTTTGACAGTAGGAACGAGGTGCCTCGTCACATGCACGTCGTTCTGGAAAACGTCGAACTGGATAACGATGAGTGGGATGCCAGTTTGCAACAGCTGGGCTTTGGCGAGCTCTTTGGCACGATGGAGTTTCAGTATCGCGCTGACGATCGCCAACAAACCATCGAAAGTTTTGCGCGCTACCGCGTGGACGGTATCGGCGAGTTAGAAACTAGTTTCAGCCTCGATGATGCCGTCTTGCCCGCTTCGCCGGATGAGCCTATCGCTCCCGACCAATTCACGCGATCGCGACTGCGTCATGCCGACTTTTCCTATCGCGATGATTCGCTGGTACCTCGCTTGTACGAGGCCTTTGCGGAGGAGCAAGGTCTGTCAGTAGACGAAGTGAAAGGATTGCTCGTTCGCACAATTGATGAAGGTGCGTCCGCAATGGGGTTTACGGATACTGCCACTGCAGAAGCAATGTCTCAACTGAAGCAATTTGTCCAGAAACCGGAGCGCATGTACGTTTCGATCGAACCCAATCCCCCCCTCGACCTACAAGAGTTGAGCTATACCCAACCCCAAGGTTGGCCGCGCTTGCTCAATCTCACCGTCCGCGCTAACCCATAGTCTTTGCTCTCGTGAAGCCAACATCTGCGCGATCTCTGCCTCCCAAGCTCTCCATTGTTGCCGTGCGCGGCCTGTGGCAGGCACTGTGGCACGCCATGATGGCTCAACTCGCTCCTACCGATCGCGGTGGTGCTTACGTGCGTCCAACCAGTCAGTTTCGAAATTACGTCAGTCGGGCAGACGGTGCTTCTTTCCCTGCGGCTACTGGTCGCTATCGACTGTATGTTGGCAAAAGTTGTCCGTGGGCTCATCGCACGCTGCTGACGCGCGCGCTCAAAGGCTTGGAAGGCGCGATCTCAGTCACCTTCGTATCAGCTAACGCGGCTGCTGGTGGCTGGATCTTCGATCGGCCTCACCGAGGTTGCGATACGCTAGCTCAGTTTTATCGGCGCGCGCAGCCGGGCTATCGAGGTCGCGCTACAGTTCCGGTGTTGTGGGACGAGCACGCGCAGGCGATCGTTAACAACGAGAGCGCCGAGATTATCGTCATGCTGAATGCTGAGTTTGACGAATTTGCCCGACATCCCGAGTGCAACCTCTATCCTCTGGACCTTCAGGTCGATATCGATCACTGGAATGAACGAATTTACAACGCCGTAAACAATGGCGTATACCGTTGCGGTATGGCCCAAAGTCAGACAGCCTACGATGATGCTTGTGCTGAACTGTTTGCCATGCTAGACGAACTGGACGCAACCTTGGCAACGCGACGATACGTCTGTGGGGATCGAATCACGTTAACAGACGTGCGCCTGTTTCCCACGCTGATCCGGTTTGACGCTGCTTACTATGGACTGTTCAAGTGCAATCGCCGTCGCATCTGTGATTACGAGCACTTAGGTCCCTATCTACGTGACATATACCAACTGCCTGGAGTTGCTGCCACCTGCGACTTAGAGGCGATCGTGCGGGACTACTACGGCAACCTATTTCCCCTCAATCCAGGCGGGATCATCCCCGCTCCTCCCGATAGGTCTTATCTGTTCGCCCCGCACCAACGCGAATCGTGTCTGACATCTTGAGCGCAAAAGTATTAACTATATCGGTCAGATATATTATCGGTCAGATATATTCAAGCAGCCAGTCTATTGTTTGGCGTTTGACCCAGCCCTTGGCGGCAGCAATTTCGCCAAACCGAGTTCGTTTTAACTTTTGCTCCATCAAAATGGTGCTGGTTTGTTCGTCATCGAGCAGTGCGGCCATGCGCAGATACTGGCCCAATGGATAGCGCCACGGTGCCTTGACTAACTTCGGTAAGCGATCGGCAAAGAAGTCCACCGTCTCCTGCGCGAGCCAGCCCTGCTGCACGGCAATCTCGCCAAAGCGCTGTGTTCTATCATCCAACTGTAACGTCACGATTAAATCCACCTGCTCGGCGGTTAGCAGGCCGGATTCTCCCAACATTTGCCCGAGTCTCAGAGAGGTTAGCGATTGCCACGCCTGCATGGCAGATTCTCTCGCTTGTTCCGGTTGCATGCGCCGGAAGGGAATGACGCGACCTTGAGAGCGATCGCTCTGCGCTACCGGAATCCCTTTTTCCCGAGCCACATCATTCCACTGCGAAATGGCAACTGCAGCCAGCTTGGCATTGAATGTGGGCAACACGAGCAGCTTGCGATACGCGACCTGCCTCCTCACGTCAGGTGGAATATCGGTTGCTCCCAAGTAGTAGTCCTCAATCCGTCGCATTTGTGTTGCAAGCGTTGTTTCGCTGACGCGCTTGCCGGATTTCTGAAGATGGGAGAGCAAACCGAGCATCATGGCACCTACCTTGACTTCACCGATCCCAAATCAACCTCGCCCAATCTTAACATGTAAATTAAGTGCTAGTACTTAAAAAGAGATTTTAATTGTTAAATTATATGCATGTAAATGCATTCTGGTCAGTAGATATCGCTCTGCTGAAATAAAAAGAGGTGTGATGGATGGCGATTGGTTGTTTTTTACTCTTAGTTGATCTCACGCTCACTGGCATGATGCTCGTTTGGACGGAGTCAGTTTTGCTCTAACTCTGAATCGTTGAAGGAGTCACAGTAGCTTGGTGCTCCCTATTCAATATTTCAAGCTATGACAGTGGTGTGTGGCACTCTCAGGAATCTTGCTCGTTTGGAGTGGATGTCACGATTAGGGTTCGTTTTTGGGCGGGATACTTTGAGCCTCTCGGGTCTCTTCAGCTTCATGTTGGTGTTCCCGGCAGAGCAGGACATTCTGATATACCCTTCGATATGGTGGATGTGGTTGGCGTATTCGATGGTTCTCTGTTCTCTGCTCACGGTACGTTAGCGACCGCTTCTTCGCTTCGCGAGAGATTTGAAGACGAGTCACTGAGTGCCCGCTTCAGTAGCCGTTAAGTTGCATAGGACGTTTGAACTATCCAAAACTCTGTCGTGGTTAGTGTCTTCACGTTCGAGCAGAAACGTCAAAAGTCTTGTCTAGGGAGACGCGCGATCGCCGACACCATGGGATCGCGCCGACTCAAACACATTGGGCGTATTTTAGATATAGCTGAGAAACCAATCTACTGTTTGACGGCCGATCCAGCCTTTTGCGACGGCAATATCTCCAAAGAGAGCCCGCCTCGAACATTGCTCCATCAATATCGTACTGGTTTGCTCGTCATCCAAAAGAGCGGCCAGGCGCAAGTACTGACCCAGTGGATATCGCCAAGTAGCTTTGACCAGCTTTGGCAGGCGCTCGGCAAAGAAGTCAGCCGTTATCTGTTTCATCAAGCCACACTGGACGGCAATTTCGCCGAACCGATGCGAATCGTCCATCCGTTGCACGCCTAAAATCGCATTCACCTGGGTAGCAGAAAGTAAACCTGCCTCCTCCAGCATTTGCCCGAGTCTTAAGGCGGTCAAAGACTGCCACGATTCCTGTGCTGCTGCCAGTGTTTGCTTGGAGCACTTTTGCCGGAATCGAATCGCTCGACCGGCATAGCGATCGCTTCGGTCTACAGGAATGCCTCTTTGACGGCCAATCTCATCCCACTGCGAGATCGTGACCTGAGCGAGTAAAGGTGTGAAGGAAGGTATTTCTAGTAACTTGCGATAGGCTACCTGCTGTCTGATTCGGGGTGGAATATCAGTCACGCCCAAATAGTAATTCTCAATTCGTCGCATCTGTATCTGAGTAGAAGCTCCCCAAGGCTCTTCGCTAGACTTCTGAAAACAAGAAAACAGACTGCGCATATCTTCACCTAACACATTTTCACAATTCAAGACTTTCAACTACGCAAGTATGTCAGTTTGCAACACGTACCGAAAAACTTGCAACGCACGTGCGCGCCTGCAGCAAACTTATCCGCCCTCAAAACAGTCAATCTACGCGTAGCAGCGCCAAACATACTGAAAAATTTAACGGTTTTCTGCACTCTGTATTAGGGTGAAAACACGTAAAAAAATATTGCATAATACACGGGCTGGGTCAGTATTCAGGGTGGAACAACACCTGCAACCGCTTGCTAGAGGCGAGCCTCACGCATTAGAGGTGGAAAAAGTAATCCGTTGTATTACCCGGCCATGTCATCCAGTCTCAACATGGTGCTTTGGGTAAGCACTGATAACTTCAATCTGTTGGCCGTTGCCTGTTGCAAGATTGCCCGGATAAGGATGTCTTCTAACCACGGTTTTACGCAGAGAATGTCTTTTAAGGTCTCCACTCCACCTGGTGAGCGATCCTTGCGAGTCATCGGAGCCCCACGATCTGGCTCTAATTTGAGGGTGTTACTGTGTTGTCTCTGCTTACGAAAATCAGACGACAAATCTATAGTTTTGCATGCTTCACAATTGCATGTGGCTCTCCGCGGCGTTGACGAAGAATTGCCTAGAACGAACGCCAATATCGGGATGACAGGATTCGAACCTGCGACCCTCTGCTCCCAAAGCAGATGCGCTACCAAGCTGCGCTACATCCCGCTAACTCTTATTTATGCTACTTCAACCTGCGCTGCAAGTGAAACCGCTTACCGACGCGCGATCGGCATTCGCCAGCCGCTGCCAAACGCGCGATCCGTTACCCGTAATCCCGGCGGTGCCTGATGGCGCTTAAATTCAGCCATTTTTACCAAATGTAAAATGCGTGCGACGATCGCCGGGTTAAATCCCCCTGCGACAAGATCGTCCAATGATTCATGGTGCTCGATGTGACGGGCTAAAATCTCATCCAAAATCTCGTAAGCAGGCAAACTATCCGTGTCTTTTTGGTCGGGGCGCAGTTCTGCAGAGGGCGGTTTCGTTAGTGTCGAGACGGGAATGATGGAGCGATCTCGATTAATCCACCGGGCCAGCTCGTATACCTGGGTTTTCGGTACGTCTGCAATGACAGCCAACCCGCCTGACATGTCCCCGTAGATAGTGCAATATCCCACTGCTAATTCCGATTTATTCCCGGTAGTCAGTAGTAGGCGTCCGAACTTGTTGGACAGCGCCATTAGTAGATTGCCGCGAATGCGGGACTGGATATTTTCTTCGGTAATATCCACCTCACGTCCGGCAAAGGGATCGGCCAACACGCGATCGAAGGCTTGCATAATGGGAGCGATCGCCAGGGTGTGGGTGGACATGCCTAAGTTTTCAGCGAGCGCTTCCGCATCGGCAATGCTGCCCTGACTGTTGTAGGGAGAGGGCATCAACACACCCAAAACATGTTTTGCTCCGAGAGCCGCTACTGCGATCGCTGCCGTGACAGCTGAATCAATGCCGCCGGAAAGCCCTACCAAAGCTTGCTGAAACCCGCACTTACGCGCGTAGTCTCGGGTTCCAAGCACTAAGGCGCGCTCGAGTTCGGCGATCGTTTTTTCCGGCCATGCGGCTTGGGTTCCCGTCATGGCTTCCACATCCACCAGCACCACGTCGGAGTCAAAAGTAGCTCCTCGGACGCACGGCTGCCCGTCTCGATCGCAAACGAAGCTGCTACCGTCAAAAATCAAATCGTCATTGCCGCCTACTTGATTGACGTAAGCGATTGGAATCTGATGTTTGCGGGCCATGGAACCGATCATGCGCGCTCTTAATGCAGGTTTGCCCAGGCTAAAAGGGGATGCTGAGAGATTGATCAAAATATCTGCGCCTGCCCGCGCCATTTCTGCTGCTGGGTCGATCGTGTAGCGACGATGCTGCCAGAAATCGCGATCGTTCCAGATATCCTCACAAATGGTGAAGCCGATCGCGCGATCGCCATAGGATGCCAAATTCAAATTGCGCGTCGGCTCAAAATATCGATCTTCGTCAAATACGTCATAAGTGGGCAGCAAGCGCTTGCGAAAGGTGTGTCGAATCTTGCCGGACTCTAGCCACAGCGCGCTATTGAATAACGGTCGGCCTTCCTGTGCTGGATTGCGCTCTGCCGTTCCCACCACCAAGGGAGGATCGCCTGCTAAAGATTTTGCCAGCTCCAATACGGTCTTGTCCGCTTGGCGAATGAAATCAGGCCGCAATAATAAATCCCGCGGCGGGTAACCCAGCAGTGCCAGTTCGGGCGTAACGACTAGATTGGCACCAAGTTGACGCGAGCGGGTGACCCCTTGCTGAATGAGTTCGGCATTTCCCGACAAGTCGCCCACGATGGGATTGAGTTGGAGTAGAGCGAGTTTCATCGACTTGGCAGTATTTCGATTTGGCAGTATTTCGCTTCTCAACCAGTATGATAGTGCGCGTGTTGTCGCGATCTCGAGACTGAATTTCCTTGGTTGCATCCAGTCCGTCCGAACTCGTTTTTACCTATCCTCCCCTGATTCCAGGCATTCTGAAAAAACGCTACAAGCGGTTTTTGGCAGATATCGAGTTGGCATCGGGGGAGCTCGTTACCGCTCACTGTCCGAACACAGGACCGATGACAGGCGTATGCGAGGTCGATGCCCCCGTCATGCTCTCCCACCATCCCACAGGTAAACGCAAACTGCCTTACACCTGGGAGCTAATTCGCGTGGCCGACGCATGGGTTGGAGTCAATACAGCTCGTCCCAATCGCATTGTCGAATTGGGCTTGGCAGAAGGTTGGTTTCCCGAGCTCATCGGGTTCGAAACTTGTCAGCGAGAAGCTCCCTACGGGGAACAAAACAGCCGGATTGATTTTCTCCTCACCTATCCAGACGGTGCGCTTGTCTATGTGGAAGTAAAAAATACGACCTGGTGTGATGGACCCACTGCCTTGTTTCCCGATACGGTAACTACTCGAGGTCAAAAGCACTTGCAGGAACTCATGCTGATGCTGGAACGCGGCCATCGCGCTGTCATGCTGTATTTCATCCATCGTGGTGACTGCACGCATTTTGCTCCTGGCGATCGCAAAGACCCTGACTACGGTCGACTCTTGCGCCAAGCTGCTGAGGTAGGAGTCGAGATTTTGCCCTATCGTTTTCATCTCGATCCACCCGAACTCTGTTGCCTCGGATTAGCCGCACTGAGTTTGTAAGCTGACGCTCGCTTTACACTCGTGCAAAGGAGTCACTGGCTAAATGTTGACTGGCTAAATGTTGACTGGCTAAATGTTGACTGGCTAAATGTTGACTGGCTAAATTTTGATCGGTGTGGGTTGGTTGCGAGATGCGATGACGCGATCGCAACCTGATGCCGGTCGGGCGTGGGGAAACTGGTATTCGCGCAAATCACCCCAGCACAATCCCAAATACAACTCCGTGCGGGTAGCATCAATTTCCACCCATTCCGCCTTCTCCGCTAAGCCTTCGACTGCATCAGAAGTAAGCGGCTGGGGTGGCAGCGTGTGCGACCAAAGCGGCATGTCAGCCGTCACATCGCGCCAAAAGGTGAGGACTTGGTGCTTGCCGTCTAACAAAATTTCCCGATCGCCCGGAATGGCCACGAGCTGGTTGTGCAGCTCGGGGTAACAAATAACGCGTTTGTGAAACGTGCACGACCGCCAAACAATACCCGAAACCTGGTGTTCGCGCTGGTAGTGATGAATCTGCTCGCGGAAATCCCGATAGGCATAGCAGCGACTTAACTTTTCCGGTCCCAACATGTGCGCAATCGCAGGGTGTTCGAGCCGCTGCATTGACGACGGCAAGATGCGATCGCCGCGCCACGCTGCTTGCAGCTCGGCATCCAAAATCTCGATTAGTTGGTCGGTCGCGTACGGCATCGATCCGAAGCAGGGCGATCGCATTTACAGCCCAAACTCTTCTTCAATGTACCGTTGCAATGGAAGCCAACAGCTAAATTACTTGGCCGTTCGGCATGAGCGTTTGATGAAACTTGGCGTCGCGCAGATTCACGCCGTAGAGATCGGCTCCGTTCAGAATAGCGTGACTCAAATCGGCTTCCACCAGTACGGCCCCGCTTAAATCAGCATTGCTTAGATCGGCCCCGTGTAATGTGGCATCGCGCAAATCGGCTTCGCTCAAGTCAGCATTGCGCAGATTGGCTTTTGTCAAATCGGCAGAGTTGAGATTGGCATTGGCCAGATTCGAACCACTTAGGTCAGCTTCGATCAACGAGGTTTCACTCATATCGGCTGCTAGCAGGATGGCCTCCATTAATTTTGCGCCGCGCAGGTTGGCTTCGCGTAAGGTTGCGCCAATCAGTGAAGACCCCACCAAATTGACATCCGCCATGTGGGCGCGTCGCAGCTTCGTGCCATTCAATATGGCTCGAGACATAAGCGCTCGTTCGAGCACGCATTTGTAAAGATCGGCCTGACAGAGATCGGCTCCCTCCATTCTGCTATCGGTGAGCTCGGCCCGAATCATGACGGCTTGCCGAAGTTTGGCACGATTGAGATGTGCTTCGCTCAAATCTGCCCAATGCAGGTCGGCCCATCGAAAATCGCAGGCATCCAAAAGTGCTTCGCTGAGGACAGCTTTACTGAGATCGGTACCGCGAAAGTCCCGTTCTCCCTCGGTATAGCGCGCGAGCAGATCTTGCGTGTTCATTAAGTTTGCCCTCAACCTCGGTATGCCCAACGATGCTTAGTGACACGAGTTGTCTCTAAAAAAATATGGAAGAACTCGCGTACCTGCTTTGCAGACTACATCAGACCACTTCTGCCTGCATTGAATAGTGACAAATTCGGGACCACCCGTTGGATCGAGCTTGTCTACGCGGTACTGAAGTCTTTGCGGCTCTCAGTTTGCCACCGTATTAGTATAGTTTCAATCATCGAACGCGCTACAAGCCAGAATTGCTGGCACGACGAGCGCGGCGTTACGTTTCTCACTCGACGAGCTGCTCTGCTTGCGGGTATGCGTCTGGAATCTTTCTGATGCCTTGGTTTGTCAAGATCGAGCGTGGCTGCGTCAGTAAATCTGAGTTCGATCGCCACGTTCCGGCTCATAAGGCTTACGTACGGAAACTGAACGAATCCGGCCACTCTGCGCGGACGGGATATTGGGCTGAGATGGGAGGCGGCATGCTGCTCTTTCAGGCCGATTCTTTAGAGGAAGCGCGGCGTATTATCGCGCGAGATCCGTTGGTCATATCGGGGTGCGTGGAGTACGAGCTCCACGAATGGGTTGTTGTCGTTGAGTGAGTATGCGTTTGGCAGAAAGCACTCTTGCTACAACAGTAGGAGCAGCTTAACGGAGATTTACTCTTGCGGCTCGCAATATTAGAGGCGAGATTGGGCACATTAAAGCGATGCTAACTCTTTCAAACGGTCGCTTTCAGTCAGTCGCCTTGCCAACAGGCACCTCTTCTTCGTTGAGACAGTTCCTGACGGGTTAGCGACGGGTCAGCTCCCCATGAAACGATCTTGGCCTCAATGGATGTGGCGTGCCTTTCCAGGGGCGATCGCGGCCGCGATCGTGGCCGCATTACTGCGGGTGGGAGCGTGGCAACCTCTAGAACTCATGAGTTACAGCGCACTCTTTCAACTGCGTGGGGAGCGCGGCTGGCACGAGGACTTGGCGGTCATTGCAATTGACGACGCTAGCTTGAAGGAACTAGGGGCCTTCCCGTGGCCGCGTCGCTACTATACGCAGTTACTGGAGCAGTTACACGCGGCTGACCCCAGTTTGGTCGTGATGGATTTTGTCTTCTCCGACGAAAGTGCTGAGGACGAACGTCTCGTCGGAGCCATGCTGGAGCTGGGTAATGTGGTGTTACCTCAAGCATGGACGTCCACTGGCGAGCCTCTCGTCAATGAAACCTTAGAATTCGGAGCGGCTAATTTTGGCCACATTCGGAAGTTGGAAGACGCTGATGGCATCGCTCGCCACATTGATGCCGGTGTAGCTGGTGTTCCTGCGCTAGGGATTGCGGCTTTGGAGGCGTACTCCTTGCTGCAAGATGAAGAGCTTGAGTTACCCGATCTTGACGAGCGCCTGTGGCTTAACTGGCCGGGGCCTGTCAGTTCTCTAACCACCCATTCTTTCGTATCGGTCTTGCGTGGAGAAGTGCCACTCGCAGAGCTAAAGAGTGACCTCGTCCTGGTGGGAGCCACGGCAACTGGACTCGACCCGCTACGCACTCCTTTTAATCGCAACCCTCCTGCTAGTGGCCTGCACTTACATGTGGCGACGATCGACAATGTCTTGCAAGATAGCTTTCTGCGCCGCCTTGGGGATGGTTGGCTAGTGCTGATTTTTCTCCTAGGCGGGCCGGGGCTGAGTTGGGCGATTGCGCGAGGGTCGGCTAGCCGAAGACTGCTGATTGTGTCTGGCCTCGCTGGGGCGTGGGTCGTTTTTAGCTGGGGAGCCGTACGAGCCAACCTGTGGTTACCTACAGCCATGCCAATCGGCTTGATTTTGCTGACTGAGGCTGCTACTGCACTAACCAAGCGACTGCGTTCGGATTATTTGTTGGCCCAGCAAGTGCAACAGCTTTGGCAAACTTATTCTTTCGATCTGGTTCGGCAAGATCGGGTGACTGCGTCTAGGTCGAACGATACGGACTCGACAGATTCTGACTCGACAGATTCTGACTCCACTGATTCTGACGCAGCCAGTGCTTTGCCTCGCAACCCCGATAAAATTATTCAATTAGCTGAATTAGCTGAATTATTTGGGCGCTCTCAATCTGCCCAAGCTGCCATTGCTCGCAGCTTGTCGCTGGGGTTAATCGCTGCAGACGCGCGTGGCATCGTGTGGTTTTGCAATCCGGTGGCCCGGCGGTGGTTGGAGCTGAGTGTGGGCGATCGTCTCGAAACGCGCTTAGTTCCGGACTGGCTAGACGCGGCGGCTTGGCAACAAGATGTCCGACAGGTGCAATGTGGTGTCGAGACTGAACCGCGGGAGTTAACCCACAGCGATCGCTGGTACGTGCTGAGGTTGGAACCTCTATCAAATCTGAACGAACGCTCGGAAACTCAGGTCAGTCAAGTGACAGGACTACTCCTGGTGTTGGAAGACGTGACCGCAAGCAAGCACATGCAGGCGCAACTGCTCCAGACCGAGATCGATCGCCGGAGACAACTGGCTGCCCAGAATGAAACATTGCGAGAGGCGCGCCGCATTGCCGAAGCAGCTACCCACATGAAGAGCGCCTTCTTGGCCAATATGAGCCACGAGATCCGCACGCCCATGAATGCAGTCATCGGCATGACGGATCTATTGCTAGAGACACCACTCAACCGCGAACAACGGGAATTTGTCGAGATCGTCCGCACCAGCAGCGGCAATCTGCTCGCTATCATCAACGAAATTTTAGATTTCTCCAAGCTCGAATCTGGGTTGGTTGAATTGGAACTGCTGGAGTTCAATCTATGGGAGTGCATAGAAGCTGTTGTAGATTTACTGGCGATGTCAGCCCGGCAAAAGGGCGTGGAATTGGTGACCTGGATTCATCCCGACGTCCCCGCGACCCTGCGCGGCGATCCGACTCGCATTCAACAAATTGTCACGAATTTAGTCGGTAACGCGCTCAAATTTACGGCTGTCGGTGGCGTCACGGTAGAAGTGTCGAGATGTGCGGAAACTGACGATGAGGTGGGCGTGCACGTAGCCGTGAAGGATACGGGGATTGGTATTTCGCCAGCAGCGCAGCAAAAATTGTTCCAGTCATTTTCTCAAGCCGATACCTCAACAACGCGCAAATATGGCGGTACTGGCTTGGGGCTTGCCATTTGTAAGCGCTTGGTCGACATGATGGGAGGTGAAATCGGGGTCCAGAGCCTAGAAGGTCGTGGCTCTACTTTTTGGTTTCAACTGGCTCTCGGCAAGGCAACATCTACCGAGGCGAGGGGTGCCACGATTGCTTCCATCCCTGCTTTGACAGGTATACGGCTATTGGTAGTCGATAAATTTATGAACGGACGCAAAGCGATCGCCTCTTACGCGTCAGCCTGGGGGATGGAGGTACAGGAAGCTAGCAGCAGCCTGGCTGCACTGGTAGCCCTGCAACAAGCAGCTAGTGCTGGAACGCCTCCAGCCGTCTTACTCCTCGACTGGGGCATGGCCGATCTGAATGGCGAACAGCTATTACGCAAGCTGCAAGCCAACCCTGCCATCATGCCGCAGCACTGTATTTTGCTGACATCTCTGGCCGATCGCGATCAGGCCAAACATTGCACGGATATTGGTTTGGCAGAGCAGTACTTGCTCAAGCCCCTCAAATCCGAACAACTGCGAGACAGCTTGCTACAGGCGATCGCCCCAGCGGAGCTGATGCAGTTTACGGCAGTAGGCCGAGCAGTTCGCCGAGATGCCGATGCCGATCGGCAAGTCAAATGGCAGCAGCGCGCCAGCATGAAGCTACTGCTAGCCGAAGATAACGCAGTCAATCAAAAAGTTGCGCTCAAACAGCTGCAGGCCATCGGCTACAGCGCTGATGTGGCTCACAACGGTCAAGAAGTGTTGGAGTATCTGGCTCAAGATGACTATGATGCGATTTTGATGGATTGTCAGATGCCCGTGCTCGACGGCTACGAAACCACTCGACAATTGCGCCGCCTCGAAGCCGATCGCCGCCACACCGTCGTCATTGCCATGACGGCCAGCGCTCTCAATGAAGATCGCGATCGCTGTCTGGCAGCTGGCATGGACGATTTCATTTCCAAACCCGTCCGTAAGGAAGACTTGCTGCAAGTATTGGAGCGTTGGACGGACAATCTCGATGAAGATTCCAGGGCAGAATTGGCGGCAGCTTCTATTGTCGAGCCCACTGCACCCGTCGACTATAAGCATTTGCAGTCCATATCAGATGGCGATCGCGAATTCGAGCGCGAATTGCTTGGCATTTTCGTTAGCGATGCTGCCGAAATCATTGACGCACTGCAAGCCGCGATCGCAGTTCGTCAATTAGATCGCGTTGCTGCCAAAACTCATCAACTCAAAGGTGCCAGTGGCAATATCGGTGCCTGGGAAGTCCAGGATGCTGCCACGCGCCTGGAAGCCTACGTGCAACAAGCATCGCCAGAATCAGTCGCTCCAGTCAGTTTGGACGAGCTCAAACGAGCGTTTGCCCGAGTGCGTGACTTTGTCAGTGCTTTAGAAGAGTCGGTTCGGTAGGGCGAGCGCGGGTTTGGGGGTCAAAGTGATGAAAATAGACTCTTGAGTTCTTGCCACAGAGGAGATTGGGCTACGCTCGCCTGTGGTTGAGTCAACAGGCCTTGGCTAGGACTGAAAAGCAATGAAAGCACGAAGATACCCGAAACCACCAGCACGATCGCCGGTCCAGAAGGCAGATTGAAAAAATAGCTCAAATACATGCCGCTAATACTGCCGATCACCCCAATTGCCGAGCCTAAAATCATGACCTGATGCAAGCGCGGTACCAACAAATATGCTGTCGCACCAGGAGTAATCAGCATGGCCAGGACCAGGATCAAGCCCACAGCCTTCATGCTGGCTACCAGCGTCAGAGCCACTAATAGCATGAGGCCAAAACCGAGTACGTGAATTGGCAACCCTGCTGCCTGGGCCCCAACCGGATCGAAGCTGTAGAACAACAGCTCCTTGAACAATGCTGCGACGACACCTAGAATCAACATCGCAATTAAAGCAGTCGATATAGCATCTGTTAAAGTGACGCCCAAAATATTGCCAAATAGAAAGTGATTGAGATCGATTTTGTTATCTTTTTGAATCACTGTAATTAGGGTGATGCCGAGGGAGAAAAATGCTGAAAAAACGATCCCCATCGCCGCATCTTCCTTAATAGTCGTGTGAGTGCGAATCCAATCAATCGCAACCGTACTCAACGTTCCCGCAATGAACGCTCCGACGTAAATGTTAAATCCCAGTAAATAAGCGATCGCCAATCCAGGTAGCAATGAATGACTGATGGCATCTCCCAACAGCGAGAGCCGCTGCACCATCAGATAACTGCCCATTACCGCACAGATGACACCGATTGCGATGGCCACAACCAACGAGCGCTGCATGAACCCATATTGCAATGGTTCCAGCAACAGCTCGATCATCAAGCCGCTCCGCGACTGTAGAATGCCACCTTGCCACTGTACGCGCGATCCAGATTTTGGGCCGTTAACACCAGCTCGCGCGGACCACTGGCAATCAGTTCGCGATTGAGCAGAACCAAGCTGTCGAAATGAGTAATGGTTTCGCCCAAATCGTGGTGCACGACTAGGACGGTTTTACCCGCTGCTGCCAGTTCGTGAAAGATATCAAAAATGATGGCTTCAGTCTTCTTATCGATACCGACAAAGGGCTCGTCAAAACAATAGGCATCCGCTTGCTGGACCAAAGCTCGCGCCAGAAAAACGCGCTGCTGTTGGCCGCTAGACAATTGTCCAATCGGGCGATCGCGTAGGTCCAATGCGCCTACCCGCTCCAGCGCTTCGGATGCAAGCTGCTGGCTTCCAGCTGAAAATCGTCGAAACCACCCCGTTGACTTAGTACGACCCATCATGACTACGTCCCACGCCGTCGCCGGATACGTCCAATCAATGTGCGATCGCTGTGGTACATAGGCAACGCGATCGCGCTGTGTTGATAGTGGTTGTTCAGCGTACAGCGCTTCGCCTTGAGCGATTGGAATGAGGCCCAACATGGCCTTGAGCAACGTGCTTTTGCCCGCACCGTTGGGGCCGATAATACCGATGACTTGGCCTGAGGGCATGGCAAAGCTAACGTCATGCAGCGCTTCAACGGTCCGATAGGACGCGCTCAAATGTCGTACGGCCAACATTTGACGCTTGACATTCGTGACGGGTCTCAATCGCGGCTGGTGAGTCATGGCAGTGCCCTGGAGAGGCTTTCATTTTTCTTTCACTTTTTACTATAGTAGCTTCAGATGGACTAAAAATGAAAGGAAAATGAAATTATTTGGCCTTGAATGGCGATCTCGTCTTGTTGCCGGGTTCGTCCTGGGAGCTTTAGGGCTTTGGGGCTGCGCGCCCGAGTCAACCGATAGTGCTACTGGCGATCGACCTCGCGTCGTTACCACCTACACGATGTTGGCGGACTTGACTGAACGGATTGGCTGCGACGCGATTGAGCATCGCGGTCTGTTGCAGCCAGGGGCTGACCCCCATCTTTACGAACCCGTTCCCCGTGACAGTTTGGCGATCGAGCAGGCCGATCTGATCTTTTACAACGGCTACAATCTCGAGCCTGCCTTGATTCGCTTGATTGAGGGCGATGCAGACGTGGCCAGAGCTGTCGCCGTAGGCGAACAGATTGAGCCGCTGCTTTTAGCGGGTCAAACCGAACCCGACCCTCACGTTTGGGGAGACGTGGCCAACGCTATTGTCATGGTCGAGGTCATTCAGGACGAACTGAGCGAGCTCGATCCATCTCGAGCTGAATCATTCCAGGCTCGAGCCGACTTACTTGCTGCTGAGCTGGAACGCCTCGACGACTGGATTGCCGACAGTATTGCGACCATACCTCCAGAGCAGCGTCGTCTCGTAACCACTCACGATGCTTTTCAGTATTTCGCTGATGCCTACGATATTCCCGTGTTGGGTACGCTGATTGGTATCAGTACAGAAGAACAGCCCAGCGCCCGTACTGTTGCCCGTTTAGTCGATTCCATCCGAGCTGCTGGAGTCTCTACTATCTTTGCGGAGACGACGATCAATCCGCAATTGATTGAAAATGTGGCGGCAGAAGCCAACGTCGCATTAGCGTCGCCAGCCCTCTTCTCCGACTCCATCGGCGCTCCCGGCGGTCCAGGCGATTCGTACATCGCGATGATGGCAACCAATGCGCTTACCATTACGCAATCGTTAGGAGGTCGAGCGGACGCCTTTGAACTCTCTAATGAGATTGAAGCGATCTGCGCGCCATAGAGCAAATTCTGCTGCTCGCGATCGCTCTTGCTGGCAAGCGAAGCTACTCTAATAAGGCTCGTTTCCACTGGGCTCAATGTCGACCGCGTTTGATTTTTCATTTACTTGCGAAGCTCGCTGCCTTAGCACTCGTGCCCGAGCTGGCACTTTTTGTACTCCCCACGGCCCTATTCCCACCCCCTGCTTTATGCCCGTGGGTACGCTAGCCAATGTCAAAACTGTCACCCCCGAGCAGGTAAAATCGGCCGGGGCTCACGTCATTCTCAGCAATACTTATCACCTGCACCTGCAGCCCGGCGAAGATATTGTCCAAAAAGCAGGTGGGTTGCATCAGTTTATGCAGTGGTCAGGGCCCATCTTGACCGACTCAGGTGGCTTTCAAGTATTCAGCCTCAGCGAGATGCGATCGCTAGATGATGACGGTGTCACCTTCAAATCGCCGCGCGATGGCGCCATCATTCGGTTTACGCCCGAACGTTCCATCCAGATTCAGAATGCTCTCGGAGCCGATATCATTATGGCGTTTGATGAATGTCCGCCGTATCCGGCTGAACGCGAAGAGGTGGCTGCCGCCGTGCGCCGCACGACGGACTGGTTAGAACGGTGCTTAGCTGCCCACCAACGTCAGGATCAAGCTCTATTCGGTATCGTGCAAGGGGGCATGTATGAGGATTTACGGCAGCAATCTGCCCGCGCCGTTCGTAGGTTTGACTTGCCCGGCTACGCCATTGGTGGCGTGAGTGTTGGCGAACCCCCCGAACTGATTCCACCCATCGTGCAAGCTACAGCGGCAGAACTGCCGGACGATCGTCCGCGCTACTTGATGGGGGTGGGAACTTATACCGAAATGGCCGTAGCGGTGGCTGCAGGGATAGATCTATTCGATTGCGTCATTCCCACCCGCCTGGCTCGCCACGGAGCTGTACTGAGTCAGGGCGATCGCTGGAATATCAAAAATACGATCCACCGCGAGGAATTTTTTCCCATTGATGCTGACTGCGATTGCTACACCTGCACCCACTACACGCGCGCTTACCTCTGCCATTTGATCCGTGCCAAAGAGCTTTTGGGTTACACGCTCCTCTCCATTCACAACATTGCAGAGCTGATGGCATTCACTCGCAAAATGCGCGCGGCGATCTTGGCCGGTACATTTTCTGAGACTTGGAGACCTTGGCTGACATAGATCGCTGCCACTTCAACCCTCGCCATACAGTCTTCTTGATTGCGTCAATGACGTCCGATAGCTCCGAGGGCAAACTGCTGCGCATTCAACCCCAAAAGTTCGGCGTATAGTGCTTCCACCCGATCGATATTGCGGCTGAGCATATAGCGCGCGATCGCGCGCAGACGTGCCTGGCGCCGCAGCATGAGCACGAAATCCGGATGCTCGCATAACATCGGCAATAACGTTGCCAAAGCATTTGCGACTTTATGGGGAGCCAAACGAATTCCGGCCCCGCCTTCTAGGGCCTCACCATCAGCCCCCACGTCTGTCGCCAGAACTGCTACGCCGCAAGCCATTGCCTCTAGGAGGGACAAAGACAATCCCTCAATCAGCGACGGTAAAATGAACACGTCTGCCCCGCGCAGAATTTCAATGCGGCGTTGTTCGTCAGCGATGAATCCCAGCCAAATGACTCCGTATTCGGGCGGATAAAAGCTTTTTAAGGTGGCTGCCTGCGGTCCGTCACCCACGAGCACCAATTTGACGCGATCGCCCAATTGCACTTGTTTCCAAGCCTTCAGCATCGCTTCTACGTTTTTCTCGGGCGAGATTCGACCCTGGTACACGAACAGCATGTCGGCATCTAGCTCTTGCTTGATGCTCGAAGGGCCAGGCGAGAACTTATTCACGTCCACCCCATTCGGAATCACGATCGCCCGTTCTGGTTGAATGCCGAGCGAAATTAACAAGTCCCGCTGCACTTCTGAAAACACGATGACGCGATCGTAGTGGGCCAAAGAGGGGGCGTGAATTTGGTAAAGCAGGTGTTGCGTGCGGGAGGCAAAGTTGCGGCGATGGCGATCGAAGGCGGGGTGAAATGTGGCGACCAAGGGCAGCCCCAGCTCCGCACAGAGGTCGGGCAAGGTGAAATCAAGGGGCGACAGCGTCAGCGACGCGTGAACGATGTCGGGCTGGAGCGATCGCAGGGCATCGGCAAGCACCTTGTTCGCTTTGGGGTTGGGCAGCGTGTAGATCTGCGATTTGTATAGAAACGGTAATGAAACCTCGTCGGCAGGCACGTCGCCTTCATCGGCGAAATGCAAGAAACTGACGCGATGCCCTCGATCTTGCAGGGCGTTGGTCACCTCGCGTCCGTAGGTGACGTTCCCGCAGAAAGGAGATTTTTTGCCCAGCCAAGCAATGTGCATGCAATCCTACGCTAGACATCTGTAGAGCTAGCGTAGAGGAAAGAAAGGCCGCGATTCAAATCAAATCTCTTTCGGGCCGCGATCTCCACTCGGTCTTTACGGCAACGAGGTGTCGGTGTTAGCAGATACGGCTGCAGTATTGAGCACGAATGAACCGCCACTGGAAACAAAGATGAAAGACTTCATCAAGACATTGTCGACTGTGAGCGCAAAGCTAGACTCGTCAACCACAGTAACTGTGGCACTACCAGTCGTAGAAAGAACTGATTGACTGCATCTGGGTCGTCCTCACTACCTTCTTGATAAACAATCTGTAATAACTGACTCTGAGCCTGGGTTTGAGGCTGAGCAAGTTCTCATATAGCCGTTTGAACTCAGGTGAGGTACACATGGAGAATCTCTCACTAGCTCTGAAAGCATCAGCCCATGAAGCCCTACTCCCTCGATCTCAGACAGAAAATTGTGGATGCTTACGACCGAGGTGGCCTCTCTCAGCGTCAGCTCGCCAGTCAATTCCACGTCGCGACCAGCTTCATCCAAAAACTGCTCAAGTAACGCCGCGAGAGCGGCTCGATTGCCCCAAAGTCCGCACTCAACAAACTCCTCCTAAGCTCAATGCTCACCACCAAGCCCTCTTACTTGAGCTGCTTGAGGAGCAAAACGATGCCACGCTTGCGGAACTGCGAGACCGAATCTATGCTCGCACCGAGGTCTTTGTCAGCGTTTCGACCATTCACAACACCTTGAAGCGAATGGCCATCACCGTCAAAAAAACGCTCTACCCTGACGTGAAAGCCAGCCAGCGAGTGCAATGGGCACGAGTCGAATTTTGGCACAGGGTGCGCTCTTTTCTGGCGCAAGACTTGCTCTTCATTGATGAGTCGGGAGTCAACTTAGCACTGATGCGAGTGAGGGCGCGCTCGACCAAGGGCAGCAGAGCTCATGGGAGTAGACCCAATCACCGAGATAAGAATGTCTCGATTATCGGTGCTTTGAGTCTGAATGGAGTCGTCACCAGCGACAACGTGATGGGAGCGACTAATGGCCTGAGCTTTGAAGCCTTTATCAGTCAAAAGTTAGTTCCCAAGCCCTGGCAAGGGGCTTGCGTAGTCATGGACAATTGTTCGATTCACCTAGGCAACACGGTGCGTGGGCTGATCGAGGGAGCAGGGTCGAAGCTGCTGTATCTGCCCCCCTTACTCGCCGGAGTTTTCCCCGATTGAGAATTGCTGGTCAAAACTCAAGGGTATGCTCAAAACCATTGGGGCGAGAACCTATGCGGATTTAGTCAAAGCCATCAAGCGGGCTTTTGCTGATATCTCTGTTGCAGACATTCGGGCTTGGTTTACCCACTGCTGCTACTGTGACTCACTAGACTAAAAAAGGCTATATCCTCTCCTCCAGAAGCATTGAGGACAATTCATATCACAGCATTTGTCAGCAGACAGCTCAACGGCACCGACGACGGAACAAAGCTGGCAAGTTGCAGAAGAGATGAAAGTTTCCACTTGAGTAGTCGTCAATCATTTCATCTGGATTTGACGCAGTGGCGCACGAAAGAAGAGGTTTCTCAACGGGCTGGTGGCCTAGCCTTTTACCTCTGACAGGGGGTCATCGTAAATTACTCCATATTTCTCTAAGGCAAAACTTCAACTTGAATCCAAGAATCTTGTCAAGCAAATGCCTTAATAGTATTCAAACATTTGAATAATTTGGTTTATTGGTCGATATGGTATGGAGTTATACCTATTCTTCTGGCAAGCTGTTTTGCTCTTGATCCATGTCTCTGTTTATAACTTCTTTTTGAAGATTGAGAATATTAATTGGGTGTACATAAGCGAGATATAAATATAGAAATGCAAGAGAAATTGTCAAGGTTACCAGTCCAACAACTGATGATGATATCTTAATTCCAGCCTTGCTTATTTCTAGCTCATATCTATATTCGTCAGATATACTTTTCTTGAGGTGCTCTACATCATCATTTGAATTTCTATCTTCAGATGAATCAATTGCTATAGCTCCAGACCTGGAAAGAGATGAGTAGAATTGCCAGTACGATAGCACTATTCCTGAGCACACCACAATAAAGACGAGAAAGAACATTACAATTGAAGACATATAGTTCCACTGAAAGACTTTCACATAATGTTCCTCAAGCCATAGAGGAAATGTTTCATCTTCAATGTAAGGCTCTTCTCCACTTTCAATTAGTTCTTGCGCTTCTTCTTTTGCCCTTGAGTTAAATATCTCAAATATATGCTGGCCTCCCTTTGATTCATCGATACTTGTAGCTGATTCGGGAGTGTT
>JBCBVC010000017.1:0-41686 GCA_039817845.1 Cyanobacteria bacterium J06642_2
CTCATCACTTTATGCCTCAGTAAGTGATATCTGATGATCTGGCATCTGGCTTAGATAGTCAATTAATCGAGGTGCCCCTAAATGGGTGATTAGCCTGAATGGCAAACGGATGAATACTGATGTCCAAACCTCCAAAGAAACTCCTAGACCAGGTTCGAGATGCTATCCGACTCAAACACTACTCGTATCGAACCGAGCAAACCTACGTTTACTGGATTCGGCGCTTCATCTTGTTCCACAACAAGCAGCACCCCAAGGAGATGGGGACGACTCACATCGAAGCGTTCTTGACCCACTTGGCTGTCAGAGAGCACGTGGCGGCATCTACCCAAAACTAGGCTCTCAGCGCTCTACTTTTTCTATATTGCTACGTCCTCAAGCTGGAACTCGAACGTCCTGCCAATGCTGTACGCGCCAAACTCTCTCGCTACCTGTCAACGCTGCTAACTCCCATCGCCTCCAGCATCCCCCTCACCGAAATTCAGAAGTAATACTCGATCGCAGTGCTTCCAAAATGCGATCGCTTGCCTTTCCATCTCCAAACGGATTGACCGCCCGAGACATGTTTTCGTAGGCATCTTTGTCGGTTAGTAAACGGGTGGCTTCAGTCACGATTGTTTCGGTTTCGGTTCCCACGAGTTTGGCTGTACCAGCGGCGATCGCCTCTGGTCTTTCGGTTGTTTCTCGCAACACCAATACGGGTTTGCCCAAGCCTGGAGCTTCCTCCTGAATGCCGCCGGAGTCGCTGAGGACGAGGGTGCAGCGCTGTAGAGCGCCGACCAGGTTGCCATAGTCGAGCGGTTCCGTCAGCCAAGCGCGGGGGTGAGCGTCCAGATGGTTTTTGAGCGGTTCGCGGACGACGGGGTTGCGGTGGAGAGGGAGGACGATCGCCGTATCGAGAAAGGTGTCGAGCAATTCTAAACAAGCAGCAGCGATGGTGTCGAGTGCCGCTCCCCAGTTTTCGCGACGATGAACAGTGACGAGTAAAACGCGGTGTTTTTCCCATTCCAGGCCGGGGATGGGACAAGGAAGATTGCGGGCAGCTACCTGGAGGAGCGCGTCGATCACCGTGTTGCCCGTTTGAATAATCTGGCCGATCGCGTCGCTGCGCTTGAGGTTTTCAACTGCTTTGGTTGTAGGGGCAAAGTGCCAGGTGGCTAGTTGTGAAATCAGGCGGCGGTTGGCTTCTTCGGGATACGGGTTGAATAAGTCGTCGGTTCTCAAACCTGCTTCGACGTGCCCGACGGGAATTTGGTGGTAGAAGGCAGCCAGGGCAGCGGCAAATGCTGTCGTCGTATCGCCTTGGACAATCGCGAATTGAGGCTGGCGATCGCGAAAGTAGGTTTCCAAGCCGCGCAAGCTGCGTTCGGTAATATCGGTCAAACTCTGGCGTGGCTGCATGATGTCGAGATCGATATCGGGTTGAATCTCGAACAGGTCCATAACTTGCTGCACCATTTCGCGGTGCTGTCCGGTCAGGACGACTTGCACGTCGAAATCGGGGGCTGCTTGCAAAGTTTGGATGACGGGGGCCAGTTTAATAGCTTCGGGTCGCGTGCCCAAAATAATGGAGATTAATGGCGTAGCAGACATGGGCTCGTCGGACAACCTCAACTAGCAGCACTCTTAGCTCCCCCAGGATACGAGCAGAGCTAAGGAGTGCAAAGTGTCTCGCTCAGTCGCTGCGTGCAGAGCGATCGCTCTGCAACCGTGAGGTCGGCTCCATCCACGTCGCGGCGCAGCACGATGCCGTTGTGGCCGACCAGGAAGCGAGGCAGTTGGGCGTACTCGATGAGTTCGAGCGATCGCATGTCGTAAGTCGTGTAGCGAGTGGTTACAGCAGCATCCAAGTCAATATCGACCACCGTCAAAGATTTACGGGGTGGGGCATTGCTATCGATTAAAGGACGAGGGCCGGAACCAATTAGCCCCGCGTGGAGGAGTTGGAGCTGACCGCGCTGGCCGGGATAGTAGGCGTGATGGTGGCCGCTGATGTAGGTATGCACGTCGTAGCGTTCCAGCATGGCGCGCAGGCGATCGGCCTCGGTCATAACCTCGCCTGGGGCATTGCGCCCCTGCGCGACAGCGTAGAGAGGAAGATGGCCGACGAGAATCCGGAGCTTGGCATTTTGGGCAACAGGACTAGCAAGCGTTTCTTCCACCCAAGCCAATTTGTCAGGCGGGATGATGGCAGTGGAGCCATCCCAGACTAAGAAGAAAATCTCGTCGTGCATAAAGGAGTAGTAGAACGGGAAATCGGCGCGATCGCCAAAATTCAAGCCCGGATCGCGATCGGCATCTTGCCAATACGCGGCAGCCGCATCGCGTTCCCGTTGAAACACGAACCCGCTAGCACCTCCTGCGCCAGATCCGTCGTGATTGCCAATGGTGAAGCCAAAGGGAATTTGCATTTGCCGCAGTGGTGCGGCGACGTGCTCGTCAAAACTGGCCCACATCGCCTGTAGTTGTTCGTCCGTCAGCGTCAGCTTTTGTCCGGCAATCATGTCGCCGCCCGCGATCGCCAAATCGGGTTGCCAAAAAGGGAGCAGAGCGATCGCTTTATCCACTTCTGGTTCGTAGTCTGTGGAGCCATAGGGGCCATTGAGATCGCTGATGACAGCTAGGCGTACGTCACCCCGCGTGGGTTGAAACAGTCCGTTCGGTCCCGCGCTGGAGACAATCTGTGCGGTTTCTGGAGGCAAAACTTTGGGAGTGTTGACTTGTAACGGCGTAGTAGCGGGTTTCGGATTGGAAGTTACTGTGCGGTCTGATTTGGCTGGAGGGCGCGCGGGCAAGGGAGATTGGCGTGCTGCCTGCAGGCCTGCGATCGCGCCGACTCCGATGCCTACCGTCGCTAAGAGGGCAACTGCTATCCAGACTCGTCCTTTGCGTCTCATTCCCGAATTCCCGCCATCACTTCACCAACGCTTGTTGCCCGGAGCGAGCGCACCACATCCCCTCGTCTCTTCACGTCCGTCCCAGCAATCGGAATCAAACCAGCCGAATGACGCGGCATTCAACCATCTCCGCTGCGACTGTAACTAGTCTCCTCGGCCTGAAATTCCCACAGGCATCCTATCTCGTACGAGCGGGTTGCACCCGCGTAGTCTTCAGTCGTGCAGAAAACCCGGTAGCGTTGAAACACGAGTCATGAGGAATCATTCGTGTTGAGCAATCAGCCATTTACGCTGACTGGTGAGAGCGATCGCGCGTGTTTGCTGCTGCACGGTTTGGGAGGCGGCGCGTACGAGATGCAAGATTTAGGCGTGCACTTGCATCAACAGGGTTGGACGGTGCGCTGCCCGCTCTATCCAGGGCACGATCGCCCTTTGCCTGCGATGCCCGATTCTACTTGGCAGCAGTGGTATGAATGCGCGCTGAATGAGTATCGGCAGCTAGCTGAGGATTACGAGCGGATAGCGGTGGTGGGATTCTCTACGGGGTGCTTGCTAGGCCTGCACCTGGCTGCATCGCAGCCGATCTCAAAATTGATACTGCTAGCTCCCTATCTTTTGCTGCGACGCCAGTGGTACTATCTCATACCCTTGGAAGTGTATTTGTTCTCCATCGGTCGCTTCATCAAAGACCTACCGCGTTTGCGCTTGCCCATCCGCGATCGCGAGATGGAACGAGCGGCCCGCGAAGTGGTGTTCTTTCAAACCTTCAATCTCAATGCCGTCCGCAGTGCTTCCGAACTGATCGAAATCGTCAAACAGGAGCTACCCGAGATTCAAGTGCCGACAGCGATTGTCCAATCTCGTGCCGATACGGTTGTCGATCCTTCAGGAGCTGAATACTTGCAGCAAGTTATGGGCGCTCGCGTGCAAAAACTACAATGGCTGGAAGATTCCGACCACATCATTACGCTGGATGGCGATCGCGAGCAGGTATTTGGTGAAGTTTCTGCTTTCCTCGCTCATGAGCACTAGCAGTCTATTGTTGAGATCGTTTTACTGCTGCTACAGAGAACAGAATTATGGCGAATGAGAATGAAAAGCAAACAAATCGAAATCAGCAAGTTTCTCAGTTCTGTACTGCGTCATAAGCCTGAAAGTATTGGGCTTGAATTGGACGAACGAGGATGGGCTTCAGTCGAGCGAGTGGTCGATTGTGCGGTGGCTAATGGGATGCAGATGACGCGCGGGAGCATTATTGAAATTGTTATGGATAGCGACAAACAGCGCTTTTGCTTGAGCGAAGATAGGCTCTATATTCGTGCCAATCAAGGCCACTCTATTCGAGTTGATTTAGGACTTGAGGCTTTAATTCCTCCAGAAAAACTGTTTCATGGTACGGCTACGAGATTTCTCGAATCCATATTCAAAGAAGGTTTGCAGCCCCAAAGGCGTCAGCACGTTCACCTGTCAAATGATATAGAAACTGCGATCGCGGTCGGGAAGCGCCATGGTGTACCCGTGGTTCTGGAAATTGCATTAGGGCTGATGCATGAGGCTGAGTTTGAGTTTTTCCGCTCGGCTAATGGCGTTTGGCTAACAGACAGAGTGCCGCCTGAGTATTTGAAAATTCTCTAACTAGCCCCGATCGGATAGGTACTGTTGGAGGCGGGCGAAAGCATCGTTGTCAATGTCAACTTGTAGGTCGGGATCGCTACGGCGGGCTAGCGATCGCTGTACGCGCCCTAATTCCAAAGCTTCTGTAATGCCTTCTTCGGGATGGAGAACGGTCCGGGCGCGAATGGTTAGGGTGTCAGTATCACTCGAATAGCGACCGGAGGAATAGAGATTGCTGGCCGCTTGCAGTAAGGTCGGCTCTAACTTTTCGGGGGTGATGTCTGTGGTAACGGCAATCGTGGCTCGGTCAGAACCGCGATCGTAGACCACGGTATATCGACCAGCCCCAGGGATACTGGTACGCACGATGGGGCCCAGGCTCAATGCCCACAACCCGGCGCTTAAGACAATGGTGAAGGCCGTGTAGCCCACAAATGCAAATCGCCAGCTTGTTTGTCGAATCCACGCCCACACAGTGAGCAAAAGCAAGATGCCCACTAAAACCGCCCCAATGCGGGCAGCTTGGGCGAATAAAGCAGTATCTATCATGACAAATCGTCAGCCAGCGCCAAGCACACTCAGTCTAAGCCCATACAGACAAAACCACGCGCATCCAGAAGGCCATCGAGAAAAACCACGATCGTGAACGGTCGCCATCATGTAGAGCAAACGCGCTCTCAATCTGTCAAGCTACTCAAGAAACCGAAGTTAAAGTGTTTTCTTCAGGTACTTTGCTCTCTTCCAGATGAGGTAGTGCCATCTTCGCTAAAGCATTGATAAAGTTGGCATCGGTATTGAGAGTGGGCACCCGGATGAAGTGCTTGACGCCGGCTTCTTCAGCGACTTCGCGATACTCGATGTCAATCTCTTGTAACGTCTCAATGTGGTCGGAAATAAAGCTGATGGGAACCACCAGCAAATGCTTCACACCTTTCTTTCCGAGTTCCACCAGAGTTTCTTCAGTGTAAGGCTGTAGCCACTTCACTGGACCAACCCGGCTTTGATAACACAAGCTGTGGTCGTTCGGACGAGCAAGCTTTTGCCAAATCAGGCGTATGCATCCTTCAATTTCTTGCTGGTAAGGATCGCCTGCTACCTGCACGTAGCTTTCCGGGACGCCGTGGGCGCTAAAGAGAACGTAGGCATCGTCGGGGTTATCCAGTCGATCCAGCTCGGTCGCGATCGTTGCTGCCATCGAGTTGATGTAGTCGGGCTGGTCGTACCAAGAACTAATCGTGATGCGCTCGATTTTGGCCAGTTGCGGGTCGGCTTGCCAGAGTTCGTCGAGCAGTTTAAAGCTAGAGCCGCTGGTGGTAATGGAATATTGCGGATACAGCGGCAACACGACCACGCGCTCGATGTCGTCGGATTTCAGTTGCTGGACGACATCTTCTGTAAATGGATGCCAGTAACGCATAGCAATGTAAATGGGCACGTCCAAGCCGCGATCGCTTAAGTTGGCTTTTAAGGCATCGGCCTGGGCTTCTGTAATCTGGCGTAAAGGAGAGCCACCGCCAATCGCGGCATAGTTCCGCTTTGATTTTTCGGAACGCATGGTGGCGATGAATGCGGCCAAAGGCTTTTGCAACCAAGGAATGGGCAGACGAATAATCTCAGGATCGGCAAATAAGTTGAAGAGGAAGGGTTTGACGTCCGCCTGCGTTTCTGGCCCGCCCAAATTCAGCAGCAAAATTCCAGTTTTTGACATCTTCTTCTTATTGAGAATTTTTTTCGCTCGTCTCAGTGTATCTTAACTATCTCTACATATTCCGGATGGGCTCTATTGCTTAACAAGCGATCGCAATTGCCTAACATTTAAGTTGCAAGATCGCTGGTTTCAAGCAGCTGTATCGGCTGTCTCGACAAGCTCGGCCCCATCGATGGCAGGTTCAGTCATGCTCTCTAAAGGAAACGTTAGCGAGTCATCAGCTTTCATAGAACGCTTAGAAAAGCCCCAGGCAAAGAGTACGCCTACCATGCTCATGACCGCCCATTCCGGCACGATGGCCTGACCGACGAGCAATTCGAGTGCCATACGAGTGCCGACTAAGGCAATCATTAAATAGGCAGCGTCTTCCAGACGGCCAAATTCGTCCAGCCAACGGACGAAAAACCCAGCCATAAACCGCATCAGCGTAATGCCCATCACGCCGCCGAGAATAATCACCCAAGTTTTGGAGGAGAAAGCGATCGACGCGGCAATGCTGTCGAATGAAAAGGCAATATCTGTCAGTTCTACCAAAATTAAGGTCTGCCAAAAGTTAGCGGTATTAGGCACCCGCTCCACTTCTGGGTCGGCCTTGTCACGAAAATGCTGGACGGTCAACCACAGCAGGTAAAGGGCTCCAGCCAGCTTGGCCGGCCAGAAGGCGATCGCCCATGTCGCTGTCAAAATAATCAGAATACGAAAGCCGTACGCGCCCAAAATCCCCCAGCGCAATGCTTGCTCTCGCTGTCTTTGTTCGGGAAGATGCTTGACCAGCGCGGCCAGAGCCACGGCATTATCGGCAGATAAAGCGGCCTCCAGCACCACCAGCGCCGCAACGACGAGCAGATCGCTCCACTCCAGCGATCGCAAGATATCCGATAAGACTGTGAGTTCGATAGAGTCCATGCGTTACCAGAGCGGAGAGATGGAGTGCGGAGTGCAATTCGAGCATACCCCTGATACAAAAGTTAACACAATGGCTCAGTTTTGTGCGACAAGCGGTTAGCCGTGCGGAGGATGTGGCCGGCGAGGATGGCAGCTCCGTAGCCATTATCGATGTTGACCACGCCCACTCCAGCAGCGCAAGAGTTCAGCATGGTCAGCAATGCCGCCACGCCGCCAAAACTGGCTCCGTAGCCGATGCTGGTGGGTACGGCAACCACCGGACAATCCGCCAGTCCGGCCACAATGCTTGCTAATGCGCCTTCCATGCCCGCAACAACCACAATGGCGTCGGCCTCGGAGATGGCATCGCGGTTGCTCAGGAGGCGGTGAATACCTGCGACGCCGACATCCCACAGTCGTCGCACTTTAAAACCGCACAGTTCGGCGGTGATAGCGGCTTCTTCTGCTACGGGTAAATCGGCTGTCCCGGCGGTGATGATGCTGAGTTCGCCAGGGTGAGAAGGCGTATCGGCGGCTGGAATGAAGCAAATGCGGGCTGTTTCAGCGTATTGGACATCGGGCAGTTGAGCTTGAATAGCCGCGAAAGCTGTTGCTGTGACGCGGGTAGCCATGGCCAAAAAACCGCGATCGCGCAGGGTCTGCATCAATTGTGCGATCTGGTCGGGGGTCTTACCTTCTCCCCAAATCGTCTCGGGAAAGCCGTTACGCAGGGCGCGATGGTGGTCGATATGAGCGAAATCTCCCACCGCTTCAAACGGGCTGAATTGCAGCGTATCGAGGGCACTATCGGGGTCAATTTTGCCAGCGGCTACGGCTTCGAGGAGCGTTCTAACTTGCTCTGCGTTCATGGCAGAATGCGGTTGCAACAATATTGTCCTAAGACTAGCGAATGTTGGCCGGTTAGCGCGATCTACATTGGCCAACAGTTCTAAGCCATCACCTTAAATCTAAGTCAGGACCTGAAAACTAATACCTAACGCCTCGACGCAGAGATGGATAGCTCGATAGGATTGACGGGCTGAGCGGGAGCAGGGATATGGCCGCAATCGCCGTCACTGGATTGAGTAAGACCTATCCCATCGCTGTGAAGGAACCGGGCTGGCAGGGGACGCTCAGTCACTTTTTTCGCCGTCGATATCGGCTCGTGCAGGCCGTGCGGGACGTGTCGTTTCAAGTGGCGCCGGGGGAAATTGTCGGTTTTTTGGGACCGAATGGGGCCGGAAAAACGACGACGCTGAAAATGCTGACCGGTTTGATACATCCGTCTGCGGGACAGATTGACGTGGTTGGCTACGAGCCTTTCCAGCGACAGAAAGACTTTTTGCAGGCGATCACGCTGGTGATGGGTCAAAAACAGCAGCTGTTGTGGGATCTTCCCGCCCTCGATTCCCTCAAGATTAATGCTGCGGTCTACGGCTTGACTGATGCCGAAGCGCGATCGCGGATTGGCGAGTTGAGCGAAATGCTGGCCATTGAAAAACAACTGACTCAGCCTGTGCGCAAGCTCTCGTTGGGAGAGCGGATGAAGGCGGAATTACTGGCCGCGCTGCTGCATCGCCCGCAGGTTTTGTTCTTGGACGAACCGACCCTCGGACTCGATATCAATGCTCAAATGGCCGTGCGAGAGTTTCTGCGCGATTACAATCAGCGCTACCGAGCGACAGTGATTTTGACTAGTCACTACATGGCCGATATTACGGCGCTGAGCGAGCGTGTATTGCTGATTTACCAAGGCCAGCTCATCTACGACGGCAGTTTGGATGGCTTGCTCGTGCGTTTTGCTCCCTATCGGGAAATCAAAGTGGAACTGCCTCGCAGCGATTGTGAATTGGACCTATCGGCCTATGGGGAAGTGCGATCGCTCGACGGTTGCTCGGTCCGGTTGCTGGTGAAGCGCGAGCAGTTAACGCAAGTTGTGGCCCGCTTATTGGCAGATATTGACGTGTTGGATTTGACCGTAACCGATCCGCCCGTAGAAGAAGCGATTGGTCGCGTTTTTCAGACAGGGGCAGTGGCCTAATGCAACTCTGGCGCAAACTGGCAGCATTTCTGACGGTGTACTACGCCTACATGGTGGAATATCGGGCCGAGCTGCTGTTCTGGGTGTTGTCCGGCGTTTTCCCCTTTATTTTGATGGGGATCTGGATAGAAGCCGCTCGTACAGTTGATATCGGTCTCAGTCCGGTGGATTTCGTTCGCTATTTCTTAGCGGCATTTTTGGCTCGCCAATTTAGCGTCGTTTGGGTGATTTGGGATTTCGAGCGGGAGGTGGTGGAAGGACGGTTATCTCCTCGCCTATTACAGCCTGTCGACCCAGTTTGGCATCACGCTGCCGGACACGTATCCGAGCGGCTGGCTCGCGTGCCGTTTATTCTGGCGATCGCCGCATTTGTCTTTCTGCTTTATCCTGAAGCCGCCTGGATGCCAGGCATTGGCAATATTCTGGCCTTCGCAATTTCGGCTGGTGCTGGATTTGCTCTGCGCTTTTTGGTGCAATATACGTTCGCCATGTTCGCCTTTTGGACGGAACGAGCCAGCGCGATCGATCAGTTCTGGTTTTTGTTCTACACGTTCCTGTCTGGACTAATTGCGCCGTTAGAGGTCTTTCCTCCCACAGTCAGGGAGATCGCGCTTTGGACGCCGTTTCCTTATCTCATTCACGTGCCGGCCAGCTTGTTGATCGGATTACCCGTCAACATTGGTCAAGCTGTCTTGGTCATGGCAGGATGGGCGCTTATTTTCGCAGTAGTCAATCGCTGGTTGTGGCGACAAGGACTGAAGCATTACTCGGGCATGGGGGCGTGACCTGAATCTATTGCAGCCGTCCAGCTGCTTAGGACGTTTTAGCTATCCAGATCCCAGTCGCAGTCAGTGTTTCCAGTTCCAAACTAAACATCAAGATCTACAAGATCTAAACGAACTCAAACTTTGGTGATCTCAGCCTCTTTTTCAGACATAAGTTTATCGATCTCTTTCGTGTAGCGATCGGTTAACTTTTGAATATCTGTTTGCAAGTCATTGGATTCATCTTCCGAAATCTCGGAATTTTTGGCCATTTTGCGAGCCCGATCGATCGCGTCGCGCCGGACGTTTCGTACCGAGACTTTACCCTCTTCCGACATTTTGCTGACCAATTTAACCAAGTCCTTACGCCGTTCCGCTGTGAGCGGCGGAATGTTGAGGCGAATCATCTTGCCATCATTATTGGGCGTCAGCCCCAAATCAGACATGGAAATGGCACGCTCGATATCGGTCAAGCTACTGGCATCAAAAGGCTGAATGGTTAGCGTGGAGGCATCTGGAGTTGAAATTGTCGCCAATGATTTCAGACTGGTGGGCGTGCCGTAGTACTCCACCTGAATGCGATCTAGCAAGCTCGTACTAGCGCGTCCCGTCCGTATGGTGTTGAAGTTTCGCTGCGTGGACTCGACAGCTTTTTGCATGAGTTCTTCAACTTCAGAAAGTTCGACCACTCTCAACTCCTAGCCCAGCGGCGCTAGCCCATTTTCAGCTCCATCATTGTACCGTTCGGGTGTCGAATCGACCTTTATTTCAGGGCTTCAAGCCCCAGCTTCGTCCGAGGCCGCACCCACCAAGGTACCGATGTCTTCGCCGCCCACAGCTCGAAAGATGTTGCCCGGCTCGGTCAGATCGAATACGACGATGGGCAGCTCGTTTTCTTTGCACAAGGCGATCGCCGTCGCATCCATGACGCGTAAATTCTGAGTCAAAACGCTTTGGTAGCTCAGCGACGCGTAACGCTTGGCCTCGGGGTTGAGTTTGGGATCGCTGTCATACACGCCGTCCACTTTGGTGGCTTTGAAGATCACCTCAGCATCAATTTCAGCAGCTCGCAGCGCCGCCGTCGTATCAGTGGTAAAAAAGGGATTGCCCGAGCCAGCGCCAAAGATAACGACGCGACCTTTTTCCAGGTGGCGAATCGCTCGACGGCGAATGTAAGGTTCGGCTACTTCTTGCATGGCGATCGCCGTTTGCACTCGCGTCTCTACTCCGGCGCGCTCCAGTGCATTTTGCAAGGTCAGCGCATTCATGACGGTAGCCAACATCCCTACGTAATCAGCTGATGCGCGGTCCATGCCTAGGGAAGCAGCCTCTTTGAGACCGCGAAAGATATTGCCTGCCCCTACAACAATGGCTATTTCTACGCCTGCACGGACAGCCTTAGCGATGTCTGAAGCAATCGACTGAAGAACCTGTGGCTCAATGCCAAAATCCAGTTGCCCCATCAAAGCTTCGCCGCTCAGCTTCAACAGCACGCGCCGATACCGCATCGTCATCCCCCCACTCAACCCCGAACTCCTGACATACCATATCAGGTCGAGGAATCTCCTCGCGCTCGATCTCGGTCTATGGCTCTTAATGTTTTAGTTTGGGCATGAAAGCAATGACTGCGACAGGGTTTTGGAGCGCTAAAATATCTTCAGTGGTTTGATGGCTTTCATAACAGAATTCTGGATAGCGTGAACATCCTAAGCAGCTTGACGATGTTCTATAAAAGCGCGCAGCGAGCTTTAAACCGACGCTCGATAGGGCTAAACCCAAGTATTTGGACATGAGCTAGCGCAAACTGTGGGTAACCATCTTTGCCACATCTTGCAGGAGTTGTTGGGCTTTGAAGGGCTTCGTGAAATACGCTGTCGTACCTAGTTCAGCCGCACGGCGACGGTGTCGGTCATTCTCGCGAGATGTCAGCATTGCTACGGGTAGCGTTCGCCAGCGCTCGCTCGCCCGGATTTCCCGTAGAAGACCGAAGCCGTCCAATCGTGGCATTTCAATATCCGATAGGACGACGTCGAAATGTTCGTCAGGACGTTCGAGTACTTCCAGAGCTTCTTTCCCGTCTCGACATTGCACGACGCGATAGCCACCAGCCCTCAAGATCCGGTCCAACATGCGTCTGACGGCGATAGAATCGTCCACGATCAAAATAGTCGGTTCGCTTTCGATTGTTGCAGGAGCTGCTGATACACTCGTTCCGTGCTTATCTACCGATTCGAGGCGTTCTTGGAATCCGTCTGGCGCGACGACAGGTAGAACCTCGCCACTCCCCAACACCGTACAGCCCATCAAATAACTGGGTACGGCGACTGTTGCATCAAAGGATTTGATTACTAATTCGCGTTCGCTGACGAGAGCGTCAACCCCGAGAGCCACGGGAGTACCTGCCACACTGACGATGAGAATCAGCGGCATGTCGCTGTGAACGGCAGGCATATCGGAATAAGGGAGCAGTTGCAGCAAAGAATAAACCGGAAGGCCCCGACCTTGCCAGATGATGCGATCGCCCTCGCGCTCCAGTTCGTCGAACTTGACCACGGTCAAAATACTGCTGGAGGGCAAGGCCAACATGCGCTGTTGGCAGCGGCACACTAGTAGCGGCGCGATATTGAGAGACAGCGGGATGGAGAGGATAAAGGCCGTACCGTACCCCAGTTGCGATTCAATCCGGATGGTGCCGTGCAGTCGCTCTACCTGCAAGCGAACGACATCGAGTCCGACGCCTCGTCCGGACAGTGAAGAGACAGAGGCAGCGGTAGAGAAGCCGGGAGCAAATAGAAATTCGTAAATTTGCTGAGGCGGTAGAGACTGCTCGGCTTGGCACAAGCCCTTAGCGATGGCTTTCTCCAGGACTTTTTGCTCGTCAATACCGCGTCCGTCGTCGCGGACGACGATCTCGACGCGGTTGCCTTGAATGGCCGCCGACAGAGAAATTCGTGCGGTAGAGAGCTTACCAGCGGCTTGACGTTCTGCAGGTGTCTCGATGCCGTGGTCGAAAGCGTTGCGGAAGAGGTGTTGCAGCGGAGCTTGCAATTGCTCGACGATGGTTTGATCGATCGGGGTATCGGCACCATCGACGAACAGCTCGACCGATTTATGATGTTCCTGATTGAGGGATATCAGGGGTTGTCTGAACGGAGCGGCCAATACGCGAAATGGCACGAAGCGAGAATCGCGCAGATCGCCACGCAAACTACTGAGGCGATCGCGCAGGTCATCTAAAGCATTATGAAATCCATCAGAAATTAAATCGATATCGGCGCGACTTTCCTGCACCTGCACCATCAGTTCTTGTAAGTCCTGCAACGTACTGTGGAAATCCGTGTAGCGGTCGAATTCGAGCGCGTCAAAGTCTTGATTGGTGGAAGCGAGAGACGTCTTTAAAGATAGAGTTGCTTCCTCCGTCAACGTTGCATCCTCGATCGCAGCCGCTGTTTCAGAAGATGGGAGCGTGGAATGTCCTTCAACGGCCAAGCGATCGTAAAACTCTCGGACCCGATCGTTGATAGGCGATAGCTGCTGGGCGCGAATTTGTAAATTACGACTGGCCGCTTCGAGCTGTCGGTGACGTTCGACCAAGCGTTCGCGAACGATCAACAACTCACCCAACGTGTTGTCAATGCGATCGAGACGCGAGACGGGCATCCGCAGTTTCAAATCGGGCAGCGGTTGCTGGGAAGCTGCGGTCGATTGGCGGACTCGGGGTAAGACAACAGAGTGGGGACGTCGATTGCTATCTTCGCCAGGTAATTTCGCCCCACCAGTCTCACTCGTTAGACTCGAAGTGATTTCTGATACCGGCGACACATCTGACACCGGCAACGCAGTAGAATCGTCGAGCTTTGGAGGTGGAGCAGTCTCACCTAACTCCGATATCAAGTGTTCTAGGGCTGATTCAGAAACATCGGGTGGGATGGTTTGAGCGATCGCGGGAGGAGCATCACTCAGGTCAGCCGCAACCGCTTCTGGCGCGAACTCGCTGCCGACTTCCACTGGAGCGGCTTCTGTGGCTGAAGAGTTGGAAATGCTGTCGGCATTCGCTTCATCTTTGATCGTCGCACTAGAAGTGTCTAGAGCTGCCGCACCGAGGTCGTCCGCAACTGAATGACTGCCAACGATGAATTCGGAGGCAATTGTGGAGTCGTCGAATGCGACATCCATCAATGAGTATGGGTCTTCTATCACTGAGGCTTCTGGAGCCGCACCAAAAATATCATCTAGCTCATTGAGCGAATGACCCACATCCCATTGGCTCATATCCATGGGTTCAGCAGTTTCAGATGGCGAAGGCTCTACTGCATCGGGTAGGTCGTCAAAAAAAGCAAAATCTTCTCCTTCGACGGGGGAAGATGGCAGGTCGTCGGGTAGCTCGTCAAAGAAGGTTGGCGCGGCAGTATTTGGTTCGAGAATGGCGAGAACGTCAAACGCTTCTTCCTCAGAAGACTCTTGGGGCAAGGGGTTAAGACGTTCGCCAATGTTAGAAGGTAATTGCTCGCCCTCTAATTCAGTCAATTTGTCTGGACCGAAAAGATCGGGTGAATCAGGCGTAGAATTCGACTCAGGTAGGCGCTCTGTATCTGCCAACAAATCGGCAATTGGAGTATTTCCTGGCGATGCAGTTGGCGTGGGTATGACCGGACTCGCACCCATGTCAACGAGGACGAGATCGCGCTGTTCGCGAATGGCAGATACAGTCGCGATCGCCATTTCTGATAACTCAGGCGAAGCAGTTGCCGCGACGGTTCGCAAGCCTTCTGCCAGCTCAGACAGCCACGTTTGCGACAGGACTTGTGCCAACAACAGGCACTCCTCCGTAAAGTTTGCCAACACCTCTTGCACCCGAGCAGGTGATGCAGACGAACCGATTTGGGTTTCGACTCGCTGCAAACATTCCTCAAGATCGACACTGAGAGCACTTTTGAGCACGGACGCATTCGGTGCTGCTGGCGTAATATCTGCCATAGCGTCTGCTTCAGTGTGAACAGGCAGCACGCTCAGCAGTTGGTCGAGCTCGTCATAGATGGCTAACGTGGCAGCCGTTTCAGCTTCGCCAATGTCTCCCGCGCGCATGGCGGCAGCAACCAATAGGTCGACGTGCTCGATGCCTCTAGATAGCAGTGCGCATGCGGGCTGAATGTTCTCGATCCGGCCTTGACCCAGAGCTTCAAGCAAATCCTCAAGTTGATGGGCCAACCGACTGAGATGGGGGAGCTGCGCGATCGCCGCGCCTCCCTTGAGGGAGTGGGCTGTACGCATCAAGTCGGTGTAGATAGCTTGACGATCTGCATCCGGCAGGGGAGCGCGAGTCGATGGATCGCATTTGCCGAACAAACGCTGCGTATCTCGCGCCAATGCCGCCATATAGTCAGGGACATCTTCGTAGAGGAAACAGGTACGCGTCTCCTGTACGATTGCGTCTAAGTTGGCGGTATCGAACACGATTTAGGCCTCCTCGACATGGAACTGGGCCGTTGATTCTTGGAGCATGCGGGCGGACAACACCAACTCTTGCAGCGAAGTCGAGACCGTTTGGGAGCGATTGGAGGTGTTCTGAGCGATCGCGGATACCTCCTGCATGGTTTGCGTCATCACCTGGGACGCCTCCGATTGCGAGACGGTACTAGCTGTGATGCCTTGGACCAGTGCGTCGATTTGCAAGCTGATTTCGGCTAGTTTCCTCAGGGTTTGCTTGGTCTCTGTGACCTGTTGCGTACCCGCGACCACCTGAGTTGTGCTTTTTTCCATGGTTTGCAGCACCTCAGCCGTTTCGTTCTGGATGGTACTGACCAACTGTTCGATATCTTTGGTTGCTTCCGTAACCCGCTCGGCCAGACGGCGCACCTCGTCGGCCACCACCCGGAAGCCTTGACCGTTCTCGCCTGCTCGTGCTGCCTCAATCGAGGCATTAAAGGCCAACAGGTTGGTTTTTTCTGAAATGCTGGAGATGATCCCGACGATCTTCGAAATCTCTTGGGAAGACTCGGCCAAACGCTTCACTTTCTTGGAGGTATCGGCCACACTATCGCGAATGTCGTCAATGCTTTCCACTGTTTGGCTCATCGCCTGGTCGCCGTTGTAAGCAAATTCCAAAGCTTGTCGAGCCACTTCTGCCGTATCCTGAGCGGATTGGGCGACCGATGAAATCGCCTGCGACATCTCTTCGGCAGAAAATAGAGCAGACATGGCCGCTTCGACTTGATGTTTGGCTTCGTCGGACAGCTCTTGCACCGAGGCTTCGTTGCTGCTGGCAGAAGATTGCACGTTCTCTGCGACGTCTTGCACCTGCGCCACCAGCTCGCGCAGGTTGGCAATGGTGGTGTTGAAGGCATCAGCAATGGTACCCATTTCGCCTTCTTTCAGTGCAGCTTGCACAGTCAAGTCACCATCGCGAGCACTTTCAATATCTAGCAGGAAGTCGATGATTCCCTCTTGTAGCCGTGCTTTTGCCTCGCGCTGCACGTTAGCTTCTTGCTGTCGTTGGCCGGCTAACTTCAACATTTCTGCCTCAGAGCGCACCACGCTATCAGCCATCTCGTTAAACGATGTGGCTAACTGGCCGATTTCTTCCGCGGTCGTTACCTGAGCTCGAATACTGCGATCGCCCTGTGAAAACTGACGACTGGCCTGTTGCAAGCGTTTGACGGGGTTGACAATTGCACTCCCCAAATACCGCGCCAAGAGGATATTTGCTCCCACGAGCAGCAGTGCTGTAGCGGGGAATAACCAGAGCTGACTACTTAACGTCTCAAGCAGGCCGATATTAGGCGTTCCGCGTACGAGCAGAGCGACAGGGTCGCCTGTACTATCTGGAATTGCCTCAGCAGCCACGATAAAGTTACGCCCGTCGAGCGTAGTTTGGCCAAATGCAGGCAGGCCGCTAGCCTCACGGGCTGCTTCTAGCACGCTTTGGTTAGGGAGTTCGATACTCTGCTGCAGGCCATTGACTCCTCCCAATTGAGATGTTGCCAGTTGGAAATTGCCATCGGGGAGTGCGGCGTAGACGGCACTGTATCCGCCGTCAAAGGCACTTAGGGTATTGGCCGCGATCGCGGGCTTGCCGTTGACAATATCGCCAGACACTAGCGCACCGACAACTCGATCTGAGTCATTGGCTTTGACCGGCGTGACCGTATAGCGAACTAATGCATCTTGACCGTCGATGCCCTCAGGAAGTGGCGGATTTTCGGCTCTTAATTCCGACCAAGGCACGATTTGACTGGTTTTAATTTGCGCGGGATTAGCAAAGACTTCACTCACCAAACCGTCGGGGTCAAACACTTCGCCATCTCGATTGGCGTTGGCGCTAGCAATGATGCGACGATCCTGGCCGACCAATGTCGCATATTCGATATTGCGCGCCTGAATCTCGTTTTGCAGGATGCGTTTGACTTGTTGTTGTAGCTCGCCATTAATATCGCGATCTGCAGCATCCGCGCTGGCCGCTTCAATAATGGCCGCATTATCCGACTGACCGCGAAAACCAAACACCATCTGGTTGATTTTGATGTTGTAGTTTACGTCCGTCACGGCCAGCTCGGATTGAGCTTGACTGCGTAACTGTTGAGTACGTCCCGAATTCAACAGCGCGACTCCTAGGCCGCCAATGGCAAGGACCGAAATGACCTGGACGCCAATTAAGCTGAAGAGCTGCTTCTGGAAAATAGGTAGGTTAGCAAAGCCACCGCTCTGTACGGATTTGCCGACAGATATTGATGATGCGCCCTCAGGCACTGTCGCTTGCTCCGATCCTGCCACTCGACCGCGAAAAGCTGCTTCTGGTGCTTCAGGCTCCGAGGTAGGGGCAGCTATCCTCCTGGCGGCCAAACTTTCAAGTGCTTTATGGGCGCTCTCGCGCAGAAAATCGTCTTCGGCATGGTCGACAACATCCTGATACAGTGCGCGCGCATCTTCTAGCTTGCCGTCCTTCTCGAGGTCGGCTGCCTGTGTCAGGGCTTCAATTGACTGTTCTAGGTCCGCGATCTGCCCGACCGCGTTGTTCCCTGCTTCATCGAGGATTTCATCAGATTGAATCGGTGTTGCAGTCATGAGTGCACCAAGGAACGAGGTGAGTGGGAATGGTGTAGCGCATCAAATAAAGCGTCGGCATCCAGCACGGCAACGGTTTCGCTCCGGTATTCCGTCACGCCGCGCAGAAGCGATCGCCCGCGTTCGGAACATCCCAACTGTGCAAATATTTTTTCGGATGGAGGAATGAAGGTTTCAGCATTGAAGGCGACAATCTCAACTAAATCGGCCACCACGCATGCCAGTCGGGCGTTTCCAGAAACAGAGTGGCTTGTTGCTGACGAATGGCCAAGTTCCAATAAGGTGAGGGTTGCATCGGGGCGCGAGTTGGGGACGAGGGCGGGAGTTCCAAGTGCTACTTGCAATTCCATGACCCACAACAGCTGTCCGCGTTGATTGATGACCCCTAACAGTGCTGGATCGACACCAGGCAGAGAGCAGATCGCGCTCTTCTCGATCGCTAATGTCTCTGCTACACGCGTAAGAGGTACGGCCCAGAGAGCTCCATCAAATAACCGCACCACGAAATAATCTGCCGACATCGATCTATCTCATTGCAAGATTCACTGATTACAAAACCCACTGATTGCAAAATTCACTGATTACAAAATTTACACTTGACTAAGTGATAAATAGTTCAGTCAAACTCGTCACTTTCAATCAGCTGACTAAGCAAGATGCTGCTGCACAGTTTCTACTAATTCGTTTGGCAAAAAAGGCTTAGAAATATAGGCATTACCACCCTGACGCAGTGCCCAAAATCGATCAAAGTCTTGGTTCTTGGACGAACAAAATACCACCGGCACATCTTCAAATTGCGAGGTCTCCCGGAGCTGTCGACAAAAATCTAGACCGCTTTGTCCGGGCATAATGATGTCGAGAACGATCAGATCGGGTCGGCCGTTGGCTTGCAGCCATTCAAGAGCAGCTTCTGCAGTGTTGGCAGACTCTACAGCGCATCCTGCCTGTTTCAATAGCGCCACAATTAGACGCTGTTCGGTAGGAGAATCTTCTACGACGAGCACTCGTTTCATTTAGTCTGTCTCCACAGCAAGAGAGGTTAATTGCGCGATCGCCGACAGTAATTGTTCGGCGTTAAACGGTTTGGTCATGTAGTCAGTGGCTCCGACCACGCGAGCCCGCAGGCGATCGAATAGACCGTCCCGTCCCGTCAACATGACAATGGGAATGTCGCCAAGCGCGTCTGACTGGCGCAACATCCGGCACAATTCGTACCCATCTACCTCTGGCATGGTGATGTCCATCAACACCAAATCGGGTTGCTGGCGCGCCAAGGTTGTCAGGGCACGAGCCGGTTCGGTCAATCCCAACACGCGATAGCCAGCTGCCTCAAGGGTTAATTTCACCGTGCGCTGCACGGCCTGGCTGTCGTCAATGCAAGCCACTAGGGGTTGCCGTCCGCCTTTCACCGTGGCTCGAAACGAATTGATGCCAATGATATTTTCGCGAGCTAGCAAGCGGACGACATTCGCCACTTGGCGCACGTCAATCTTCAAGTGGCGGCCAATATCGTACAGACAATAGTTCTGTGATAGAACATGCCCCCACATTCCTACCAAACGAGGATTGGAGGATGCTTCTGCCAGAACGCTCTGCAAACGATTGCTATCTTGCAAATAAGGTCGCTGGAAGGGCAAACAGGCTTGCGAACGTAACTCGTTCCACTCCCGAATGCGACCGCTAGCCGAACGGGCCGTGTCCAGAAATGGCACCGAAATCAAGATGGGATCGAGACCGACGCGGCGATCGACTTGCAGCTCTGCTTCGGGGATAGCCAATACGTGAATCAGGGCTTCCAGAGTTGTAGTGAAAAGCAGCTGGCGTACTTGCTGGAAAGACAGCCGACCCGACTGCCAATACTTGCAGAGGTAATTGTAGTCTGAGGTGGCATTTTCCCAAGGAGCTATCTCAAGGTCGGGATTCGTCCGTTGCAGGAGATAGGCTATGCGCTCTTGCTGGCCGACTAAACTGCTGGCGTAGTGAACCTTGCCCTTGCCAACATAGATTCCCCACACTACCCCACTATCTGCTGGGTCGCGAATGACAAGCTTTCCAGTTACTTCGCGGACAGCCATTTCCTGCAAAGCCCGCGCAGGAGATCCCGGCTTAGATGTAGCCATACCGGTCGGCTTTTCCATGACGGACGTACTCACCATGACTGCATTCCATCCATACTTTGATACGAGGACTCCCGAACACTTGTGTAGAAATCTGCGGACTCAACTACCATGCTTGCACTGTCAATATCGATCAACAATTCGTAAAAGCACGGAACTGCAATTGGAGCATCAACAAAAATACGGAAATAAAAAATTCAAATTATCAGATTAAGTTGTGGATTTTAGGGGGATGAGAACGGCAGATTCGATTGCATATTGAATGACGCTGTTTGCAAGATGAACAGATGACTTGAGCCTGTAGAATTCCACATCTAAAAATGATTCGATTGGTTCTCTTGCCCATTGAATTGAGTCCATTAGTTGTCTGACTCCACTGGGCAAGCTGGACTGGTCTCGAATAGCTTACCCAAGAGGTCAAGTCACATATCACCTGCAATTGTTGTGTTCAACGCAGCAACTGTGGGCTGTTTATGGCAAGTGGGAAAGTACGTAACGAACAATTTGGTAGTGGTCGGCAAAGAACTGATCTTCGCGATCGCTCAACTCTGATAAAGGCAGCCACCAAGTCGAGTGGGCGTCGTCTGCCGCGCGCACCTTGGGTAGGGAGCCTTCAGGTAGCCTTAATGCTGCTACATGGGCGATCGCTCGACCTCGCAGAGAGCGCTGTGGGCGATCGAAGACGTGTTGGAAGATGATTGCGCTCTGTAGAGTGGCGCGCTCGACGTCAATCAGCGTTTCTTCTTGCAACTCACGCAAAATGCCATCTTGAATTGTTTCGTCAGGCTCTAAAAAACCACCGGGAAAGGCAATTGTTCCTCGACCGGGCTGTTGACCTCGACGAATGACGAGGAGGCAGTCGGACTGCAAAACCACGGCGTTCGCAATGACAAAAATCGGCGGATACGGAGCTACTGACCAGGCTTGACGATAAGACTGAATGTAAGCAAATTCTTCGCATAAATGAGCGTAGCGAGGGTGGCTGCGAAAGGTTTCTAGAAATGCTCGAGCTGGATTCGGCATGCAATGAAATACGTCTGAAAGCTCGCGCTCCGTCGAGCGATCGAAATAAACGTTGCGGATATCAGTTGAGTTGATATTTTGATAATACGGCGTGGGCACGTAGTCCCATTCAGGAAATAAGTTGAGGTAGTAGGACGACGCATCCTTGTGATAGCCGATGATGGCAACTGAGCTAGTCTTCTGAGTTTGCTCGGCTACTTGTTGTCGAACATCTGCTAACCACGCTCCCTCGTCATAAAGGCGATCGCGGATGGGCGCGAATGTGAGGCGATCGCGCCATTCGGGCAGCAAACACGAACGGATGAGGGTTTCCCGCTCCTCTGCGGTCCAGGGATTTTTAATATTGGGAGCGACCCGATAACTGCCCAAAATGACGATCAAGCATTCGGAAATATCGAGTGCTTGCTTGACGGTTTCCCAATGCCCGAGATGAAAGGGCTGGAAGCGACCGATAAATACGCAATAGTCGTATTGGAAAGCCATGCCAGAGCAAGTGTAGGCGATCGTATTAGATGGGCCGCAGTATACAACTAAGTGATCAGAGCGCGATCGCCCTCATACCGTAACCGCACTTGCCCTCGTGAATTCATAACGGGTGTTTCAGATACTAAATGAACCGCAGAGAAAGTTCTAATTGGCTTGATGCTTGGCTAATGTCTTGAAGATTTTCATACGGTTCGCAGCAGCAGGGCAAGCCCCCTGCAGACTTGGACGTGTCTATCTTTGACATCGATGTGCAGCCCCAACACCTCCGGCGAGGGATGTTATCGTATCTCTGGACTTCAAGTCATTCGCACGCGGAACGAGCTCTGACTTTCTTGAGGGGTTTCTGCCGCTCGAGCTGAGACTATCATCCCCAGTCAGTTTTGTACTCGCTCTTCGGCATCCATTGGGTAGTTGCATGTACGAAACATCCGATCTGCACGTGGTTGAAACGCGGCAGTTGCTCAGTCCGGAGACGCTGCACGAAGTTTTTCCGCTGGATCGAGAAGTAGCCGAATTAGTGTCTGAAACGCGAGCTCAGATTCGCGCCATTATCGAACATCGCGATCGCCGCTTATTGGTCATCGTCGGTCCCTGCTCGATTCACGACGTTGATGCAGCTTTGGACTACGGGCGTCAGTTGCTGCCGTTGCGAGAAGAACTGCGCGATCGCCTAGAAGTGGTCATGCGAGTGTATTTTGAGAAACCTCGCACGACGGTAGGCTGGAAAGGCCTGATCAACGACCCCCATCTCAATAATAGCTACGACATCAACGCCGGTCTGCGCCGTGCCCGCGGACTGTTGCTCGATCTGGCCCAAATCGGTTTACCTGCTGCTACCGAGCTGCTCGACCCGATCGTGCCGCAATACATCGCCGACCTGATTGCATGGACGGCGATCGGCGCACGTACGACTGAGAGCCAAACCCACCGCCAGATGGCTTCCGGCCTGTCCATGCCAGTGGGTTACAAAAACGCCACCGATGGCCGTTTGGATTCAGCTATCAATGCTATCCTTGCAGCTCGCGCTCCGCATCATTTTTTGGGCATCAATACGCAAGGACACGCCAGTATTGTCACCACGACAGGTAACCCAGACGGGCATCTAGTGTTGCGAGGCGGAAGTAGCGGCCCTAACTACGATGCTGCTAGCGTACGTTCTGCTGCTGAAACGTTGGCCTTACATGGATTGAATGCTCGGTTGATGGTGGATTGCAGTCACGGCAACAGCAATAAAGACCACATGCGGCAACCCCTCGTTTTGGAGGAAATTGCTGCTCAAGTAGCGGCAGGAGTACCTCACGTGATGGGGGTCATGATCGAGAGCCACCTCGTGGCGGGCAATCAAAAGCTGACGAGTGACATCGCGAAGCTGACCTACGGTCAGAGCATTACCGATGCCTGCGTAGATTTCAAGACCACTGCAGCTATGCTGCGATCGCTGGCCGCTGCGGTGGCGTCATCTCCCAACTTCGAGGATGTCCCCGCCCGCGCAAAAGTTGCGGCTGGGTGAGATTTGGCTAACACGGCAGCAAAAATTTTCAATAAGAAAAGCCTCTTGGACTGGAACCAGAGGCTTAGAGGGTTGATTTGGAGTTACAAAACTAGCATTCCCAGCTCCGACCTCAGATCGATCGCGGCGATCGAAAACGACGACAGTTGAGCTTGCTAATCGTCTATCGATCTGCAGCAGCTGTCAAGCTGCCTAGGACGTTTTAGCGATCCAGAGCCGAGTCGCAGTCAGTGCTTCCAGGTCCAAACTAAAACGTCAAGAGCTATGGGAACTGTCGCAATGAATGTAAGGCAGCTGCAGCTACGTTATCGTGCGGATCTTTGGCTAGGTATTCCAGTGCCCTACGGCTTTTGTCGCTGGGGAGATTGCCGAGCGCCTGGGCCAGTCGCTGTCGCACCAACCAATCCTCATCCTGCGCGAAATTTAAAATCGGTTCCACCGCGCGCAAATCACCGATTTCGCCCAACGCCGCGATCGCCGCTTGACAAATCAGCGTTTCGGGAGCGCCCAAAGCTTCAATTAATACGTCAAACGCGCGTGCGTCTCCCAAATTACCGAGGGACACAGCCGCACTAAATCGCACTAGCCATTCCACATCTTCATAAAAGGCCCGCACTAGGGGTTCGAAAGCGCGCACGTCTCCCAGATAGCCCAAGGCTCCGGCCGCGTCAGCACGGACGCCGTAGTCTTCATCAGATTCCATGATGCGCAGCAGCACGGGGAAAGATGTTTCCGTTTTTTTCACCCCCAGCGCAAATACCGCCCAGGAGCGCACCTGTTGGTGCTTGTCGTCGATTGCCTTCAGAATCAGCGGTACGGCATCAGCATCGGGTACGTCTCGCAGTCGAGCTAAGGCCAACATGCGGTCGGCAGGGCGATCGCTTTCTAACTTGGCTGCGATCTCTGCCAAATCGACGGTCATAGGCACTTGCCCGCAAAACTGAAGGTCGCCTTCATTATGTCTCAGTACATCGCTCGCTAGATTTCGGACTCCCGATTCTGTCAACCCGTTTTATGGGTGCAGAAAGTCACAGCGCTCGATACCGAGCCCTTTTCGGCCATCTCAGATCCGCGCGCACTCTCATTTCGAGCGTGGAAGGGCGCTCAAATCATCTCCCAAAAGCCTAGAGCGACATTGAATATCACACAGTACAGGGGGGAATGATGTAAGTGATCCAGTTACTGGATCGCGTGCCTCTGCTGCGACAATGGTGCCGGATTGAAGAGCTGATGGTGGCTATTGAAAGTGGCAAGCGATCGCGAGAGCAAAATATAGGCGATCGCTTCCTTGATTATTTCCCTACTAGCAAGCTGATGCGATTGAGGGGATAGCGCGTCTTACTTTGTGGCTAGATGAAATGCGGCACCTAATCCCGCAGCCATCTCTTCAGGAGCGATCTTGCCGTCGTGGTTGATATCGAGTGCATCAAAGACAGCATCCGTACCGGCCCATTCTTCGCGGGTGATAAAGCCATCCCCATCTAGGTCGTAGACCTGAAATACTTCTCTGGCTGCCCGACTGACGGTATCTTCTCCTTCCAATTGCTCTAACCGTTCGGCGAGCAGTTTTTCCAGCGCTTCTAGCGCTTTCGAAAATCCGACGATGCCCTCTTCCAGTTTTTCAGAAGCCATGCGATCGCTTTGATGCATGTCATTGAACGTCGCCTTATCCATGACGATTTTCTCGATATCAGCATGGGCAGCGGCATCTGCAGACAGCTTGCGAGGCAGGTCGCCGGTTGACGATTGCAACTGATCGAGAAACTTAGGGGCGATCGTCAATAAGTCACAACCTGCCAACTCGCAAATTTCACCAACGTTACGAAAACTAGCTCCCATCACTTCGGTCGCGTAGCCGAACTTTTTGAAGTAGTTGTAGATTTGCGTGACGGACAGCACGCCCGGATCCTCAGGGGCAGGATAGCTCTCGCGACCCGTATCTTTTTTGTACCAATCCAAGATCCGACCGACGAAAGGCGAGATTAGCGTGATGCCTGCTTCAGCACAAGCGATCGCCTGATGGAGGCCAAACAACAGGGTCAGATTACAGTGGATTCCCTCTTGCTCTAGCACTTCTGCGGCTTTGATACCTTCCCACGTTGAGGCAATTTTGATCAGAACTCGGTCCCGCGCAATCCCTTCGAGTTCGTATTGAGCAATCAGGGTATGGGCTTTGGCGATTGTCGCATCCATGTCGTAGGACAAACGAGCGTCAACTTCGGTGGATACTCGACCGGGAATAATGTCGAGAATTTTGATGCCGAATGCCACAGAAAGTCGGTCGATCGCTACCGAAATAATCTCAGTTGCAGATGCCTCAGCCCCGACCTCGGACCGAACTTGACTGAGAGTGTGGTCCACAATGGCCTGATATTTAGGCATCTGAGCCGCAGCCGTAATCAGCGACGGGTTAGTGGTGGCATCGCGGGGCTTGAAGGTTTCGATGGCTTGGATATCGCCCGTATCGGCAACTACGACGGTCACTTCGCGCAGTTGATCTAACAAACTCATAGCCATGACGAGGGACTCCTTGCAGGTGGCGAGAGGGACGTGTGGGCTGGCAGTTGGGTGGCAAAACGATGCGGCCAGCAAGTACGGGCGATCGCCCGAGCGTGTTCTACACGTATCCCTAACACCCCCTTCTCGAATCCCTCTAGAGACCTATCGATATCTTCAGGATTGGGGCAATCAAGCCTAATCGCGGTCATACTGCCGGGTACGTGCGATGCGGAAATACATTGCCATCAATCGAGTACAGGCGGATATCGAGTGCAGGCAGATTCGGTCAGTTATCGATCAGCACGTGAGACACCGCTTTTGCCACTTGGTAAATTACCACTCGGCAACGATGGCGTTTCCGGCAACTGACACTGATGGCAATATCGCTAGACGCTCGTCCCTGGCGAGTGCGGTTGTCAGCCCACTGACTAAATCAGCAGCTACTTTTGCATTGCTGAATTCAATCGCCCATTGATGCTTGGTTTCACCTGCGGAGTCTTTCAGAATGTTGAGAGTATCAGCTACATATCCCTCTGCCGCGCGCCCTAGCAGCGGCCGCGTTTCGGCTTGTCGGGCCAACAGCAATTGAACTTGATAGGCTCCCCGCACGGTTTGAGACTGTAACGTTTCACTGGTCGGCAAAGATGGGGCTGTGGGTTGGACTTCTCGCTCGCCGGACAGATAGCGATCGGGCTGGAAAATCAACGACGTCGCTCGCGGCGGATCGCGAAACACGGCATCAACCGCCTTCCAGCCGCCAGCGTCGCGGACGGCCAGAATAAACTTCATGCCCGCTCCGTAAAGAAAAACTTTTTCAAAAAATTCGGCGCTGACTTCGCCCTCAGCCGGCAGCTTTGCGTGAGCGAGAAAGTCGTAATTCATCAACTCACTTACCGCCAGCATGGCTTCCCCTTCGATGATGGCGGAGACAGCTTGTTCGTAGTCTGGATGCGCTGCACTTTGCCGCTTCAACTTGTAGAGGTCGAAGTTTCTATCTTGAAGCGCGTGGAACATTTCGTGTAGGAGCACTCCGCGCCCTAGTGGCTCGGAGTCAGTCACCGTAACGACTAACTGCTTGGTTTCGGAGTCGTACCAGCCATTCAGTCCAGGCTCTTGTGGGAGTTGAAATGTTACTTGTAGATCTTCTTGAAACGGGAGTCCGCGCCACTGTTCCAGCTCAGTCATAATGGACGTCGCCGTATGCGCCCACTCTGGTGGATTGCCCTGAAATATAAGCTGGGGGCGATCGCCGTTGCTCGTGTTCTTGACTACCGTTGCGGAGCACGCCGTCAGGCTCATGCTGCAAACTAGAATTGCCATCCAAAAGATCGCCATTCGCCAGCCGTTCATATCAAAACCTCTCGACTGCAATGGTCGATATTGATGTCACCTTAATGGAGATTGTGAATTCACGCTGCTCTGCTGCTCGCAATAGCTCGAACCATGCCGCCACTTCATACCGATTCAACTCGACGTTTTTCCGATCGCGTCAAACACTACGTGCGTTATCGGCCTACTTATCCGGCAGGCGTGCTAGATATTCTGCGAGATTCAACTGAGCTCGCGCCCGCTGATGCGATCGCGGATATCGGTTCTGGAACTGGGATTTCGGCCGAACTATTTCTTAAAAATGGCAACACGGTGTTTGGGGTAGAACCCAATGCTGCCATGCGGCAGGCTGCAGAGACTGTATTGCAGCCTTATCCAACATTTCATAGCGTTGCGGGAACTGCTGAATCCACAACATTGCCGAGCCAGTCAGTTGACTACGTGCTAGCTGCTCAAGCTTTCCACTGGTTCGACGCTAACCAAGCGCGACAGGAATTTGCCCGCATCCTGCGACCTGGAGGATGGCAAGTATTGATATGGAATTCCCGACGGATCGAATCGACACCATTCCTACGCGCGTATGAGTCTCTGCTCCAGCGTTATGGCACGGATTATCGCGAAGTCCGTCACAAAAGTGGCGATCGCGAAATGCTGCGATCGTTCTTCACTTCAGGCACCTTTGAACTGCATAGTCTCGATAACGAGCAGCGCTTCGATTTTGTCGGACTGAAAGGACGGCTGCTCTCTTCGTCCTACACGCCCAATGAAGGACACCCCAATTGCCAATCCATGCTGAACGAGTTAGCTCGCATATTTTCGCGGTATGAAGATCGAGGATGTGTCTGCATGGAGTACGACACGCAAATTTATCTCGGTCGCGACATCTAAGCAGTCCGAACGGTAGTTGTCATTCTCAATCAGACGCGAGACCGCTCTCTGACAGCCTTTTTTCACGAGCAGGAGTTACTTTCTGCTCGCAGGTTTTCGGAATTTTGTGTCGTGTTTGGTAGGAAGCACGGCGCGTAGACCGTAAATTTGTTCTGGTTGCGTAGGTCCGTAAGGCTCAGCGATCGCAATCTGCCACGCGCAACAGTCATATAGGTTGGGACATTGCATGACCAGTCAGCCCGCTACCATCTTCTACACGTTGACCGATGAAGCGCCCGCGTTGGCGACTTACTCACTTCTGCCCATCATTAAGGCGTTTGTGGGCGTGGCAAATATTGCCGTGGAGACAAAAGATATCTCGCTGGCCGGTCGCATTATTGCGGCGTTTCCGGAGCGTCTTACCGAAGCTCAAAAACAACTCGATGCCCTGGCAGAGTTGGGCGAACTGGCCAAAACTCCTGCCGCCTGCATGATTAAGCTGCCGAATATCAGTGCCTCAGTGCCGCAGCTGACAACTGCGATTCGCGAACTGCAAGAGAAAGGCTACGACATTCCTGACTACCCTGCCGAACCCGAGAACGAGACGGAAGCCTCAATTAAAGCCCGCTATGCAAAAGTGCTCGGCAGTGCGGTTAACCCCGTCTTGCGCGAAGGTAACTCCGATCGCAGGGTGGCAACTGCCGTGAAGCAATATGCCCGCAAGCATCCGCATTCGGTGGGAGCGTGGACGACAGACTCTAAATCCCACGTCGCTCATATGGACGCGGGCGATTTTTATGGCAGCGAGCAATCTGCGATCGTCGAAAGCCCTGGAGACGTTCGCATCGAGCTAGTGAAAGATGATGGAGAGATTGCCGTTCTCAAAGAAAAAACTGCGGTATTAGCAGGCGAAATTATTGACGCTGCTGTAATGAATGTCAAAGCCTTGCGTGCGTTTTATGAGAAAGAAATTTCTGCGGCAAAAGAGGAAGCTATTCTGCTGTCGCTACACGTTAAAGCAACAATGATGAAAGTCTCCGATCCAATTTTATTCGGGCACGCGATCGCAGTGTATTTCAAAGACGTGTTCGCAAAATATGCCGATATATTTGCTGATTTGGGAATCAATCCTAACAATGGTCTCGGCCATCTTTATGCCAAAATTCAAGCTTTACCTGAAGATCGACGAGAGGCAATTGCTGCCGATTTAGAAGCAACTTACGCCACCCGCCCCGAGCTAGCAATGGTTAATTCCGATAAAGGAATTACCAACCTGCACGTACCCAGCGACGTGATTATCGATGCCTCGATGGCCGCAGCGATTCGTACTTCCGGCAAGATGTGGGGGCCAGACGGGAAGCTGCACGATACCAAAGCCATGATTCCCGATCGCTGTTATGCCCGCATGTATCAGGCGATCGTCGAGTTTTGCCAAGCCAATGGAGCTTTTGACGTTACCACGATAGGGAATGTCTCCAATGTGGGCCTCATGGCTCAAAAAGCTGAGGAATACGGCTCGCACGATAAAACGTTTGAAATTCCAGCAAATGGCATTGTGCGAGTGGTAGATGCTACGGGCGTGACCTTATTAGAGCATTCAGTGGAACGAGGGGATATTTGGCGCATGTGTCAAACCAAAGATCTGCCCGTGCGCGATTGGGTCAAGTTAGCAGTAAATCGCGCCCGCGCCACTGGCTCTCCGGCAATCTTTTGGCTGGATGAAAATCGCGCTCACGATGCGAATGTAATTAAGAAAGTTAACCGCTATTTACTCGAATATGACATTACAGACTTGGACATCAAAATTCTACCGCCGGTGGAAGCCATGCGCGTTACCTGCGAGCGCATTAAAGCTGGCAAAGATGTCATTTCCGTCACGGGAAATGTCTTGCGCGACTATCTAACCGATCTCTTCCCGATTCTAGAATTGGGCACCAGTTCGAAGATGCTATCGATTGTGCCCTTGCTGGCTGGGGGTGGGCTATTTGAAACTGGGGCGGGTGGTTCTGCTCCTAAGCACGTCCAGCAGTTTTTGAGTGAAGGGCATTTACGTTGGGATTCATTGGGTGAATTTTTAGCCCTTGCTGCCGCATTAGAAGATGTGGGTCAGAAGACGGGGAATGAAAATGCCTCAATCTTGGCTGAAGCTCTCGATCTTGCTAACAGTAAATATTTAGACAATGCCAAATCGCCTTCTCGCCAAGTCCATGAGCTAGACAATCGCGGTAGTCACTTTTATTTGGCCACGTACTGGGCCGAAGCCCTGGCCGAGCAAGATCGAAGCCCCGAACTCAAGGCTAAATTTGTTCAGCTTGCCCAGACATTAAAGGAGAGCGAAGCAGAGATTGTCAGCGAGCTTAACGCACTACAGGGAAGTCCCATCGATATCGACGGTTATTATCGCCCCAATGTTGAAAAAACGGCCAAAGCGATGCGACCCAGTGCCACGTTGAATGCCGCGATCGCCTCTATAGAGGAGGGCATTTCCTGACGTATCGCGATCTCCTGCATGACGAGAATGCACGAGATATTGTTGGTATGCGCCTCAAGCGATCGCCTTCGCAACTTTTACTTCATTGGGGCAGTCTCGTCCGGCAGCGATATCGGAGATATTGGCGAGAGTGGTTTCGGCAATGTTTTGGAGGGCGTTGCGAGTGAAGAAGGCTTGGTGGGCAGTAATCACGACGTTAGGGAAAGACTGTAAGAGTTGAAAGGCGTCATCTTGGATGATGGTGTCTGATAGATCCTCAAAAAAGAGGTTCTCTTCTTGCTCGTACACGTCGATGCCCAGATAGCCGACTTTGCCAGATTTAATGGCCTGGATAACGGCGGGAGTATCAATCAGGCCGCCACGGCTGGTGTTGATGACCATTGCCCCCGGTTTTAGGTATTGCAGCGTGTCCGCGTTAATCAGGTGATAGGTGGCAGGCATTAAAGGACAGTGCAGTGAGACGATATCGGCAGCCGCGAGCAAGTCGGGTAGCTCGACGTATTCCACTCCGAGTTCGATGCAGACAGGATTGGGATGTGGATCGTAGGCTAGCAAGTGACAGCCAAACCCGTGCATGATTTGAGTAAAACACTGGCCGATTTTGCCCGTGCCGATGATGCCAATAGTAGAGCCGTGCAGGTCGAAACCGAGCAGGCCTTCTAACGAAAAATTATCGTCGCGAGTGCGGTTGTAAGCTCGGTGGAGTTTGCGATTGAGAGTCAAAATCAAGCCCACTGCATGTTCGGCAACGGCATAGGGGGAATAGGCGGGGACGCGGACAACGGTTAAGCCCAGCTCTGATGCTACGGATAAATCGACATTGTTAAAACCCGCCGATCGCAACGCGATTAACCGAGTACCGTCTGCCGCGATCGCTCGTAACGTTTCGGCGCTGAGGGTGTCGTTGATAAATGCACAAACAGCTGGAAACCCTGCGGCCAATGCAGCAGTGGCTGGAGTCAAACGGGGCTCGAAAAAGGTGAGTTCGTGCTGGTGAGTGTTGTTGGCAGCTGTGAGAAATTGGCGGTCGTACTTCTTGGTGCTAAAGACGGCGACTTTCATGGCGATCCTGGGATAGAACGCAAGGAAGTGGCGATCGCTGGCTCAGAAGAGGAGAGATTAGGTTGAATGTGTCCTGCGCGATCGGACCTCTAATACTGTTGTAGCGTGCAACCTTATTAATGCGGATGTAGTCTGAGAGCGTTTTCTTACTGAATAAAGTACAGTTTGCAAGCATACATCCTACGGCACAAAAGGTAGGAAATCAGGCCGTACCTCACAGATTCAGAAAACGCTCTGAGACTCATTTGAGTGCCCAGTAGCCATAAGTAACGTCAAGCTTCTCGGTCAAAAATTAATGCTTTAGGGCAAGAACATCAACGATCAAGAATTGTCATCGTTGCGGCGAGCAGCGATCGCCAAACTAACGTCTTCAATTTGACGCAGCTCGTTCATAACGTCGACCACCTTGCCGTGGGTAATGGCTAGATCGGCATTCAATACGACTAAGCCTTTGCCCGCACCGGCCTCGCGGCTTTCCAAAATTTGATTAATGGTTGGAATGATGCCGTCAAGTTCCACAGTCTCTGTATTGACAGCGATCGTCCCGTCTTCTGTGATGCTGATAGTGGCGTCGGGTTGAAGCTTGGGTTGAGCTGCCGATGCATTGGGTAGGTTGACATCCAGCCCTTCGGAGCGCGTCAGTACCAAACTAGCCATGATGAAAAACACCAAAATGCAGAAGATCACGTCGATCAACGGCACGATGTTAATCTCTGCTGCGCGCCTCGGTTCCTCAGGAATTCGCATGGGGCACTACTCCTTCTTCGTGCTGCATGGCTAACCGAGTCATCTCGCGCTCGAATCGCTGGCGATACAACAGCTCTAACTGGCCGCCCAATTCCTGAATCTGCGACATCTGACGCACGTAAAGCGAGCGAAACACGTTCGAAATCACCAAAGTCAGAATAGCCACCACTAGACCTGCTGCCGTGGAATAGAGCGCCTCACTAATCCCCAAACCGACGCCCACGGTGTTGGTACCGCCAATATCGCCCAGGTCGATCGAACTCAGAATGCCGACCAAACCGAGTACGGTGCCCAGCAGTCCTAAAAACGGAGAGAGGGTGATGATGGTATCAAATACAGTATTGAATCGTTTGAGAAGCGGCATTTCTGCCGAGACCGCCGTTTCTAGAGCGAGACGAAACTCGTCGGGAGGACAACCGTCCAGCTCTAAGCCAGCTAAAAAGATGCGCGCGATCGGCAAGTCGGCATTTTGTTCCAGCTTGAAAAGGGCCGCCTTAGGATTGCGCTTATAGAGATTCATTACCTCTTTGACGAGACGCGGCTGTCGGTTAGAGATTTTCCACCAAAATTGCCAGCGTTCCAGCATCAGGGCGATCGCAACGATAGAGAATCCTATCAAGGGCACCATAACGATGCCGCCCTTCTGAAATAGCTCGATCGCAAAATTCATCGTTGTTTCCCCATTGGCGAGCGATGGCTGACCTGTAGTTTCAGCGTTCCAAGCCGCATATTCTAGACAGATACTCCCGCAAGAGCGCGAGCATACCGCCTTCTACTGTGGCCCAAGAACCCACAATTGGCTAGAGGCGAGGCCGCAAAAGTCTCCACTCGGACCTTTAAGACGAACGTGGCTTCATTGATTCACCACCTACGATTTATCAACCTGATTTAAGTCATATCTCTACCTGGAATTGAGCTGTTTTGAGTTTCACCAAGGCAGCCCATGGAGTCTTGCTAGCTTTCATCAAGCTATCCCGCAACGCAACGGAAATCACGTGGCTTATAATGCAATTGCTCAAAACTCGCGCTAGTCCGCACGCAGTTGCCACTTTGAGGGATGCACCATGCCGCGCAGCATGAAGAATGACAACTTCATTGATAAAAGCTTCACGGTGATGGCAGACCTGATTCTCAAGTTCATGCCGGGAGTTGATAAATCGCAGAAAGAGGCATTTGCCTATTACCGCGAAGGTATGACAGCCCAATCAGACGGCGAATATGCCGAGGCCATGGATAACTATCGAGAGGCCCTGAAGTTAGAGGAAAGCCTTACCGACCGTGGCTACATCCTCTATAACATGGGGCTGATCGAACAGAGCAACGGCAATCTGGACGAAGCTTTAGACCTGTACGTTCAAGCAGCCGAGATGAATCCGCGTCATTCTTCGCCGCTGAACAATATTGCGGTCATCCTGCACTATCGCGGCGAACAGGCTCAGGAGGCAGGGGAAGAAGAAGAGGCAGAAAGTTTGTTTGACGAAGCAGCCCAGTATTGGACGCAAGCTATTCGCCTCGCCCCGAGTAACTATATTGAGGCTCAGAACTGGTTGAAAAATACCGGACGCAGCACGATTGACGTCTACTGATGTCGATAGCGTTGCTGCTAATTGCTGTTTCGTTCAAAATGCACGATGAAAGCCCTCTGAGTGCAATTCCGAGTTATTTTCTTTGAGTCTTACCATGATCGATCGCGAACAAGTTCGACACGTCGCTCACCTCGCTCGTCTCGACCTCACCCCGGATGAAGAAGAACAGTTGACCGGTCAGTTGGTTGACATTTTGACTTACGTCGAGCAGCTGAGCGAACTCGATACTGCCGACGTGGAACCTACGTACCATGCCGTCAAAATGGACGCTACGTTCCGTCCCGACCAGCTGCAAACCTGGGATAACCGCGAAGAACTGTTGGATGGTGCGCCCACGCGCGAGGGAGACTTCATTCGCGTACCGCGCTTGATGGAAACTGCTGAATAGGCGATCGCCCTTCCCTGCATCAGTTGCCAGCCAGCTCTAAATCTTGACGCCTTCAGACTGCATGACGTTAGCTTGGGGCAAAGCTGCCGAGCGCTCGGGCAACTGGGCGGTGCCATCGAGAATGGCTCCGTCAGCACTCGGCATGCGGATTTGGCTGACGAGCGTCGCCATCTCGATCGCGTTCATGCCATAGCTCCAACCCAGATTGCTTTTGACGCCCGCGCGCTCGAGCGCCTGCTGCATCGTATCGGTAGTGAGGATGCCGTAAATTACTGGCGTACCTGTCTGTAAAGCGGTGGCGGCAATGCCTTTCGAGACCTCAGCAGCAACGTAATCGAAATGAGGTGTTTGGCCGCGCACCACGGCTCCTAGGCAAATCACGGCGTGATACCGTTGCGTTGCTACCAATTGCCGCGCCACCAGCGGAATTTCAAAACAGCCTGGCACCCAAGCATAATCCACTTGACCGGCCCGCTCGTCCATATTCACGCCGTGCCGCTTCAAAGCGTCCTGACATCCGGCCAGCAACTTGCCCGTAATCAAATCGTTGAAACGAGCGATGACAATCGCAAACCGTAACTCGCCAGTTTGGACGAAATTACCTTCAAAAACAGTCACGCTCGCATCCTCTTCTCTGCGTCACATTGAATAGCCGAGATCGCTTAAATCAGAGTGCTGAGCACGCCGACAACAATCACGTACACTCCCCAAATAATCGAGCCGGTCAAAATCAGGGACTTGCTGGTACCAGAGCCAACTGCCGAACTATACAGCACGGGCACAGCTACGACCAGCAGCAAGCTGTAGAGTACCAGACCCAGCAAAGCCGCCTGAAAGATAATGCTCACGGCAACGCGTCTCCCAAAAATCGAACATCCTCACGCTACCAGATTCCGGTAACGTCTGAGATTAGGGCGTTACATTCATTTTGAGCTAGTCAAAGAGCTCTAAAAATAGCGGGCGATCGCTAGAACTGGGGTTGGTGACGAATCAAGTTGAGAAACTCTTCTCGCGTCTTTTGATCGTCGCGGAAGACGCCCACCATTGAGCTGGTCACCGTCCACGATCCCGGTTTCTGCACGCCCCGCATCACCATACACATGTGCGATGCTTCGATTACGACTGCAACACCGTGAGGTTCGAGCACGTTCATCAGTGCTTCAGCAACCTGTCGGGTTAGCCGCTCTTGCACCTGCAACCGGCGAGCGTACATTTCTACAATGCGAGCAATTTTGCTCAAACCTACTACCTTCTGATCGGGAATGTAGGCAACGTGAGCCCGTCCCATAAATGGCAGCATGTGGTGCTCGCACAGGCTGAACACGTTGATATCTCGCACTAGCACCATCTCGTCGTGACCGACATCAAAAATGGCACCGTTGAGTAATTCTTCCAGTGACTGATCGTAACCGCTAGTCAAAAACTGCATGGCCAGCGCGACCCGCTTGGGCGTTTTCAGTAAGCCTTCACGCTCGGGATCTTCGCCAACACCCTCTAGCAAGGTGCGGACGGCAGCCATCATTTTCGGATCGGCCCCGCCGTTTTCGTCAGAGTCGCTTCGGATGTCTTCATGAAATGAGGCCACACCATTGAGGGAGCTATTCGCGCGATTGTTGGATACCGTCATGAAATCTAACCTCTGCATCATCTATGGATCGATCCGTCAAGAACGGAGAGTAGCGCGGCCGCTACCGACTCTCGCAAACGTCCGCAGTGCCACTCAGAATGCCCCACCACTGGGCATCAACACCAATTCGTCCACCACGGCTGAATCCGGTAACAGCACGGTCTGAACTAAACTTTCGGCCACCGTCTCTACCGACAACATCCCGGCGCGATCGAAATCCGCCTGGACGGTGGGCGTATCCCACAACGACGAATTCACCGCGCCCGGACAAAATGCCGTGACGCGAATGTGGTGCTCGCGTTCCTCTTGGGCTACCGCTTTCGACAAGCCTAGAAGGCCAAATTTACTGGCACAATAAGCACTCCAGCCAGGAAAAGCTTGCTTGCCTGCAATCGAAATCACGTTTGCGATCGTGCCGCCCCCGCGATCGCGCATGCCCGGAATTACCGCTTTCATACAAAGCCAAGCTGCCGTCAAGTTGAGATCGAGCGTGCGCTGCCAATCTTCTACCGGGGTATCGACCGCATTGGCCGTATAGCCCATCCCCGCATTATTGATCAGCAGCCGACAAGACCCAGCCAGCGCGAGAACCTGCTCTAGCTGCTGCGGCAAAACCGCAATTTGGCTTAGATCGACGGGAAATACTATTGACTTGCCCCCTAGCCGCTCTACGTCCAGCGCTACCTGTTCTAGATCGGACTTACTACGGGCAATGAGTGCAAGGGGAATGCCGCGTTCGGCCAATTTTAATGCTACCGCGCGCCCAATGCCGCGACTAGCTCCCGTTACCCAAGCCAGTCGGTCATTGTCAGAGGGGTCAATCATCCAAGCTTATCCTCTAGCAAATCGCCCGCGCGATCGCGCTATTTTCGCCTGCTGAGCACCTGAATCATTCAGATACAGCATTGAGCCGCGTATTAGCCTAGCAAAGTTTAAGATGTGTGTCTAATTCTCAGTTTGCGCGCGATCTCGATCGCCGGCTCTTGTTACATGGCTTAATGTTTAGCTTACAATACAGGCATACGAAGGCTGCAGTGGCCTTTACGGGAGGAGTTCATGGCAGCATCGGTTGAGATCTATACGTGGCAGATGTGTCCCTTTTGCATTCGGGCCAAACATCTTCTGGATGGTAAAGCCGTCAAATACACCGAGTACAAAATTGACGGTGACAATGCCGCGCGGCAGGCTATGGCAGAGAGAGCTGGCGGTCGGCGGTCGGTGCCTCAAATCTTTATTGACGGCACTCACGTAGGAGGCTGTGACGACATACACGCCCTCGAACGCGCGGGTAAGCTGGACGGGATGTTAGCTGGAAACTCAGTGGCTGGCTAATCGTGCGTGTTGCCTTCGTTATCGATCCGCTTGCCTTTTTGCAGGCACACCACGATACCTCCGTGATGCTGATGGAAGCCCTCCAGCAGCGCGGTCACGACATCTACGTTTTCGAGATGCAAGATATGTGGGTGGCGGAGGGACAAACCTGGTCGCATCTCACTCAAATCCAAATTGATATAGCGAAAACGCCGTGGTTCGCAATTTCTAATCGCCTGGACTTACCTCTTTCGGAGATGGATGCTGTTTGGATGCGAAAAGACCCACCGGTGGATGCGGCCTACATTCGAGCTACACAGCTTCTAGATCTGTCCTCGACACTGGTGTTGAACCAGCCGTCAGCATTACGTTCAGCGAATGAAAAACTTTTTGCCTTGCAATTTCCGCAGTGGACGCCACAGACGTTGGTAACTCGCGATGCCGTGGCGATCGCGGATTTTGCTAAGTCTCGAGGAAGAGCAGTACTAAAGCCTTTGGATGGTAAGGGTGGCGAGGGGATTTTCTTTTTAGAAAAAGGCGATCGCAATCTCAATTCTTTGATCGAAGTGAGTACGCGGTTCGGTCGCGAGCCGGTAATGGTGCAGGAGTACTTGCCAGCTGCAGTTGATGGCGACAAGCGCATTTTGTTGTTGGACGGTAAACCGCTAGGGGCGATTAATCGGTTGCCAGGCAGTGGCGACTTTCGAGGAAATATTGCCGCAGGAGGCAGTGTCGCGAAGGCAGAGATTACGCCGAAAGAAATGGAGATGTGCGCTGAGATAGCTCCCGTTTTGCAACGCAACCAGCTTTACTTTGTGGGGTTAGATGTCATCGGCGAACGTCTCACGGAGATCAACGTTACGAGTCCGACGATGTTACGCGAAATGAGTCAGCTCAACGACTCTGCCTTGGGTGATGACGTGGCAGCTTGGCTAGAGCAAGTTGCGCAGCGCTAGTTCGTTCGTTTGACATTCGCAACCGATGGACTGCCCCTTCTCCTCTGCTAAGCGATTCGTTGTATCAAATTGGTACTACTCTCAAGCGAGGTAGACAGCACACCTTTTTGATAATTCCATGTACGCCCCAGTTACCATCTACGACTTGAGTGATGCCAAAATCTGCTACCACCGACATTAGCGTAATTGCTTCATCCTCGCTCAGTTCTTGAGTGGTCATCAATCGGTTGACCCTGCTCCACGGCGATCGACCCCTTTCTTTTCTTCTGCCCAGGCAAATACGCTCTCTGCACCAGAATCCCCCGTCACCAAATGCGTGCGGACTTTACCGTTAGTGAAGTCTTCTGACGGGGGGCGATCGCTTCTAGTCCCCGGTGCTACGATGATGCATCGAGCTAGGGGTGCCCTTTGGGGCTGAGATACACCCTTAGAACCTGAGACTGGGTAATGCCAGCGTAGGGAAGCCGTTTATTGAGGACACCGTCATGAGATCGGAATGGGTCGCCAAGCGACACGGTCAGGCTAACGTGTCGCAAATGCACTACGCCCGCCAAGGCAAGATTACGGAAGAGATGATTTACGTGGCACGGCGCGAGCTATTGCCCGTGGAGTTGATTCGGGAAGAAGTGGCGCGGGGACGGATGATTATTCCGGCCAACATCAATCACGTTAATCTCGAACCGATGGCGATCGGGATTGCTTCGAAATGTAAGGTGAATGCCAATATCGGCGCGTCTCCAAATTCGTCCGACCTGCAAGAAGAAGTTGCCAAGTTGGAACTGGCGGTTAAGTACGGTGCTGACACGGTGATGGACCTGTCCACAGGCGGTGGCAATCTAGACAAAATTCGCACGGCCATTATTAACGCTTCTCCCGTACCGATTGGAACGGTGCCAATTTATCAGGCTATGGAGAGCGTCCACGGTCGGATTGAAAAGCTCACCCCAGATGACTTTCTCCACATCATTGAAAAGCACGCTCAGCAAGGCGTGGATTACATGACGATCCATGCCGGCATCTTAATTGAGCACTTGCCGCTCGTGCGCGATCGCATTACCGGCATCGTCTCGCGTGGTGGGGGCATTTTGGCTCGTTGGATGCTGCATCACCACAAACAAAATCCTCTCTTCACGCATTTCAACGACATCATTGAGATCTTTAAGAAGTACGACGTATCCTTTAGCCTGGGGGATTCGTTGCGGCCTGGCTGCACGCATGATGCTTCCGATGAAGCACAGCTGGCAGAACTGAAAACCCTCGGTCAACTTACCCATCGCGCTTGGGAGCACGACGTGCAGGTGATGGTGGAAGGTCCGGGGCACGTGCCGATGGATCAAATTGAGTTCAACGTCAAAAAGCAGATGGAGGAGTGCGGCGAAGCGCCTTTCTACGTGCTCGGACCGCTGGTTACGGATATTGCCCCTGGTTACGATCACATTACTTCTGCGATCGGGGCGGCGATGGCGGGATGGTACGGCACCGCGATGCTCTGTTACGTCACCCCCAAAGAACACTTGGGTTTACCGAATGCGGAAGACGTGCGCAACGGTTTGATCGCTTACAAGATTGCGGCACACGCGGCCGACATTGCCCGTCACCGTCCGGGCGCGCGCGATCGCGACGACGAGCTTTCTCTCGCTCGTTACAACTTCGATTGGAACAAACAGTTCGAGCTGTCTCTCGATCCCGAGCGTGCTCGGGAGTATCACGACGAAACGCTGCCTGCTGATATCTACAAAACCGCTGAGTTTTGCTCAATGTGCGGTCCCAAGTTCTGTCCCATGCAGACAAAAGTAGACGATCAGGCTCTGACTGAATTGGAGAAATTCTTAGCCCAGGACTTGGCAGAACCAGTTGCGGTGACGCAAAGCTAGATCGTCTCTAAAAACGATTGAAAATTTAAGCTGGTACGCGATCGCGTACCAGCTTTTGTCTAGGAAAGTGACGCTCTAGGCCGACCATGAGAAGACCGATAGCGAGAGCGATCGCGAGTCGGGCGATCGCGTTTGCAATGTGGGCATGAAGTCAAACCAATTCAGCAAGCCACTAGCGACTCCAAGCCGCAGCCTGCTTCATTCAAGCTAGACAATGCAGGTGAGGAACTCGTGAGGATAGCAATTTGGGTCTCGAAGGGGCGCGTTCCATTCCCCTGTCACTCATGCAAGTTCCAATCTATGGCGCTCCAAGAATCATTCGGAAGCGCGATCGCCCACTTTTCCGTCTGAGGCTCCGGCTGTCGAGCAAAGATGACCCGAGTACACTGTGTTTAAGTTGTTCGCGAGTCGGGAGATGCCCGCCATATCTTTAGGGAACGCGAAACGGAGTTTTGCAGACATTTTCAACCAGGTTGCGACTGCTGCGAAACACGTAGCCATTCAGCAGCCGGAGCAAGACCCCGTGTACATAATTCCGGCCAAAGACTACGAACTTTTCCAATCGCTTTTGCCGCAGGCAGAAGATGCCAGCGACCTCCAAATTCCTGAAGAGCGAATGTCCAATCCGAATGCCAAACGAATAGTCTTTGTCGAGTTCTTTGCTGCCCTAAAGCATTCACGTGAGTGAGGAATTGAGGTCACTTTGGCTCTGGAAACTCATCAACGCCGCAAAGTCTGGATTGCGTTGTCGGACTTGTTTCTCGATACGGAGCATGACGACTCGCACCTTCATCACATCGCTAGCGTCCTGGCATCATCTGGCTATACGTGGGAAGAACTCGATCGCATTCTCCGCTTTGAACTTGCCCCATTTTTAGGCGTATTTCCCGCGTCTGCCGTTGGCGTTTGGGAGGGCTTCGATCCCGATCTGGTTTGCGAGAACGCACGCCAGCGATTGGGGCGTCCGAGCTGGGTTGTGCGTCTGAGTGTTCTACTACGACTCCAAACGTGGATGGTGGAGTCATTGTGGCAGCGCATCAAGCATCACTTCGATACGCTGTGAAGCTGCGATCGCGGATGAGAAAGGATAGTGGGAACGCCTCCCAACTGCCCGAGCTGGAGGTCAACTGGGTAGGCGATCGCCCTTCCCAAATCGAAGAATCATATGGGCAATTCGCAGCAATCAAACGAAGTGATAAAAGTAATAGTCATCCGCGAAGTCCTGTTCGCCGAGGACGTGCTCGATCGAGTTGTGCCGCACGAGCCGTCGTCCGACAACCACCGCTTCATCTCTGGATAGCCCCTGAGTGCGAACTAACCAGTCCACCGCCTCAGAACCGACAAAGCAGTTGTAGTAGAGTTTCATTCGATATCGCCGATCGCCGATATCGAGACCGTCAATATCCAGCATTTGTCTGCGCAGTCGTTCTAGGTCAGCAAAGCTGGAGAGCCTCGCTGGAATGAGCCGACGGTCTTCGTAATGGATATCGCCGTTAAGAACAGCTTGCTTGAGGTGCACCCACTGCCAATCAGGATGACCATCCATCCAATCATTTGCGATTTTGGTGGCAGCAGCCACCGAAATCTTGAAGTGAGTGCTCAATAACGAGATGACGAAAATCTTCTTGACGCGAGGTAGTGAAGGAACGGTCCTCATTACATTGGTATTCATTGAGAGGATTGAGCTTGTCATGAATGGTTGAGCCTGTGAGCTTTGTTACTTGGTACGGATGGCTAATCCTTATCTATGCAGGAATAGCCATCCACGCGCCGAGCGATCGCGCGGTAATCCTGAGAGCGTTAGCGCAGCGTGCGGCTGTTGAAAGCCAGGCCGCCGTGGTCT
>JBCBVC010000018.1:0-40102 GCA_039817845.1 Cyanobacteria bacterium J06642_2
GGGACATTGAAAGTCAATGCTGGTCAGGTAAATCTTGTCGTTGTAGGGCAAAGATGTTACCCGCAAGGGTGACATGGTTATTGCTCGCCCCTGCCATGTCATAGATGAGTCCATCTCGATACTCCCGTTTGACCGGACTCTCGACTTCTTCAGAGAGATAAGTCTCAGCAGGTACGTAGTCAGTAGACTGGCAGCCTCGCAACGGTTTCCTCAGGCTGGTTGTGATGACTCCAATGTAGTTGATGTGCAGCGGGAGATAAGTAACACACTGCCTCTTCCATTCTGAGCTTTGAGAGCGCTACTGACTTGGAAAAGAAGTTAGGGTTCGAGCCAGGTCGCTGAATCTATGGGTTTGACGGATGTGAGAGAAGATGTCATTTCCACTTGTCTTTCATTTCGACTGCTTTCAGCCGTTTTAGAAGACAGCGAAGCGGCTTCGGCACCAGCTCCCAGCGCCAAAACAAAGCCTAATCCCAAACCAGCAGCGAAATACCACCACTTTGAGACTGGACGTTGCAGCGATCGCATGGGGTTCCTTACCGAAAACGAACGGGTTGATGTTGCATACTGACGCTCGCCGCGTGAACCCCGCAGTCGAGCTTGAATTTCTTGATATTCGCGTTCAGTCACGAGACTGACTCCAATTCAACATCTTTACCCTAAGCAAGGGGTGTGAAGTCTGCGTTGCATGGTCGTGTCAAGTGCGTGTCAATTGGAGATAAGGAATTCAAAACGCAAGTCGTCCCCACATATTTGACGATTCAACAGTCGAAGGAAAAGAACTCGTCTTGACGCGCGCGCCCGTAGCTGACTTCATCAATTACTCGTCCATCTGGGGCAACCAAACTAACTGTGTCACCGTCATTGTTCAACGCTAGTGGCTGCATGAGTCGGCGCATTTGGATTGTTTCTCCCGGTGCGACAACGCGATCGCCCAGTACCCAAAAATTATTGGCGCAATCGCGCAATGTCCACCCATCCAAATCGATCGGTACGTCCCCAGTATTTTTCAATAACACCTCTTCATTGAGGCTTTCTTGCCCAGAAGGATTGGGTAAAAGCCCTGAAATCACCAATGACATTCCAGGACTACTACCCATTGGTGGTGTCGGGTTGGGACGTGGGGACGGTTCAGCCGTCGAGGTCGGAAAGGGTTCGGGAGCAGGTGTATCGATCAGAATAGCTGCAAGGACGGGATAGTGATCGGCCCCACCAGCTCCTTCCACTTCGCAGTAGTCCGGTCGTGGGCGCAGGATCTGCGATCGCCCAGGCCAATCTTTCGCCGCCGCTGCCAAAAAGACAAAATCGAGAATGCTATTAAAACAGGGATCGCAGGCCGTTCCGGTGGGTGGGCAAGCGATCATGGGGTCGTTCAAACAGTCCGGTTCGATCCAGCGAATGGCATCAGACGTTGTGAAAATTTGAAAGGCTTCATTTCCCGCCGCAATATCCACCTGGCGGCAATTGCTGGGTTGGACGAAATCCAGATCGACCGCGTAATCGAAATTGAAGTCTCCTAGGGCAATGACGGGCTGAGTTCGTTCCTCAATCCAGCCGCGCAGGAACCTCGCTTGAGCATTCCGCCGATCTTCACTACCGCGATTGAAATGATTGTCGACGACCAAAATAGCGGGGCCTCCGGGCAATACCTCGAACTCTGCCACCAGAGGCGCGCGGCTACCACCCGAATTTGTTAATTCAACAACGCTCCCATCTACTAGCTTCAAGCGATCGGGGTCGTAAGCGATCGCTAACTTGTCGCTGTTCCCTGTCGTCCCGACAATCACTTCAAATCCATTCCCTGCAGCTGCAGCGTACTGATTTGCAGCCGCAGTATCGGGCACTTCCGAAAATCCCCATAAAGCAGGTGGAATTGGAGTGCTGTTGACAACCGTGGCAATTGTGTCGGCAACGCGATCGGGATTGGTATCGGCATCCGACTCGACGTTGTACGTCACCACTACTAACGAAGACGGGGTTTGCGCCAAAGCTCCATATCCTAAAATGACCTAGCAGTAAGCGCAGACAACTGCAATCAATACCCAAGTAATCCATCGTCTGAACGCCATTGGTTCCCCCTAACCATTGACGAGACAAAGAAAACATCGGGGAGATGTTGTCATCCCCCCGATTAGGGTATGCGAATTGGCAGAGTTAGTCCTAGCTCAGCAATGGGGCGTAACCAAATGTGACGTTAAAGCGACGGCACCAGATAACTGCCGAGTTTAAGTCATCTAGATTCGTTCCTTTCGGAATCTCGTAGCGTTGGGTTCCGGCAACTTTTTCTAAGCGACCTAAGTTGACGAAATCGCTTTCAGCGTAAGTGCTGGGAACTTCTTGTTTGTGCAACAGAACGAAGAGGTCGGGACCGCGATCGGTTTTGAACGCTTCGTTCAATTCCAGATAAGTTTTGCCGTTTTCGGTCACGATTTTGGCTGCACCGGAGGTAGGATGATCGACCCCCACCCAATCACCAGATTTAGCAACTGCTGTTTCGACCTGTGCGGGAGCTGCCTGAGCCAATGCACTGCTAGAAGATAAAGCAACGGCTGCTTCGCCGACCGTACCGAGAGCGATCGCGGCCATCAGTCCCAAGCTCACCACTACGCTGCGCTTCATGAATTCAATCTCCGAACAACTTCTGTACCCAGCCTAGGCAACGCGAGCTCGAGTAATCTGATATCTACTCCAGAATTCCGGCGGGATTCCTTCAGGTCCTTCTCAAATCTTTCTCAGGTAAAGCCAGAGGTCTTGCCGTGCCAGGGGTTGAGAGTCGTGAGGTTTGATAACGATGCCGCGCGCGTCGGAGATTGAGTGCGTGGCGATCGCTCCATATGTCGTCAACTGAGGCAGAACAACGGGTTTGGTAGGATTTCAAGGGGATTTAGCAGCGGCGAGTTTGGAATCTCCTCGTCTCGTTCCGTACTTTGCAATCCCAACTTGGAAAAGGCGCAAGCCTGGGTTCAACTCCCTTTCGTCGAACTCGCGCGGACGGCGGAAACGTCAGCCGATTGCGTGCCATGTGAGCTTTGAGCTCCCGCATGCGGTGGGTGTCTGCGCGAGATTCGGCTCGCTCTGAGGATATATGTGGCAACTGATTCTGGCTTTAGCGATCGCTAGCTCTGCAGGGTGGGGAGCTAGTCGTGCTGTAAGTCGCAAGACGGTTTACGAATATCAGCACGCATTGTTGTTCTCAAAAGGACGTTTTGTTCGCTTACTAGAGCCTGGCGCATACTGGCTATTCTTGCCCAACTCGCAAATTCAAACGCTCGACGCGCGTCCAAAAGTGCTCACCATTCCCGGCCAAGAAGTCTTGATGAAGGACGGCGTGCCACTCAAGGTCAGCCTTTTGATTGGATATAAGGTTGCCAATCCTCAAATAGTCACCCTAGATTACGAAGACTACGAGCAACATCTTTATGCTCTAGTTCAAACTGAATTGAGACGATTTTTGAGTGATTTAACGCTTGAAGAGATCTTAAAAGAACGCAATAGAATTAGTGTAGCTCTCGAGCAGAGCCTGATTGATGTAACTACATCAATGGGGATAGAAGTGAGATCGGCATCCGTAAAAGATGTGATGCTTGCAGGCTCGTTAAAAGACTCTTTTTCTAAAGTGGCAAAAGCTAGACAAGAAGGATTAGCTGCTTTAGAGAAAGCTCGCGGCGAATCGGCAGCACTACGACATTTAGCCAATGCAGCCAAAATGATTGAAAAGAACCCTCGTCTCTATCAACTGCGATTGCTCAGCTCATTAGATGGAGCTGCATCAGTCGTGGTGCATCTCGACACTAAAGATGGCGAGGTCGTATGCGAACCGCAAGGAGATCGCTCCTCTCCAGAGCTATAGCTGAAGAGTTAAGGTTACGGGCCGCGATTGATGTCAAAATCATTTGCTTTGTACGACGTCCGTCACTACGAAACCGTGGGTGTCGTGGAAGGATCTTCAGAGTGGGCCTCTAACTACGATCGCACCGTTGACAGTCGGCTCGATCTGGCTCTTCTAAACTGTCTCGATGGCATTCCTTGGGGCAAGTTGGATGCCACCGTCGAGTTAGGCTGCGGGACTGGACGGACGGGCCAGTTGCGCGATCGCGAGGATACGTCAATTTGGGGAATCGATCGCACTTCAGCAATGGTCGAGCGGGCTGCCGCCAAGCATATTTATGCCGAACTTATCTTGGCAGACATTACTTATACCTCCTTGCCGAGCGCTCATTTCGACTTAGTCATCTCGACACTCGTTAAACGTCATATTTTCAACCTCGACGCGCTGTATGCAGAAGTCGATCGCCTCCTCAAGCCAAAGAGGTTATTTATTCTGGTTGACTATCATCCATTCTTGCTGCTGAATGGAATTCCGACGCACTTCGATCGCGCTACCGGAGACTCCATTGCGATTGAGAATGCGGTGCATTTGTTCGGCGATTGCATGCTCAGCTCAAACCAAAAGAATTGGACAATGCTCGACATGCGCGAGAAAGTGGTTGACGCTCGCTAGGTTGACTTGAAACCAAGTATGACTAAACATCTACACCATCTCGGTAGCTTTTGTATGCTTTGGCAAAAATAAAGCAAAACGAATGGCTGAACTTAGATCATAGTTGTGTAACAGCTAGGTCAGTATGCGATATCAGCACGTATTTCACCTAGCAAAGCAGATCCCTAGAGAGGGTGCTTCTGACCAATTCATTAACCCTATGACCTCAATTATTAGGACCAGCGAGAGGCTGCTTAGAGACTAACGGAACCATCTCGCAACTGCATGCTGCAAGCAAGCCCTAACTTCATACGGCACAAGCAAGCAGATTGGGCCCGTTATTGTATACACAAACCGCTCAAATGTTTCAGTAACCAATGTTCTTTATTTCTTCTTAAGATCTATGTAAAGTTATATAACTAAGGCGTTTTGCCTTGCGAAGTGCTTTTACTCGACAGGTGCCGGGATACATGACGAAGACAACATCTGCGGTTCAGGACTTTATCGATACTTTTGATAGTGAATGCCTTGCAGGACGAGAGCTTGAAAGCGTTCTTGCAACTGTCTGTAGCAGTCCGCAGCTCAAAACCTTGTTGCTTGCGCTGGTAGACTGTCCAGCGTTTTCGAAGGAGCTTGGGGATGAGTTTGCGGAGGCGGGGGCGATCGCTGGTTTGTCAGCATGCCGCAGTTTGCGAAGTTGTCTTAACTTCTCGCTCGGTCGATTCTTCAGCCTGCTCGCCGATCTGGTTGCCGCTTTTGACGCCGTGGTGGGCGATCGCTGGATGGCTTTAGCCAATCGCTTGCATCGCTCCAAGCTAGGCAAACGCAAACTTCTGGAGCAGCTCAAAGAGACTTCTGCGGGCGCGTTCTATCGCGAACTGGCTGAGGAGTTAGTTGAGAGTAATCCTCATGCCATTTATCCAACCTCCAGCTATCGGGAAAGTCGCGGTTACGTGGTCAGCACCGATGACGACCGCGCGATCGAGGCCGTGATGCGCTCCAGCACTTTTTCCTCGATCCGGTTGGTCGACCACAGCCTCGACTCTGAAAATCACTTACTGCGAGATACTTACATCGCCTTCGGGCGCTGTGTCTGCTTGATCGACCACAACGTCGAACGCTACTTCGGCGAGCAGATCGAGCACTATTTCGACTTCCACGGAATTGCCCTGGATAAAGTAGTTTACCGGGCCATGGAAGTCGACAAAGGCATCAACACTGTCGAACAGATGCTCGGCGATTTCAAGCGCCTTGGCGTATCTCGTAACGAACCCGTTCTGCTCGTGGGCGGAGGCGTTCTGGCCGATACGGGTGGATTAGCCTGCGCCTTGTATCACCGCAACACGCCGTACGTAATGCTATCCACATCGATCGTGTCCGGTATCGATGCCGGTCCGTCACCCCGCACCTGTTGCGATGGTTTTGGCTACAAAAATTTGTTTGGCGCTTACCATCCACCTGTCGTGTCAATCACGGACCGCTTCTTCTTCAAGACGCTGCGCGAAGGTTGGTTGCGTCACGGCATTGCCGAGATTCTCAAAATTGCTACAGTCAAAGACGCTACGCTGTTTGCCGGCATGGAGAAAGCCGGGTTACGGCTGGTTGAGACCCGCTTTGGTACCACCGACTGCGAACCGGGTGACGAGATTGACGTGCTTTCGCAAAAAATCCTCGGTGCAGCCCTACGCAGCTACGTCGCCGCAGAGTACGACAACCTCTACGAGACTCACCAGTGCCGTCCCCACGCCTACGGACATACATGGTCGCCAGGCTTTGAGATTGCAGCGGGTCTATTACACGGTCACGCAGTCGCCATTGGTATGGGCTTTGGTGCGTATCTGAGCTACCGCCTCGATTGGATTTGCGAAGCTGAATTCCGCCGCATCACGCGTCTGATTAGTTCCTTTGGTTTGAGCCTGTGGCACGACATTTTGAATCAGAAGGAGTTGCTTTGGGCCGCCCAGGAAAAGATCGTCCAGAAGCGCGGCATGAACTTGGCAGCTCCGTTACCGAAAGGTGAAATCGGTCGGTGCGGGTATCTGAATTCGTTAACTCGTGAAGAGCTCGATCGGGCGATCGCAGAGTACGAAGTGATTTGTCGAGAGTATCCCAGACAGGGACTGGGTATCGAGCCGCTGTGCAGCGATGTCGGCCTCGAAGATCCCTCTACTGTCGGTCGAGCCATCTCCGAAACTCTACCTTCGCATCGAGAAGATACCGAACGAGCCCTAACGGTCGTGTAGTTTCACCATTTTGCCCCCATGCCGAACGCAACCTTTGACGTTGTCATCCCTCTCTATCAAGTGTGCTGGAATACGCGAGCTGTACTAGAGGGACTGACAACCCACTACTCCCCACGCGCCATTCACGTCATCGCGCCCGAGCGCCAAGCGCGATCGCTCGACCGGATGTCAAAACAGTGGCACATCGCTCCGCTGCACGTTCATCCAGAAGAGGTGTTCTTTGAAGGCGTTGGCTTTTCCAAAGAACGCATCTGCGCCGAACTGAATCTGGAGTCATCGCTTTATACTCCAGGCTGGTTTTATCAGCAACTCCTCAAACTCGGTGCTCCTGAAGGTATTGAGGATCTCAGTGAGTGGTACGTGGTTTGGGATAGCGACCTGCTTCCTGTTGAAACTTGGCCGTTGGTCACTGAGGACGGACGGTATGCATTTGCGCTCATTCAGCACAACGGCTGGGGGAATGCCAGTATTGTGTCGAAGTGGGACAAGTGGATTCAGTCCGTTCTGGGAGTTGAGCCTCTGAGCGATCGCGTGGGTACCTTTGTGCCACACCACATTTGGTTTAAGCAAGAGCATCTAGCATCTTTCAAGCAACAGGTCTGTCGGTACTACGAATCGACCGAATCTTGGCTGCTTCTGATGATGCGCTCGGCGAATGAATTCGGTACCTTTAGCGAGTTTTGGGCCTATGTCTCTTGGGTAGCAGCTCGCGCGCCGGAAGATTTGGCTTATCATCCTTACGATCGCTATGGGGCTACTACCGAACGATTTTTCGACGATGGAACGGGCAAATTCTCGGCTGCACTCCAGCGCTATCAAGTAACTCAGTCTAACTCTGAGGTCGATCTCGCTGCGCCGTCTTATGCCGCGCTCGAAGCCTTTATCCGAGACGAGTACGGTGATGAGGCTCTGCCGTCTTCCTTGTCATTTGAAAGTAGCCCGCGCCACCTGAAGAAGGGTAGGGAAAACATGCACATTGAGGAATTGCGCTCTCGCTGGCACGCGATCGAGGGCGAAGTTGCTTAAAGTGCCAGGACGGTCAGGTGTCGACTCATCCCGTGTCTATGTGTCACAAGCCAAGTTGGATAACTAGAGACGGTACCGCGATCGCTATGCTGATACGGGATGGTATTCAGCAGGCGATCGCGAACCTTTCATGACTCGATCTTTAGCTGTGGCGACTTTTGGTGCGGGATGTTTTTGGCATGTTGAAGCAGCCTTTCGGCGCATCAACGGCCTAAATTCGACGTCAGTTGGATATATGGGCGGTCACTTTCAAAATCCGTCGTACTTGGACGTGCTGGCCCGTATTACCGGACATGCAGAAGTCGCCCAGATTCAGTTCGAGCCATCAATTGTAAGTTACGAAACATTGTTGGATATGTTTTGGTCGATTCACGATCCGACAACGCTCAATCGCCAGGGACCAGATCGTGGCGAGCAATACCGCTCTGTCATCTTCTTCCATACTCCAGAACAGCACATGCAAGCCGAACAGTCGATGCAACGACAAGAGCAGTCAGGGCGCTACGAAAACCCGATCGTGACTCAAATTTGTCCGGCCACGACCTACTATCTCGCTACCGAAGAGCATCAGCAGTATTTTGAGAAAAAAACAGCCGGCTCAATGGAATCGGACGTGGCTTTTTCATGACGGAATACCGAACTTAAGTGCTGCTTCGGCACTACGGCGGCTAATTCGTGTACTCGTATACAATCTGGGGAATGTGCGCTGTAGATGAGTTCTAACAATGAAAGCAATCGGCAAGCAATTTCTGCGGTGGATTGCTCTCGGTATGGCGGCCGCGATCGCGTCGTGCGGTACCTCTAACAGTGCACCGACAACTACGGGCTTGCGGTCAGCGAGAACGGGGGAACCTGAGGGCGATCGCGTTGCGGCTGTGTATCAGAGCAATCCAAGTGAGGTGACGCCAGCAGATGCTGCGGCTATTTTGGCCTACGCCAACTTGCCTGCTTCCGCTCGGACTGGGCGTAACATCGAACGGGCTGCCCGGTTCATGTTACGAAGCAATGCTTCGTTTGCTGCTCTAAACCCGGAACCCGACGCCATCAATACCGACCTTGCTTTACCCGTCAACGTCACCGATATGTCAGATGTAGCCGTCGTGCTTGCCGCCTTTCAGGATGATGCCCCCACGCGCTCTAGTTTGGCGATCGCAGCCAGTCGTCTGCTGCCGTTTGCTTTGCAAAGTCAGGACATACGCGTCGTGCCTGGAGAAGCTCTTCCTGGCCAAGTCGGCCAACCAGGAGGTCTAGCCAGAATAGTTCGTGACGATCTTAATTTCGGGCCGACAGTGACCACGATCCTTAATACTTTACCCAACCAGCGTACGACTGGACGTTCCTTCGCGTTTCCACCAGGGACCAACATCCTATTCCCCACTCCTCCCGACCCCAACCAAGCTTTGCGGATTAGTTACGAACCTCCATTGGTGCCTACGCGTAATGAAGTCGCTCAGCTACCGCCATTTTCAGCTGCTGAGTTGGGTTGTGAAGGTAACTCGTGTGCAATTCCTGAAGATTTATCGCTTTTACCTGCTGGATTTGAGGCAGCACCAGGCGATTATGCCGTGCGATACACTTTCACAGGACGAAATCCAGCTACAAATGCTGCTGCAACGACTGTGGCGGAACGATTTTTAACCATTCTTCCTCTCCCTATCGTGACGGCGACGGAGCTGATGCGTGGAGATGCAGGTACGTCCAAACTGCTTGAAGATAGCGATGGTACGTTGCTTGGAACGGTCAGTAGTGGTGGTACCGGTAACGCTGGCGTGATTTTTCGCTTCGACCCTCGGAGTGCCTCCGTGACATTCGCGCGCGGCTTTGGTGGTAGTAATGGCGGTCGACAGCCCTTGTCTGGACTGACTCGAGCCAACAATGGCAACTTCTACGGCACGACAGCTGCAGGGGGAGAACAAAACAACGGGACGATTTACCGCCTCACCCCTGAAAACCAGCTTGACGTGGTGCACTCATTCGACCTTCAGAGAATGGAAGGAGCTTCCCCCGTGGGCGAGTTGTTGCTTGCTGATAATGGCAGGCTATACGGCACGACCACTAATAGTTTGGCAGGTCAAGGAACTGCGTTTCAATTCGATCCGAGCAACAATCAGTTGACCACGCTGCACGAGTTTTCATTCCCTGGGTCGGGAGCCTTGGCGGTTCGTTCTCCTCTCATCCAAGCCAGCGATGGTTTACTTTATGGAGTAAACGCCTCGGGGTTGTTTAGTCTGACGTTAGGCGGTGCATTTACCTCTATCCCTGCAGATGAAGAGGATGAATTTGCAGCTGCAGCCAAGCTAGTGGAGCGCGATCGCGCTCTCTATATCACTGTGCCTGTTGATGATGGCAGAGTGCTGAAGTACGACCTAGACACGCAAGAGTTCACCATCATTCATATTTTTCAGGGTGAAGATGGATCTAATCCCGATTCTGGGTTGGTGCTAAGGGAAGATGGAAATTTATACGGCACCACAGTTCGCGGCGGAGCACAGAATCTCGGCACTGTTTTTCGCATCGAACCAGATGATACATTTGCCTCGCTTTATAGCTTTAGGAATGAAGGTGATAGCGCTCAACCGTTCGGCCAGCTCAGCCTTACTCGCGGCGGCACATTCTTCACCTCTTCTCGCCCTGCCAGCAACCAATTCGGTATTGTCCGCATTGTGCTATCTCGTTAATACCAAGCGAGTTCTCAACCTGAGATTGCTCGGATATTCTCTTGGGCGGGCATTGGACAATAGATATAGCAGCCGTCAAGCTGCTTGGACGTTTTAGCTGCCCAGAACCCAGACACATTCAGGGCCTCTGTGTCCTAACTAAAACGTCAAGACCAATAGTGTGTTACGAGTGCCGAACAACGGTAAACACTTGAATGAGACCGTTCGATCGCCAAATAAATATATATTGAAAAAAGAGCGCTAGCCTAAGTCAGGGTTGGTTGAATTTCTGCGATTGTATTTTCAGGATTTCGACAGTAGCGGCTGAGCCAAATTTCTAAAGACTTGCGTTGGCGAGCGTCGAGGTTTTGAACAGATTTAAACCACTCTTGTATATGAGGTGGAAAGGGTTCAATGTCAAAACTTTGAGGGTTTTCCAAGAAAGAGGCAATCGCGGGTAGCAGTTTTGCCTTGGAGGCTAAATCGAGCTCGTGGAGTAATTGTACGATGGCTGCTACGGCTTCTGGAGGTTGAGCCAGAGCGTGGTCGAGCAACATTGTATTGCGGGTAAAGCAGTACTGACTGAGATCTATATTGACAGGGTCATTTGCCTCGGCGAGTTCAGGTTCGACTTTAGCGGTAACAATGGGTAGTTCTGGATCGGGGGAGACTACTTCAATCCCCACCTCGGGGAAATTGACATGTACAGCCATAACCGACTTGGTGGCTTCTCGCCCGCGCGTCCATACAGTCAGGGTTTCCCATGGTGAGCCATCATCTGCGATCGCTGAGACGACCTGCTGCGTAAAACTTTTTAGGTAGTAGGCAAGAGCATCTTGACCGGCTACCAAAATATGTAAATGGTCGTCTTGTTGTTTGGTTTGTACGGTGACATTGATGCCGCTGAGTTCGCGTTCGAAAAGGTGCTGAACATCTGCTGCATTCATCGGCTTGCCTCTCCGTACAGGATCGCTCTCTGAGGATATCTCACATTGTGAAGGCGACGATATGAGTGCCGCTGCATAGGGTGGCATTTTTAATCAAGCTGCAGGTGAATAACGGTATTCTGCGCTCGGTGAACGCGACCTATGAGCACAGCGGTCCCGAAAAGTACAGGTATAAGTAGTGCAAACGTGCCGAGAGTGAGGACGTTCCATTTCCCCCGCGTTTCTGAATTGGTCGATCGGATTGGCGCGGGTTCAACAATCTCCGGCACATCGGATTCGGATATGTCCGGAGCCTCGGAGGGGGTAGAAGGATACGGATTAATGCCCTTTTTCAATTCAGGGATGGTAGCTTCGGGAGCCCGACAGTAGCGACTCAGCCACACCGATAGCGATTTCAGCTTACGCTCGTCAAATTCTTTGGTTGTCTCGAACCACTCTTCCATTTCAGGAGAAAGCGATTCAGGCTCGCCCTCTTCTCCGGCGCGAAAGAATGAGGCGATCGCAGGTATCATCTGCTGCTTAGCAACATCATCGAGCTGGTGGAAAAACCAAACTGCTTCAGCAACTGATTTATTAGGTGGCGGTAATTTATGGGTCAGCAACATCGTGTTGCTAGTGAAGCAGTACTGACTTAGATCGAGAACTTCAGATGCGGGCTCGGAGTCGCTGCTTTCAACCTGAGGAGCAGCTTCTGGCACTACAGTTTGAGTGGCCTCCATGATTGGAGCTGCTTCCGTGAGTTTAGCTTCCTCTAAAGCGGCTGGAGTTGTTGACGGATTGGCTGGTGCGGCAGATTGGTTCTCGAGTTCGATCGCGTTTGCCAGGATTGGTGCAGATTCTGTGGGCTCGGATTTACCTGAAGTAGCTTCGGAAAGGTCTTGCTTGAATTGAATGAGATTGAAGTGAACGGCAGGGGACGATTTAGCTTGTCCGGACTCCCGCACCCACACCGTGAAGGTATCCCAGGCCGTATCGGTATGGTTGACGAGGGTAGCGGCAACCTCACGGCAGAAAGCTTCGAGATCGCAAATAACCTCTCCAGCAATAAGAACGTGTAAATCTCGTTCCTGAGACTGAATTTGAACGGTAGCGCGATCGAGTTTGCGTTGAAATTCGTTCAGAACATCTGTGGTATTCATAACTAGCTGAGGAGATGAATCGGTCGAAACGTCAGGAATTAAACATTGCAGCTGATGATTTAGAGAGAAACGGTCTGAGTAATGGAAGTGGTGCGATCGGCTTCGGCATCGTAGTCGCGCCAGTCAATGGATTGCAAAATGACTTTGGTTTCGTCTTCAGAAACGGGTTCGCGAATATAAACAGTTTCTCCACTTTCAAGGCCGTAATCGAGCGCTAAGGGCATAGATTTGAGCGCAGTCTCCGTTTCAGTGCTGTCGTCTGCAAGGCTGTAGTTCAGGTTCAGTTCGCCAATGTAAGCATTAGTGCCGTTGCGGAGACAGCCTTCCAAATTCAATTTGCCGAAAGCATCGCGTCGAATTCTGAGATTGCTCACGGCGACGTCTCCCGTCATGCCGAGTAGGTTCTCGCACGGGTTGCGTTCAGATAATGGAGACGATGACGATGACGCGAAGGTGTCGAGAGTTGCGGCAAGAAAGTGCAGTTTCGTTTGCGCTTCAGTTTTTCCTTGCCAATTCACCTGATAAATGAATAGTTCGCCTAAGGTATCAATCGCTTTTGGCGGAATGGTTTGACGCACTACAAACGGTCGCGCTTCTGCTGGTGGCACGTCACTAAAAGCAACGTTGTAGGCACCCTCTTCAAACGTGAGGAGATTTTCGAAGACTGAGTCTAAATCCTCACCTTCAAAATCGTAACTTGTTAAATCGTAGTTGTAGCTAAGTTGAGCGGCAAGTTCGACATCGTTTAAGACACCTACAGTGCGATTTGTGATGCAACCTGTCAGAGCGTAGGTATTACTGTGCGGGTCGTGATATAGATGCCAGCGATCGAGTGAAACCTGACCCTGTCGGCTGGGGGTAGGTTCGCTGCACTCGGGCAGTCCAGTTTTAATTTCAACTGGAGTATCGCGAGCAAAATTGTAAGTGAGGTTGAGACAGAAGAGGAGGGCTAAAGTTGAGTAGAGTACGCGTCGAAATCGGACAGGTGTTGCCCGCACGAGAACGACTAATATAATCCATCGCAATATAGAAAACACCATCTGCTCGCGCTCCAGGGGCGATCGCTTCATAGGGGCTTCATGAGCCACATTTAGAGTTCCCAAAGCCTCGGGCAATATTGCACAAAATCGTTAACGTCTATCCTTGGGCGATAGTGGCAGAGCTAGCAATTGCAGGTCCAAATCCTCGATTACTCTTCGGGCTGAAGATTCAACATCCATAATGAAGGTCGGTTCTTCGCGTTCACCATCATGCTGCTACTGACCAATGATGACGGTATTGACGCGCCTGGCTTACAGGCGCTTTCTGCTGCGGTGGGGCAACGTGGCGTCATCGTGGCTCCGATCGAGCATCAGTCAGGTTGCAGTCATCAAGTGACGACGGGAAAACCTATCCGAGTGGAGCAACGCGGGGCTGACCGCTACGCGATCGCCGGAATGCCTGCTGATTGCGTGCGCGTCGGTCTGACACATCTTTATCCAGAAACGAGTTTGGTACTCTCGGGGATTAACGCAGGCGGAAATTTGGGTTCCGATGTCTATCTGTCGGGGACGGTGGCCGCCGTACGCGAAGCAGCGTTGTTGGGAGTTCCCGGCATTGCTATCTCTCATTACCGTCAAGGCGGACGCGAGTTTAATTGGGATTGGGCGACGAGGATGGCGATGCGAGTGTTGGAAGAGCTCCAGGAAAGATCGCTGCCGCCTCGCAGTTTCTGGAACGTGAATTTTCCCCATCCCTTGTCATCTGAAGAGATTCCCGAGCTGACATTTTGTCCGCCGTGTACGCAGCCCTTGCCCGTCAGCTATCGAATTGAGAATGACAAGTACCACTACACGGGCCGCTATAGCGATCGCCTGCGAGATGCAGATGCCGACGTGGACGTATGTTTTTCCGGCCGCATTGCGATTTCCCTCGTGCAGTTTTGAGGCTAAGGCAGTTTTGAGGCTAGAGCAGTGCGGACGTACGAGAATCAAATCGATATTGATGCTGAAGTCGCGGCCTGCGATCGCTGTTTAACCGACCCAAACCTCATGCAGCACTGGCTGAATCCGATGCTGCACTGCGAGGCTGTGGGAGAGTGGTCGGTGGAGGTCGGCGATCGCTTTCGCTTTGTGGTAAATGTGCCGATATTGGACTTGACCCTGGGTTGCGTCGTTCAGGAGCGTCGAGAAGGCTTGGTCGTGTGGGGATTTGATGGATTTTTCATCGGTAGCGATCGCTGGGAATGTTTGCCCCAGTCGGATGGGAGTACGCGTTTGCTCAATCGGTTCGAATTCGACATTCCCAATCCACTCGTGCGCGTCGGGTTCGATCTTGTGGCGGCCTCGCTCACGCAACGAGATATGCAAACGCAGCTTCAACGCTTGAAACGGGTAGCAGAGACACTGGATGATTTCGAGTGATGACTCCAATTGACCGCGCCCAGCTAAATGCAGCCAAAGCCTCGATTAGACTGAAGGCGTGGCTGAGAGAGAAACTGTGACTGAAACATCGACCGCAACCCAAACCCTATCGCCAAACTATCGCTTGTGTGCGGCGATCGCGGTGTTGGGGCTGCCGCTTTATTTCGTTTCGATTTGGGCACTAGGGGCAGTCGAACTGTTTGCCATCTTTTTGAGCGTTCAGGCTGCGACGTTGCGACTGGTATTCGCTGAGATGAGTTTGACAGTCTATCGCCGCGACAGTGTCATTCGCGATTTCCCTTATGCTGAATGGTGCTTTTGGGAGATCTATTGGTCGCCCGTGCCGGTATTGTTTTATTTTCGCGAAATCAACAGCATTCACTTTTTGCCGATTATTTTTAGCCCGGCCCAGCTCCGCCAGGCTTTGGAGCTGCGCGTGCCACTGGATGGTCTCAAAGCTGCTAACGCACCTTCTTCAACGCGCGCGCAAGACAGTTAGGTCGTGACAATGGTGCAACATTTAGCTTCGGATTCAGAAGGTCATTTTGTGCTCTACAGCAAGCCTGGCTGCCACTTATGCGAGGGATTAGCTGAAAAGCTCGAACAGATCGCTGAAGTCGCGTCGAAACTCGAAATTCGTGACATTACCACGCGCTCGGACTGGCAAGCTCGCTACAGCTTGGAAATCCCGGTGTTGTGTTGGTTGCAGAACGATCGCGAACACCCATTGCCGCGCCTGTCTCCACGTGCTTCTATAGCAGCAGTTCGCTCTGTGGTGATGCCCTATGTCCGGCCCGACCGCTGATGCTCCGACAATTTTGGACTTGGTCTGCGCGTTGACAATTCCTGCCGAATCCGAAATCGTCCCCAGTCAGGTTGCGGACAAAATTGAGATTACTGGGCTCGCTACAGACTCGCGTTCGGTTCGGCCCGGCCAATTATTTATCGGCATGCCTGGCACGCAAGTGGACGGTGGCAAGTATTGGTCCCAAGCCTCAGAAAATGGTGCAATCGCGGCCTTTGTATCCACAGACGTATTGAATGAAGTCAACCCAGCGGCGGCGGCGATTCCCCTGTGGGGGTGGCCAGCCGCTCAGCTCCCGGCTGTTTGCGGCCAAGTTGCTGCTCGTTATTACAACTATCCCGGTCGAAAACTCTCATTGGTCGGCGTGACGGGTACGAATGGCAAAACGACGACAACTCACCTGATCGAGCACTTGCTCGGAGCCGCAGGGGAGGCGATTGCTCTGGTGGGGACACTCTACAATCGCTGGCCCGGCCATTCGCAAACTTCCGCACATACGACTCCCTTTGCGACGGAGTTACAGCGCACGCTGGCCGCTGCCCGTGAAGCCGGAAGTCAGCGGGCTGTCTTGGAAGTTAGTTCGCATAGCTTGGCGCAGCAACGCGTTTGGGGCTGTCAGTTCGATGCGGCGGTATGGACGAACCTGACGCAGGATCATCTCGATTTTCACGCCACGATGGATGAGTATTGGCAGGCGAAAGCGCTTCTATTTCGACCTGACTATCTTAAGCCTAACGGTCGAGCAATTGTCAATCGCGACGATGAAGGCGGCCAGCGTTTGCTAGAGGTGCTCAAGGCGAACAATCGCCTGGCTCCTTGGTCATTTACGCTCCGAGATGCCAGTACTTGGCCAGAACGAGATCGGTCTCACTTGCTCTGGGCAAGTCACGTGGACATGCAGGCTGATGGCCTGCGCGCAACGCTACACACCCCTACCGGTTCAACTGAGGTGTCTGCTCCCCTCGTCGGTCAATTTAACCTAGCGAATTTACTAGCGGCCGTGGGAGTTGCAGTTCATTTGGGGGTGCCACTAGCAACAATCCGCGACGCTCTTCCCCGTTTTCCTGGCGTGCCTGGCCGCGTGACCAGCGTGCGCATTCCTGACGGCGGACAAGATATTGCTGCGATTGTCGATTATGCCCATACGCCAGATGGCTTAGAAAATCTACTCGCAGCTTTACGACCCTCCGTGCGCGGCGAACTTGTTTGCGTATTCGGTTGTGGTGGCGATCGCGATCGAGCCAAACGTCCCCTTATGGGCGAAATTGCGGCTCGTTTAGCCGACCGCGTTGTCGTGACATCCGATAATCCCCGTACCGAAGAGCCGCAGCAAATTCTGGATGACATCCTGGCTGGTATGAAAACCAGCGCTACGCCCATGGTGGTAGAGGTCGATCGCAAACTCGCAATCCAGCACGCGATTGCAGCCGCGAACCCCGGAGATACCGTCGCGATCGCGGGTAAGGGGCACGAAGACTATCAGATCCTCGGTAAGGTGAAAGTGCACTTCGACGATTCTGAAGTGGCTGCTGCAGCGTTACGACAGCGCGTTCGAGCCGCAGATTGAAGTATTTGAGTCTGTTTCATTTGTCGGCCCTCGCACTATCTAAATGCGGCAGAAAGTATTTCTCTTCACAGATGCAAGGAGGTCGTTCGTGACCGTCAGCCCGATTCAATTGTCGCTGTTTGAGAGCGTTCGAGCCACCCTAGGCGATCGCTTTACGCCTTTTTTGATCGGTGGAGCTACGTTTGCCACTGTCGAGCGCGCGCTGGCCCAGGTGCTAGAGCGGTCAGAGCGCGCGCTCGCACTTGTTGGTTTCCCTGAAGGAATAGCAGACCCTACTGCCGAACTTGACTATTTGGCATCGGCAGCAAGCTCTGCTCAGATATTCGTCCTGGGTGGAGGCGAGTTGGTAGGAATTCCCGTTCCCGCTCACGTCCAAGTGTTTCCGACTTCGTCTGCAAGTAAGTTACACCGCGAGCGCTTTTGGCTGATTTTGACCGATAGCTTTGCCGCTCTCATCGTTGGCAGTCAACAGTCCGCGCCCCATCTAGAAGGTGCGCCACCCCTCGTCTCATTTTGGTTAAATGATGCAGAAGCGATTTCTGTCGCGCTCGAAGTTGCGTTGCAAGCGATCGAGCAAACGTTACCGCAGCGGGCCGAAACCGTTCGCGCTGCAATGGCATCCTTCTCGCCCCCGCCCTCTTACTCCGATGGATTCAGTGATTTAACCAACGCCTTGGTTCAATCTCTGGAAAACGCGGCTCGAGATTGCGATCGCCAACAGGAGCAGAACGATTCCCTCGCACAAACGAGTATGAATAACCAAGAATTGGTCCGGTCGTTGGAGGCTAAAGATGAATTCATCAAAAGCATTGCGCAAAAACTATGTACGCCATTGACGAATATTAAAACTGCCATTCAATTGCTGCGATCGCCCAATATCAAGGAAAGTCAAAAGGTCAAATATTGGGACGTCCTGAATTCCGAGTGCGACCATCAAATTAGTTTGATTGATAGCCTCAGCGAGTTGCTCGAACTTGAAGAACCCGAGCGGGAAACCTTGTTGGCCCATCACCTCAGTCTGTTCGATCTGATTCCGGGCACGGTAAGCACTTTCCAAGCGATCGCTCAAGAACAAGGCATTATGTTGGCGTATACCGTTCCTGCGGACTTGTCACCTGTAGATTTCCCTGAAGCCGATCTCAAACTCGTGCTGGTGAAATTAATTGAAAATGCGTTGCAGGTAACGCCTGCTGGAGGGCAAGTTTGGGTGACAGCTTCTGCCCAAGGGCCAAAATTCGTGCAAATGGAAGTCCGCGATACGGGCTTAGGCATTCCCTCTGAGGACGTACCTAAAATCTTCGATCGCTTCTATCGCGTACCGCGCGCGAAGTTGGAAACTCCAGGGGTAGGCTTAGGACTTACCGTCGTACAAAAGCTGTTGCTGCGCTCGGGGGGGGCTATTTCAGTTCAAAGTAAGCTCGGACAAGGTTCCACGTTTACGGTGATGCTGCCTCAACGAGCTTAGCCATGTGACCTCTTCATAGCAGAAGATCGATTGAGACATTTGTAGGAAGAAGGATCGATACTCATCACAGTTGTGGGCCGGACATAGGAATGCTGTAATCGCGCCCGCGCCATCTTTGCGGGCGACTCAGAGCTGAAAGCAAGATTCGCAGTACCGCTAGTGGATCGGCCAAGGGGGAAACCCAGTACGTCCAGGGACGCTGGCAGTACGAGTTAGCAATCGCCAAAAGCAGCCCCCACCGCATTGCGACTAATCCCAGATTTGTGCCCAGCAAAGACAGAATAATCCAGTCTTGAGAGCAGAGTGCTCCCAGACCGACAAGCAAAGTCAGCACAGATAAAGGAAGAGCTTGTACGAGTAGCAAGAACGTAGTGTCTGCAAGGGTTTGGGCGAAAGTGGAGGCGTCTTTGAGGTCGAGCGATCGCCCCCATTCCGTCCACGTTTCGGCGGCAGACTCGTACATGCGCACGTGGATGAGGTGAGCTCCGTCCATAAACCCAACCTTGTAGCCTCGTCTAGCTGCCGCTCGGACGAGCGTGACGTCATCGCAAAAGGAAGCACGAGCGACTTCGTATCCACCCATATCGTCCAATATCGTCTTGCGGATGAGACAGCATTGACCGTTGGCCATGACGCGATCGGGGTTATTGATGGTATCTCCGGCAGCGCCAAAGCGATAGATTAAAGTCATCAGCAAGGCGGGCTGAAGCCAAGCTTCACCCAGGTGCTGCAAGATAAATCGTGGCGATAGGGTAATCAGGTCAAAAGATTCCGTCTCGGCAACGTGGAGAAGCCCTGCCACCAAGCCGGGTTGGGGGTGCGTATCGGCATCAATGCCCAGTATCCAGCTGGAGCCGGGGTGAGCTTTCTGATAGCCCGCATGTAAGGCCCATGGACGACCCACCCATCCTGCTGGCAAGGGTTCGTCCGTTTCGACGCGGAATCGTCGGTCTCGTGCCTGCATAGAGTGCACTTTGGCTACGGTGCCGTCCGTGGAGCGACTGTCGACGACGACGATTTCCCGCAGCGTTGGGCCTTGTTGAGTCAAGCCATCCAAACACGGCTGAATGCGATGCGCTTCGTTCAATGTCGGTACGATCGCGCTGACGCGCCCAGACAATGCTTCGCACTCCGGTTGTGGCCGTAAGGGCGGTCGCCGAAACGGACCGCGTAACAGGCGGGCGAGCAATATAGCAGTAGCAGGGAGCTGCAGCCCTAGCAGCAAAAGCGCTACGCCATCCCCAATTGTTAATTGATGATACGTCAGCTCCAGGGAAGCAAATGCCTCTCGTATCCACAGCCAGTCCACTACGTTCGACCTAAATTTATTTCACGGAGGGCTTCAACGGCGGCTCGATGACTGGAGACAACCTGGCAAAAGCGACGCGATCGCCGACCTCAAGTTCGGATTCTTCATCGGCTAAGAACCACATGCTCAGTGCGGGTATCAACCCCAGTAAAAGGCCCAAAAAAACTGGCGTTACGATACCGTGCCCTAGACTCATGATGGTGGCGAAGGTAAAGTTCGCAATGTAGATAACCAGCGGAACGTTCAGCTGTTCGCGCGAGAGAATAGGCAGAGATTTAGGTCGCCAAAGAAGAGTAGCCACCGTCATAAATAGAGCTCCAGTCAGCATCCAGCCACCAAAATTTTGCAGCGGCATGCCAAAAAATGGGCCTGGCTGTAGCCATTCCCAAAATGGCATCAAGGTTTGCGTCATGGCTGGATCGAGCACGAAATCCCAGGAAGTAAGAATCAAAGCCCCTAGAGCGATCGCCTCCATTACCATCAGCCAGTGACGACTCTGGCGCAACACCGTTAATGCGAGCAGAAAAGAGGAAAATCCGACATAGAACCAGGACAGCGGAATGGTAAACGGCACCAATCCATTAATCTTGTAGCCCAATCCATTCAAGTAGCTATATTCGCCGAATGGAATGCCCATGCTCGTACCCGCCAACTCGCCGCCCAGCGAGATGCCTACAGCCACAACGAAAAACAACAGCGTTCGCCACCATCCAATTAAGCGTTGTCCCACGAACAGAGCGGCAATCGCGCCGGATACCATGTAAACAATACTGCCGTTGCCCATGCTGAGGTCGAAAGCACGCTGACCGAACTCCGGCAGACTCAAAATCCATTCGGGATGCGGCACCACCAGTAGTAGTCCGGCCAAACCGAATACGAGACTGCTCAAGTGAAGGGTAAGGGCACTACGCTCGATGAAATTCCATCGATTCATGGGGCAACTCCAAGGGACTCGAGTGAGGCAAGGCGAAATGCGGTTTACAAAACTAAATATGATGTCTGACCAAATCATAAGCGCAATCGGGGATTTCCACGCGATCGCGATGCGGATTTATTGGTCGTATTCGTGTCGGGCGATGACTTTACCGATACGTCATGCTGGTGTGAATGGGTATGTTGGCGTGAATGAGCGGGTCTAGGATTGCGCGACACGGACGCTATGGCAATGGCTCGGAGTGCGGCGATCGTATTCGGAGGCGCAGCTTGGACGCGGGCGACACGCCGGGCGAATGGCGGATTTCGAGCGTGGATGAACTCTTGGCCTGCATTGAACAGCGCCTGGTTTCCTGAAGACACGATGCCATTCTGTCCGCATCTGGCAGAGCAGTGGATGCGACAGCTCGGGCTATGGCGATCGCGGCCCTTACGGCTCGTCGGATTCAGTGCGGGGTGCGTAGCGATGCAAGCCATTGCAGCTGAGCTGGGATCAGATTGTGTCAAGGCGATTGTGGCGGTAGATGGCTGGTGCGTTCCTTTGGACAGTATGGCTGCACCAGTTTATCGTCTCAGCCACGATCTGATTACCCACGAAAATGGTTTAGCGTGGGGTGGAGGTTGCGCTCAGTTCTATGCCGATCCAGCTGTAAGCCACCTGTACCTATGGGGAAATCCAGAACGGGTACGCGGCTGGCAGCTGAGCGATCTCGGTCGCAAGCGCACGACGGCAGCCAACTTTCTCTTCGACGTGTTGCTTCAGCGTTGATGCGTCTGAAGTACTAATTGAAATATTGACTCGATCGAAATATTAACTTGGTCGAAATATTGACTTAGTAATCAACGCCGCGCTTGAGATCGGCTCCTTGCTCGGCATAGTGCTTGTGGCACACCATTTCTGAATGCACGGTGGCTAAATCGAAGTAGGGCAGGCTGTCGTGGCAGCGACCCGTGATAATTACTTCTGTATCGCGAGGTTTGCGCAGTAAAGCTTGAACGATGGGATTGGATTCCAGTAATTCCAGATCGACTGTCGGGTTGAGTTCGTCCAAAATGATGGTCTTGTAGAGGCCAGAGGCGATCGCCGCTTTGGCTAATTCCCATCCCCGTTCGGCTTCAACGTAATCGATCTCTTGTTGCTTGCCCCGCCAGACGATGGCGTCTCGGCCACAGCGCTGGTGGTCTACCAAGTTGGGGTAGCTGTCTCGTAACGCTCGAATCGCAGCGTCCTCGGTATAGCCAGAACCACCTTTGAGCCACTGCACAATCAGGACGCGGTGCGACAGATCTTTACTAATGCCTCGCCCGATGGCTTGGAGGGCACGCCCCAAAGCGCTAGTAGATTTTCCTTTACCCGCTCCGGTATAAATCTCTATACCCGCGAGTGCGTGACCGTTGACTTTGCCATTGCCGTTGTTAGCAGGCTCGCCGACACTGCGTACGCGCCTCATTTCCGAGTGTAGGTCGGCTAACTCTAGCAGGCTTTTCGGAGCACCTCGCCCCGTCGCAATGACTTCTAAGGAATCCGGTTTAGAGCGTAGCGCTCGCACGACTTCATCTTCCGGCAGCAATCCCAGGTCCAACACGGGATTGAGTTCGTCCAACACGACAACGGAATAGAAGCCTGAAGCAATCGCTCCCTTGGCCACATCCCATCCCCGACGCGCCTCCTGGCGATCGAATTTTGTTACCTCACCAGGACCAAAAAATTCACCGCGCCCGGTGCGTAACTGATCGATTAAGTGCGGAAACCCGCGTTGCAGAGCCTCGATCGCTGCATCTTCGGCATATTGCCGTCCGGGGCCTTTCAAAAATCGCACCAACAGGACGCGACTGGGAGCTGATGTCTCGATACCCAAGCCAATCGAGCGCAACACCACGCCTAAGGCTGCCTGCGATTTACCTTTACCTTCACCGTCGTAGACGTGAATTTGGCCGCGTCGTCGGTCGTGAGCTTGGGCTGTTGCAATCCCAATATCTGCCATACTGCTGTCCCCCTAGCTACTACGATAGTTGTGCCGCTTTCATCTACTACCTTTCATTCACGACAAAACCCCACGAGTCGATCGAAGTACGCGCGACCCTACTCGCACGCACCAGATTAGCGCAGCGATCGCGATTTGACCGCGAGACTCCCAAAAACCTTAATGGACGCCACCTCTCCCCTATGCCGCAAGGGTGCGTTCCAATGTCAAAATGAGGGGTGTCTTGCGACAGTTCGTCAGACACGTTTAATTCTCATCCAGCGTGCGTCATGCGTATTCTCGCTCTCGTTCCCGGCGGTATCGGCGATCAAGTGTTGTTTTTTCCAACGCTCGCCACCCTACACCGAGCTTTTCCTGCCGCTGAACTCCATGTCATTACGGAACCGCGCTCCGTTGGGGCATATCAAGTCTGTCCGTCCGTCAGTGATGTAATTCCATTTGGCTTTAAAGAGCAGTTGAGCTTAAGTGATTTAACGGATTTGCTCGGTCGCGTCCGCGAACGAGAATACGATGCCGTGGTGTCATTGGGTCGCAGTCCGCTGCTCAAGTTTTTCCTGTGGCTTACAGGCATTCCCAAGCGCGTGGGTTATGCCAGTGGCGGTGACTTTCTCCTGACTGATGCCGTGCCGCTTAAAGCGGAGCAATATGCTGCCAACCTCTACCACGATCTCACCCACGGTTTTAACCTTTCCATGCCAGTAAAACTGCCCCAAGTGCAGTTGCAAAAGTCCGATCTTGCCTGGGCCGAGGCCGAGCGCGAACGCTTGTTCGGTTCGAAGACATCCGACTACGTGCTGCTTCATCCCGGAGCCAGTCAGCTTTCAGTTAACAAGGGCATCCGCAAAATTTATCCGGTGGCAAAGTGGGTGCAGGTGGTGGGAGGTTTCAGTGACAAACGTCCAGAACTTCCTGTCGTTGTCGTTGCCGGCCCCGAAGATGACGTACTGATGCAAGAGTTTGGTCAGATATTGCCCGATGTCGCTTTCTCTCGCCCTCCAGGGATTGGCGCTCTAACCGCAATGTTGGCAGGTGCGACACTCATGCTGTGTACCGATAGTGCTCCAATGCACCTGGCAGTAGCGACACAAACGCCACTTGTCGCTCTATTTGGTCCCACTGAGCCGGAAAAACTGTTGCCAACTGACGGTCCCTTTCGCTTTGTCAAGTCTGCGAACGGTGCGATCGAGGCGATCGCTCCAGAAACAGTTTTGAGCACTATCTTCCCAGCTTAATGACAACCGCTTGCAGGCATGAAATGAGGGTTTCGCCTCGGTACAGCTACCTGCTCGTGTTTATGCTGCGTAATCACTGGCTACAGGCAGTTCGTAAGCGTTAGGTAAACCTAACTGAGTGTCAAAATGATTAACGCGATGAGATTGGAATAATCCATCTTGCTTGTAGCTAAATCCAATCATGCCTGGTTCGCTAAAAGTGACATCTAATCCATCAAAGTGAGTGCCAACTTTACCAACAATCTCTACTCCATTCGCAAATGGAGCAACACTATCTTCTCCTATTCCAGCACCATCGAGCTGAATCGGAGCATAGCTGGTCGAGTCGTTCGCTGCAAGGACAGAGAGCTTTGCGCGATGAAATCTGTCATCGCCACTCCAGCGAAATTCAACCGTCTCCGGATTGCTCCCCTGACCTACAAACAGACCGAGGTCGTCACCAGGCGTATATGAAGGTCGGGGTGCGAGCCCATCTGAATCGACTATCCAACCAGTCGGAGCTAGATGCGCTCTCTCTTGACCGACGAAAAGTTGTCGAGGATTTGCCACGCCATCCTGGGTCACTGAGATGAGTGTCTTAGCCCCTGGGGTAACTTGAAAATCAAGCCCATCTTGCAAACCACGAATGGAAGAATCAAATGAAAATCCAAATTCAGTGGTTACCAATTGGTCATCAGATTCAACAGCTACAGGACTTACTTCCAGTAATTCTCCTGTAGTGATCAAATCCACATGGAAGTTTGTAGCGTTACCCATTCCCACTGTTCTTAAATGATAAGAACCATCGTTAAGGTCTTGCCATAGGAATACGCCTTCTTCTGTACCGATATCAAAATCAGGCTTGCCAGCCACGAAAGAGCCTGAGGGCTCTACAACTCGAATCAACTGGTTTGCAGGAATACTTTCAAGTTGCTGCACGATACCACTGGGCCATCTGATTTCCAGATGATGCACGTGCTTGTTGTCGGCCAGACCAAAGTGCAATCGCTGGTGATTCTGCGATGCTCTATGAATCCCGTTGGTTTGCTCTCTGAACTGAGATATTCCACCAGCAGTGGCATAGACTCGTGCACCGATTCCGTCTCGGTTGGAGGTCACACCTTCGAGGTCAATTTCTAGCCAATGATTATTATTGCCTTGATTATGGAAAAGTTGATCGGGAGCATCACTTACTAGAAGAGTTGGAAATTGATCGTTAGAAACAAATAGATCGACAAAACCGTCGAGATCGTAATCTACCGTTGTCACGGCTCCGCCTCTCCCTAGAGTGGTTCCTTCTGCCCCAAAACCATCAGGGAGTGCAATAAAAGTACCGTCTCCTTGATTGTCATAGAGAACATTACTCGGATTTCCGGCTGGACTCGCTGTTGTAACGTAGAGATCCACATCCATGTCGTTATCAAAATCTGCTGCTGCAACAGAATCACTCTTGACAGGATCGCTTTCAATCCCAAATTGCTCGCTTCGATCCTCGAACCCATGACCGGTGTTCAGTAGTAGGCGATCTTCAGGAGGCTCTCCTTCAAGATCGAAATTCACTGCCGTCAATTGCTCTAGCGGCTCAGTTGATTGGATCCGGCCTGTGAGTTCCCGACTTGAAATAGATCGCAATAGCTGCCATTGCTGTTGATTAGGATCGTAGCCAATGTAGATTCCTCGATCCACGCTAGGGTCGTACGGAGCAATTCCGCGAACTGCTGGATCATCGGGAGATAAAGTGAACTCAGTGATATAACCTTCTGACCCCGTAGGACTAATTCCATCAGAGCCAACAAAAATGCTACTTAGATTAAAGCCAGGCGTGGAATTTTTTTGTCGAAGTCTAAAGGTAACCTCCCCAGGCGTACTAAATTTTATCCCTTGCTCGCCTTGTTCCGTCCTGAGTAATAGCCGAGCATTATTTGTGTCATCCTGAACGACATCCGAACCTCCCCCCTGCCGGGTGATAAAAAGATCCGGAAGCAAATCACCATCAAAATCAGCAAATGCAATATCCCTTCCCTTAAGTCCTTTAAGTGATAGATCGGTTGTAATATTTGTAAAAGGCAATGTTGTGGTGTCATATACGGTAATTCCATTACCTGACTTTACGATAAGATCCAGAGCACCGTCTCCTGAAACATCAGATAAACTGCTGTAAACAGTTCCTTCCTTCAGTCCGGAAACAGGACCAATATCCTCAAATATACCGTTAGTTTGTTGGAAGATAGTGGAGGGAGCTTGTCGATCTGGCCGCTTCACAGTTGATATGGATAGGTCGAGCCAGCCATCGCTATCATAATCAAGCCATCCAGTCATTCTGGAGCGCCCTAGGGGATACTCAACTCCCAGCAAGCCTGCTCGATCTATCAGGCTTTGTCCTTCATTGACAAATAAAAGGGTAGGTTCACTACCTCGACCACCTCCTGCCCCTGTGACCTGAACAATATCTCGATCGCCATCGTTATCAAAGTCAGCCCACGCTGCTCCATGGGTATCGAAACCTTGCCCTGAAGAAAGTGTCTCGGCCGCAATATCTGTAAACGTACCATCACCATTGTTAAGATAAAGACTTACAGGTTTAGAATGATTGCTTGCGTAGAGATCGGGGAGCGTGTCGCCATTAAAATCCCCCCAAGCAGAACCATATCCTATGCCTTCAATTAAAGCAATTTCGGCCGATTCCGTGACTTCGGTGAAAATAACAGAGTTCATATTTACAATCTCCTTTTTGATTTTCTTTAACATCGAGACAGCATCTCATCTGTCACTATCGTGTTTTGAGATGAATTCTATACTCCTTAAAGCTTGAATATGCTTCGATCTTGACTGGTAAAATGTGAACTCTATACAAATTAATTCCTAAGCCCAGCGCCACGTTAGGATCCTCCGAGATACGGTAGTAAGCGTAAGTATTATCCAGATTGTGGAATTTTCTATTCCTCAATAATTTGAACTTAGTAGATAACTGTGTGGAAATTGTGAGGACTCTGATGATACATGTGAGTAACTGAGTAACGTGAGTTCGGGATAAGTTGAAACCCGCATTCTTCGATCGAAGTTTCGGGCATGAGAGTAACGAGATTTCTGGGCGGTAGAACCCAGATAGTAATGATGGTTTTGTGAGGGTATCACTGAAGCTATCTGTTCGTGTTACATGCCCCAGCGCCCAAGCTACTGAGCTCAGTACACAGCCAGAAACGGTCATATTTATACTGGCAAACAGCGCTTTCTATGCAAGTAGTGTGGTCGCCAATTTGTCGAGAATCCAACCCATAAAACTATTAACCAAACAAGGCAGCAAAAACAATTATACTGAGCGCTTCAACTGCACCTTGCCAAAGAGTCTCGCGATTTGTCCGGCGGAGTTTAGCCTTCTCCAAGTGTGTATTCAATCATGCTAGGCTGCTGTATAATTTTATTCACCATTGTAACGCATCATGCATTTTCGTACTACAGCCTTTACAGGTTTAGTATGGGGTATGGCCAATATCAGTTTAGTTGAGGTATCAGCTTATTACCTGTGCCTCATCAGGCCAAAAACGCCATAACAGTATTAGATAGACATGCAAACCTTAAAACTTAATCTTTTTGCAGATTATTTTCAGTTTTACATCCAGGATGATAACGAAATTTTTGGAGACTTGTCCGACGCCTGGTCTGATGATGCAGTAGAAAACTTTATGGCGATTGGCGATCGCTCTGTTGGCATCAGAACCGTTAGAAACATGGATGTACCCGTATTCATAAAAATCTCTGATGAACACCCAGATCTTAACCCGCCTGATGGGAGTCGCGTCAACCGTTGCACAATAGAATGCGATGCTGGTTCACTTGTGGTGACAGGTTGCATTGATTAGACCTCTTGCATGAATCGACAATCACTACGGTGGAATAAGGGTTTCAGCATTCAGTTGGGCATTTGTGCAAGACCTTTATTACTTCCCGGATGTAAAGCGAATAAAAATCACTTCCGGAGAGTACGATGTTGTGGTTGCGTACAAGAATCTCGATAGACTTTCTAGAAATGGTCTAGATGGCGATGGATTCTATCATCTTTTCCTTGGGCTCCGCTCTCAAATTTCCGTCGAATAAATCACTGCAACGAATCTACGAAAACGCAAGCCGCTAAGTTTTTAGCTAATATGCAACTCGAATGAATCAAACTGCTTCCTTAACTCGACAAATGCTGGAAGAGATTCTCATTGAATGGGAGCGCTCTGCAATCTCTAGCTTAGACATTCACCTTTGGGCTGAATCACAATACTTGCCACTACATCGTGCAATTGGCCCTGGTGAAACCGAAGCTGTGCGGTGGGCTATGCACGTAATTCTGAACGAGTTGGACATGGCGAACCCTAAACAACTGAATCGCCATTGTGCTCGACTCGCGATTCAATTTCTAAATACCACTGATGAGGAATTTACTGCTCGTGAAGAGGCATTTCTGTCATGCCTACTTCAGTAACGTGAGCAGACTTCACGCGTAACTATCGTTGATTAGAGCATTAGTTCGTGACTTAAACAATACTTCGTGAGTCCAAACGCTCTGCTGGATCGATGACTTCCGAGCGTGTCATTAATATCCTCAACAAACTACATCAAAAAAGTCAAACTCACAAACTGACCCCAGTGTGGTTTCTGATGGTTAGTCCGATCGCGCCCTCAACATATTTCGGCGCGAAGCCAGCCGCACTTTCCCTTGCTGCGCCCAACTTTGCAGCAGCTCGACCTGCTCTTTGGCCGTTCGGGCTAGCGGTACCATTTGCGCCGTCGCTTCTAAAATATCATCCGTCGTAAAATCGCGATTTTGACTGAAGGCTAAATACATTGCTTCAATCGTAATTTGCTCGATCTCGGCACCCGAAAAATCAGGAGTCTCGTAAGCCAAACGCGAAATGTCGTAATCGCGTAGCGTCTGCGGGCGTACTCTGCTCAAATGCACCGTAAAGATTTCAGCTCGCTCGGCTCGATCCGGCAAATCGACAAAAAAGATTTCGTCAAATCTTCCCTTACGCAACAACTCCGGCGGCAACAGGTGAATGTTATTGGCCGTTGCCACCACGAACACGGGTGCGGTTTTCTCAGCCATCCACGTCACTAACGACCCCAATACCCTTGACGTCGTTCCGCCATCATTGCTGGCAGACACGCCAAACGCTTTGTCAATCTCATCAATCCACAGCACGCATGGGGCCATCGCCTCGGAAAGCTGAATCAACTGCCGCGTCCGCGCCTCCGACTCACCTACCAACCCGCCAAACAAGCGACCCACGTCCAATCGCAACAGTGGTAAATGCCAGTGATGGGCGATCGCCTTTGCCGTTAGTGATTTACCCGTCCCTTGAATGCCCACTAGTAACAGTCCGCGCGGCTGCGGCAAACCGTATTGACGCGCCTTCTCGCTTAGCGCCGCCCCCCGCCGCATCAACCATTCCTTGAGATTGTCCAAACCGCCGATATCGGCCAGATCGGTGGTTGCCGGATAAAACTCTAAAATTTGCGTCTGGCGAATCTTTTGCTGCTTCTCTTCCAAAATCAGCTCTACCGCCTCAGGAGCCAAATAGCCCCACTGCGCGATCGCCTTCGCCAACGCCTGCTCTACCCGATTCAGCGTCAATCCCTGACAAGCTCGTACCATCGCTCCGCGATCGCTCGCCGACAAAGCTGACGTATTGCCCACCAAGCGCGAGATGGCTACCTCAATATCTTCAGCGCGGCAGAGTGAAAATTCCAGCACAGTAATCGTCTCGCTGAGCTCCACTGGAATGGACAGCTCGGGAGCCAAGATGACGAGGGTTTTCGGCTGCGATCGCAGCTCGCGAGCCAGATTGCGCAGCTGCCGCGATACGGAAATGTCGTCTAAAAATCGATGGTAGTCCCGCAGAACGAACACTGCTGGGGTTTGCGGATTCGCCCGCGTGACAAACTCCAATGCTTGCAGCGGGTTGCGCTGCCCGAAATTAGCATCCACGCCATTGATGTCGTAGCCCGTAACGAAATCCCAGCATTGAAAGACGCGATCGCTGCTGGCCGAGCGCATGGCTTGCTCGGCCCGTTCTTCTTCCAACGTAGCAACGTAAATTGCTGGGTAGCGGGCCCGCAGCAACAAATTAAACTCGGACTCGAATGTGGCCATGCCAATTAGCCTACCAGACCTCTTCCATCCAGCATTTTTAGCAGTGGCGATCTCCGTAGTTTTCGGGTGGTATTTTACCGGAGCAGTCGTCTAGAACGGGTGCTGTACACTGAATGCTGTCCGACGCCAGCGCGCGATCGCAACAGATGCCACATCTACGCCTGAGGGCCGATGAGAGTTGTATTCACCGATTTGGACGGCAGCTTGCTCGACGCTGACAGCAGTAGCTTTGGTGCTGCCCGTCCGGCACTCGATGCTTTAGAACGACGCGGTATACCCGTCATTCTGGTTAGCAGTCGCACCCGTGCTGAGCTCGAAGATTTGCGCCAAACCCTAGAGCTCGACCACCCGTTTATCTGTGAAGACGGAGCGGCTGTATTCGTGCCCCTCGACTATTTCCCCGATTCCATTCTGGACGATAGCTGGTCGCGACGGGAGGGGTATGCCTATCGCGAAATGGGATTTCCCTACGCTCACCTGCGTCGCGTCCTTAAAGACGTCCGAGCCGAACTCCAAGCGGATATCGTCGGTTTCGGAGACTGGACGGAAGGTGAATTAGCTTCCACCTTAGGCGTTCCCCTCGAAGTCGCTCACCTAGCTCGCCAGCGCGAATACAGTGAAATTTTCGCCTACGCAGGCGATCGCTTGCGCCTGGAAAACGCCGTCCACCGCCATCACTTGCAGCTCAAACCTTTACAGCTCCCCTATCCTGAAAGCAGTTGGTACCTCACGGGAGATGTGGACGAAGGTACAGCCGTTCAAGTTTTGCTCGATTGCTATCGCGCCCATGCCGGGCTGGTGCGATCTCTGGGGCTGGGAGATACCCTCTCCGATGCTGCCTTCCTAAGCCGAACCGACAACAGCGTCGTGTTACCCGGACCTCAAGCTGACGCGCTCTGGGAAAGACGTCAATCTTCATGGCAAATGGCATCACTCCCCGGCCCAGCCGGATGGAATGATGCCGTATTGGATTGGTTAGCGGCTAGTAACAACCACGCGGAAGCGTAGTGGAGTTTAATTTGACTCTGGATCGCTAGATCGCCGGACGGAAATCCTGGGTTACTTGCAAAGTCAGAGGCGTGTTTGGGCGAACCACGATTTTGGAAGGTGCGGTAACGTTGCCCACCACGGCACTGATTGCAGCAGCACCTAAGACTTCTTCAGTGGCAATCGCCTTGTCGCCGGTGATGCCGCCCAATAGGACACCGATGCCTGCACCGATCGCGGCATCCTGAGCGATCGCGCCACCCGATACCTGACGGGGGTCTTTGCGGGAAGCGATCCGGGCCGATTGCGCGCTCAGCGGGAAGGTCTGACCGTTAAATTCCACCGAATTGGTGACGAACTGAGAACCGCCAGATACGGGTTGGAATTGACCAGAGACGATCGCACCACTTGGGATGACGACATTACCAAATGAGTCGCGGACATCCGACTCCAGCTGGAGAGAGAACGCACGAGTCTCGCTGGGGTCGAGGAAAAGAGTTTCGTTGGAGCGGAACGTGAGGGGAATATTTTCGCCCGAGAGCACGGCCATGCTGGTTTCGAGCTGGAACTGTTGCGGACCGCGCGGAATGGGTTGAGGATTGATGGGGCGCCAACCACCGTCGTTTTGAGCGACTTCAGTGGAGGGATACCAGTCGTAAGGATTGGCAGACGCCGGGAGAGGTAAGCCTGCTTCAGCTATCGTAGCCAGAAGCACGGCCAATGCAGCAAAGGGAGCAAACGAGCGGTTCATGACGATCTCCTCAAACATCTCCTCGAAACGAGGCTTGATAGGACTGGTCGCCGGGGAAGTGGTTTCCGCTGCGGCCTTATCTTTATCAAAGCGCCATTCTCGATGTAACGGACTTGGCAGGAGGGTAGATTTGATTGCTGCTTGCGGTCGAGGCCATTGCGCTTATCCGTCACGGGCCTGACAGAGGCGCGAAGAGAGAGTCGTCGAAAACTTAACCCATCGCTAGCAGGTCGCGAATTAACGGCAGACGAACGCTGATGTAGGTATTGAGCGTGGTTGTCTCGACCGCATCGAGATGAGGCTCTTTACGACACTCTTGCACCAACAACGGCACTAGCTCGACATCTTGCTTAGACGACAATCCCTGCAAATTGATGCGATCGATCAACTGCCAAAAGTGACGGATCGTAAGCGGAGTCATGGATTGAACTCCTTAAGGTTTTCTTCACATTTTCACTATACAGTGCGGCTCGAAACTCGACGAGCTATATGTCTCTGCCGTTACAAGATGCGATAAGTCGATAGAAGAAACCCGTTATCTTGACGTTTCTAGAAGTTTTGTCAGCAAAACTTTGTCTGCTACCACTGTGAGCTCGATCGTCAGCCATTAAACATACCGCGCCCTTTGCGACGCAACTGTTCCACTTCGTCGATATCTAGCAATAGCGCGCCAAAGGCATATATCAGCAGCCCGATCGTGCCAGCCACACTCGCTCGGACGACTATTGCGAGTGGACCAGGGGCGCTCAGCCACGTGCCGCTGCTCGACCAGGCAGCAAAAGTCAGGCCTCCGGCGATCGCCGTCACCCCTGCCAACCGACCGATATCCCATAACAGGCGATTCCAGGGCAAGCCACCCAAACGTCGTTGCAGGATAGTCCCCAACGCTAAGGCTGCAACAATATTGACGCCAGCCGTCGAAAGAGGCAGACCCGGCGCGCCTATCAGTTGAATACCGATGTAATCAAACGCGGCATTGAAAACAATGGCGCACGTGCTGACGAGCAGAGGAGTGCGACTGTCTTCGAGGGCATAAAAGACTCTGACCAAAATATCGCGGCTGAGATAGAAGACCATGCCGATGGCATAGGCAGACAGCAATGCAGAAACTTCGAGGGTGATTTCTGGCGTAAATTTACCGCGTTCGTACACTACTTGCACGATGGGACGGGCCAACACGCCAATGAGCATGGCTGCGGGCAAAATCAGGATCGTCGCCACCAGCAAACCCTGCCGAATGCGAAGGCGGAATTCCGCCCAATGGGAAGGAATAGCCAGCCGCGAGTACAGGGGCATAAGCGGTACCAAGATGACATTTGACAAAATGCCAAGTGGCGTCAGGTAGAGCAGCTGCGCGTAGGCCAAATTACCGATCGCGCGATCGCCTGGCAGAAAGGAGGCAAAGACTAAATCAGTATTGACATTGATGTATACGGCACCAGAAGACAATACGGCCGGAATCATGATGCCAACCACCGTCCGTACTTCTGGTCGCGACCACTGCAGCCGCCAGCGAAAACGCCCCAAACCTAACTTCATTTGCAGCGGAATCTGAGCCAACCACTGCAACATGCCTCCCACCACTGTGCCCCAAGCCAGCACGTAAATACCGCCCGCGTCTTTGAAAAACAGAATGGCGAAGATAACGGAAAGGCTGGAAATGAGAGGACTGAGGGCGGGTAGTAAATAATGTTCGGCGGCATTGAGGGTGCCAAAGCCCATGCCAATTGCGCCGGACAAGTAAGCCAGCGGTGCCATAATCCGCAGTTGGGTAGTGGCCAGTTGCAGTAGTTCGGGACTGGAGCCTGGAGAGAGTAACTGCACCAAACCGTCTGCGGATACCATCAGACCGAGAGTCAAAACGGCAAGGACTAGGCCGACCAGGGTAGAAACCGTCTCGACGATGGGAGCCACATCTGCACCCTGCCGTTTCTTCAGCACACTGACCATAGCGCTGTGGAACGGCCCGTTAATGCCACCCAACAGAATAAAAATGAATCCGGGCAGAATGTAGGCAACACCGAAGGCACTGTAATCGGTACCGGAGCCGAAGGAAGCAGCAATGAGTAACTGCCGCACCAGACCCAACACTTTGCTTAGAGCAGTGGCAATCGCAACAATACCTGCCACGCGCGCCAGCGAACCCATTCCTGTTGTCGCCATCGCGCACTTGTCCTCCAGCACATATAGCTCTTGACGATTGAGTTTGGACGTGGATGCACCAATAGCAACTGGGTTCTGGATAGCCAAAACGTCCTAAACAGCTTGAGGCTGCTATGGGTAGAGACAGTCGCACGAGCTTACATACCCGCGATCGCCTCAAACCCAGAGCATATCCTGACCGAAAACGCGGTTCCATGCAAAAAAAAGGCCGCGCTTAAGGCTCGACCTCAGAGGATGCCAAAACTCGTGCCGTCAGCTCGTGACAGCGTAGGCTAAAGCCCGGAAACTTATTTGAACCCGGCCGCAGCTTGCCACACGAAAGCGAGGAGGAAAAACAGCAGCGGAATGATGGGCAAGATGTCAACTAAAGGATCGAATAGTTCGAATCCTTCAGGCAGGGCTGCAAGGACTTGGGTCAAGGCCAGCATAGATACGGTTGTCTCCGCCGAAACGATGTTTGCTATGGCAGCTATTAAGCTGCGTAAAACGCTCTAGATATTCAGCAACTCAGTCGCAGTTATTGCGCTCGTGACCGAACTAAAACGTCGGTATATCTCAGTTTTGCAACAGAGCATAACATACCGTTAGACCCCACAAACGTCCTCCAGTCAGACATTGCCAAAATTTGCCGTGGCGATTGCGGCCAAATCGAGATAGCCGTGCAAAAATGAGATGTAACGCCTGGAGAGATGGCAGAGTTTGGTCGATTGCGGCTGACTTGAAATCAGCAGAGCCCGCAAGGGTTCCGGGGGTTCGAATCCCTCTCTCTCCGTTTTATATCGTTCCTATTAATATGGTTTCGAGCAGCATCGTCTCGATCGCCCATATTCTGACTCGTATGCGCCCATATTTTGACTTGTATGCACCTACGTTCTGACTCGCATCCAGGCAATGGCATTGCGCCAGAGCAGCACGTCCTGTTCTCGCTCGTCGAGCAGGCAAATGCATTCGGTATCCTGCCAGCGAACTCTGCCGCCTACTTCTTCGCTAGTCGCGAGCTTGACAGAGACGGTTTTTTGGTCGCGAATGGCGGCTTGGACCCAACGAAAACTAGGAATTCCGGTGTCGAGTTCTGCCACGGGTATCCCCTAATATTTGACCTTAGCTAGTGTAGCGCCTCAATTTCTATCCTTCACTATTTCAGGCAGACCGTTGCTCCGTGCAGCGCTTAGATCCCCAGCCCTGCTAGCCGAGCGTCAAAAGCAGGCCAGTCCAAATCGCGTTCGAGATAGAGAGGGGCATCGGGCTGATAAGGGGCCTGGAGACGAGAAATCGTTTCGATAACAGCGTCCGACGGGATGACAGGAACGCCAAGATCGGCAGTAGTGGCCCCCATGAGGGAACTCGAATAGCCTCGAAAAATCAACACGCGATCGCACTCGCCATCGATCAACACGTCGACCAGCAATACTTCCTGCGGATGGCTATCCGAGTAGGCTTCCAGACGTTCTGCCAGCGAAAGAGTCATCTCCTATCTTCACGCCTCAGCAAATCGAGCCTCCGTTTTATCGCGCGCGTCAGCCGCTAGACGTTGCACCTGTCATCTTAGTTGGAATTAAGCGAGCTCTGCTCGGCTTGAGGTCTGTGCCGCATAAGGGCGCGAGCCTCTGGCAATGGTCGTCACATTTGTCCTTACGGACGGATAAAGCCTTAGTACGGTTAGCCCTACTGAAAACGGCGTAGAGTCCGCCTAGCGCAAGTATTGCAAGAAAAGTAAATAAACAAATACAATTCTTAATAAAGGCGCCGCAATGACTCGTATGGTTGCCTGGTATTCGATGAATTCTGTTTGAAGGCTTGTAGATAAACGCTTTGGCCGAGCTGCCATCGTTTGAGTCGCAAGTCACTGTATGGGGGCAGGTTCAGGTCGTGGTGTTATCTCAGTTCGTATTTAGAGTTTCTGTTTGGTTGATCTCAGAAATCGTGCTGGGATTTTTGGGATGCGACCACCTGGCAGACTATGGCGAAAGCATGGCGATCGCGTCCGAAGGCCTCGTCAGAGCCGCTGATTTCGACCAACAGCTCAGGAAAGTAAATGTACACAGCATCTAGTGATTCAACATGGCTGTGCGCAGCGGTCCGTTGTTTTCTCTTCATCCCTCATTAATCTTCATCTCTCATTAATGCGGAGTGCGAGGCTCTCGTTACTGCTCCATCAGCTCGTGGGAGTGGGCAAATAGAGCTGGAGTGCCGCCTGTGTGCCAAAACAGCACGGTATGGTCAGCAGTGAGTTGGCCGCGATCGCACAGGTCCATCAGCGCGCCCATCGCGCGTCCGGTGTAGACCGGATCCAGCAAAATTCCTTCGGTTTGAGCGGTGAGGGCGATCGCTCTACGCTCGAGTTCGCCCACCATGCCATACCCTTCTCCAACATAGTTTTGCTGGAGAGCCACGTCGGCCAGCGAAAAGGTGGCATTGACTTCCAAAAGATTGGCAGTCTGAGTTGCTAGGGTCGCAATATGACCTGCAAATGAGCCGCTACCTGCTTCTCCTTTATCAATTTCAATCCCGATGATTTCTACCGGAGAGTTGAACAGATATTTGCCGAGCGTGAGTCCCGCTTGAGTCCCGCCAGAACTGGAGGCAAGGATGATGTGGCTAATTTTGAGATCTTGAAGTTGACGAGTGAGTTCGGCGAACGCGGTGACGAAGGCTGAAGCACCAATCGCGTTGGAACCGCCGTAAGGGATGAGGTAAGGAATGCGTCCGCGCTCGCGCAGTTCGTTAGCAATCTCGGGGATGGTTTCGCCTTTGCGGTTGTCTCTAGCCCAGTGGACGTGCGCGTTGAAGAGACAATCGAGCAAGTAGTTGCCAGTCGCAGCTGTGGGGGCTGAGCCGCCGAGAACGAGATCGCAGCTCAAGCCGCAGGCGGCAGCAGCGGCGGCAGTTTGACGACAGTGGTTAGATTGGGTAGCCCCGGCGGTGACCAGCGTGTCTGCTTTGTCGGCGATCGCGTCAGCAATCAGGTATTCGAGCTTGCGAGTTTTATTGCCACCGAGGGCAAGACCGGTCTGGTCGTCGCGTTTGATGAAAAGGCGTGGACCGCCAAGGCGATCGCTGAGGTGAGGCAGTGCGTGGAGCGGGGTAGGAAAGAAGCCGAGAGGTCGCCTGGGGAGTTGGCGGTAGGGCATGAGGCGATTATGCGGAGCGTACGGTGCGGCTCGATTCACTGGATTGGCAAAGTGCATCCAGAACTAGGTAATTCTTGATGTCGAAGGTAGCTGGAAACTGGAGCCGGGATACGGACAGAGTTACCGTTCGGATACCGGCTCGCCAGTAGCATTAATGGTGATGGTGGTGATGCCCGCCCGGACCGTGGGAGTGCCCGTGGGAGTGGTGATGGTGGCCGTTACCAGCAAGCACTTTGTGAAGCTCGCGATTGCGATTGGGAGTTTGAAATTCGTTGACTGAGTAAGTTGGAACGGTCTGCAATGAAGGCTGTTCTTCGCTTAGTAGTTCGCCAATCAGGCGATCGACCCAGTTGGCTGCCACTTGCAAAAATGCCGGATCGTCATTCAAACAATCGAGGTGGAGGCACTCGGCTTTGGACTGAAACTTTTTGATGGCGTAGCCTACGTCCAACATTGTTTCATGATTTTCCGTGGCAAAACCAATGGGAGCGAACGCGAGCGCCTTCGCTCCCGTAGTGAGGAGATTCGTCGCAGCCAGTTCCATATCGGGCGTCGTCCACTGACCGGGAGTGTCGTGATTCATCCAGCCAATAGATACGAGGGGATAGCGGTGGATGAGACGCTCTCGAATGCTGCTATACAGGGCTTCACTTTCGCGAATACCACTTTCAAATCCCTTTGAATCCACCGGGCAGCCGTGATTGAGCAAAATGATGCCGATTTGAGTGCGAGCGTAGTTGCCCTGCAAATCCTGCAGTCGCCCTTCAATGTGGTCGGCCATGCACTGATGATATTCTGGGCGCTCGTAAAAGCTAGGCAGGTAGCGCAGGTCTTCAATCCAGTCGTGGTCGTCACCAAGGGCTTCGTTGATTTGCTGGAGTGCCAAACCGCTCGTGTAGACGGAATCGACCACCAACAGTGGATAGATGAGCAGGCGAGTGTACCCCTGCTCGCGAATCTGCTGCAACACCTGATGAGGCAGAAAAGGCTCGCAGAAGTTGAAGGCTTTGAACACCGCTACGCGATCGCCATATCGCTGTTGCAATACTCGTTCTAAACCCGCCCGTTGCGCTTCAAAAATCTCATTGTGGGGCGAATGATAGTGGTCCTGTTTGCTCCACTCGCGGCGATCGGTAAATTCCAGGGCTTTGGCCAGCCAGGGAATGGAGAACTCGGGAAACTTAATAAATTTAGATGCCAACAGACGCAGCGCCCGTTCGTTGTAATTGGCAAACTCCTCGTACTCTTCAACCTCGCCGTAGCCACACAGCAAGACAGCTACTTTTGCCATTTCAGTCATATGCATCTGTCGCAAGCCCCACGTGGGTAGTGGAGTTGCTGACCTCCAGGTAGTGCGAAATCCGGTAGCAACCCCTGCGCGTCAGGCTTCGCCGGGAACTCACGGGGTGACAAACACCGGACCCGCTCATCCTAAAGGGCGCAATTAATCGGTAACAGGTGTCCTAATGAAGTTTTTCGTTTGCTTGAAGAAATGTAAGGCCTGTCAAAGATGCACGTATCCAAGCATCCCTTCCTTTCAAGGATTTACCTCAGAATTAGGATACGAGTGGCTCGAACGCATCACGAACGCTCCGGGAATTTGCCCAAACTACCGAACTCGATCGCATCTCGATATTTCGACATTACGGTAGCGATGCTGCCGACTTGGGAAGGACGTGTCCTTTGATGAATTGCGCGATCGCTTCAAGCCCTTCCTGAGTTTTCAGATTGGCAAACACGAATGGTTTATCTTTGCGCTGTTGCTTCGCGTCCCGTTCCATCACGCTCAAGTCGGCTCCCACCAAAGGAGCTAGGTCGATCTTATTGATCACCAAAAGGTCAGATTTGGTAATTCCCGGCCCGCCTTTGCGCGGGATTTTGTCACCAGCAGCCACGTCAATCACGTAAAGTGTGACGTCCACGAGTTCGGGACTAAAAGTGGCCGCCAGATTATCGCCACCACTTTCCACGAACAAGAGTTCGAGCCGTTCGAACTTGTGTTCTAAAGCCTCGATCGCCACCAAATTAATCGACGCATCCTCCCGAATGGCGGTGTGAGGACAGCCACCCGTTTCCACACCCACAATGCGATCGCTACTCAACGCCTGCGATCGCACCAGGAACTGAGCGTCTTCGCGAGTGTAAATGTCGTTCGTGACCACGGCGATCTCGTAAGTCTCGCGCAGTCTCTTGCACAGAGCATCTACCAAAGCTGTCTTGCCAGATCCAACTGGTCCTGCAACCCCAACTCGCAATGCATTTGTTGACATTTCTGAACTCTGAAGTAGTAAGGTTTACTCTACTTAATCCAGCAAGTGGTCAATTTGCAATGTTGCCATTCTGGCAATATTTTTATTCTGACAGCTGGACGAGCATCTAACTCAGGACATCGTTGCTGACACATTTGATATTTTATAAGAAATACTATAGACTCCCAGCGATATCACATCACAAGGTATAGACGTGCAAAATGGCGTTTTGATGCAATTCTTTCATTACAGATATCCATCTGGAGGGAGATTATGGAAGCAAATTAAAGCTAAAGCTGCTGAGCTTGCCGATCGCGGCGTAACGGCAATTTGGTTCCCACCTCCATATAAGGGAAACTCCGGAGGATTTGACGTCGGCTACGGAGTTTACGATCTTTTTGATTTGGGAGAGTTTAACCAGAAAAACACAATTCCTACTAAGTACGGTACTAGAGCAGAGTTAGAAGATGCCATCTCGGCAGTAAAGAATGCAGGTATGCAAGTCTATGTCGA
>JBCBVC010000019.1:0-40098 GCA_039817845.1 Cyanobacteria bacterium J06642_2
ACCTTTACCGATGGCACCACAGCTACCGGACAACTCCAAGGGGTGGACAATCAAGGAGGTTCGCAGGCACTGGCGTCAGAGGATTCTCCCGAAACCTCAGTTTCGTTGACAGTGAATGGTCTCAGTGCCGGAGGCCTAGGCAGCTATAACGATGTAGATAAGCCGATCGTCGTCGTCAACGGACCGGCAAGTAGTACGGCGCGGGTGGTGCTGACAAAAGGGTTCATCCAACCAGCAACCAATGAATTTTTCAACAGCCCCGATCCGGACGACCAAGCCTATGCTCCCGTTCTGCAAGCTCAGTTGGATGCGTTAGCAGCTTCGGACTTCCCCGCAAACAATGCTGTCGAGTTCCAAACTGTGGATGTCGTGCTGACGGGTGACGATCAAGATATCTCCGAACTGTTTGAGTTCTCTGATGTAGCTGGGTTTGATTTTCTCGGTGAGGACGAGCTGCCATTGGGCTTCGTGGCAGGCATCATCGCTCCTAGCCACGACAACCTGCCTCTCGGTCCGGTTACACAGCCAATCTATTTGCAGTTTGGCGAGCCGGAGCCAGAACTCACCCTAGGCGTCAGCCCAGACGGCATCCTAGAGAATAGCGGTATGGCCACGGCAGCCGTGACTAGCAATACCGACGACACGAGTGCGGATTTGACCGTCTCACTTCTCAGTACCAATATGGGCGAGGCCACAGTGCCCGAGACAGCGATTATTCCTGCCGAAGATAGTTCTGCGACTTTTACAGTAGCTGGTGTAAACGATGTGGAGGCCAACGGGGCTCCAACGCCGACGACTGCAATTTCTTCGTCAGGCTTCATTGATACTTCAGTAGCGATTGATGTTGCTGACGAAGAAATTGCAGGGACTCCCGTTCTCAAGAGTTGGCTCTACGATGCAGACACCGACATCGAGATCGCGCCAATCGAGGAGGGTGACACGCTCTCGGTGAGCATGTTTAACAACCAAAACCTGACTATTGCAGCAACTGTTCCCGACACTAGCCCCTTCTTTGGTCAGGTCGAGAGTATGTCCCTCGATCTCAATAACGGCCAGAAGACCCAAACCGATAATGTCGAGCCTTACTCACTATTTGGTAACAAGGGCGGGAACTTTTTGGGTAGTGAAGTACCGCAAAGAAACAACATAATCGAATTCGATCTCTATTCAGAGAATGGTTTGAATGGTGAACTACTGGGTACGGTACCTATAAACTTAACGCTCGTTTGACAATTGCCTCTTGGGGGTCGACTAGAGAGGACTGGAAAGTGTCGCAAAACTGTGGTTACGCTCAATGAGATTGTGGCTGACTATCTCGAAACAAGTCTGTCTCATCTTTAAAGCGAATGACTATAATCACTCGATGCGTGTTCCCAGAGATAGTTAATTCAGTCTCTTTTCTTCTCAAGCAGGTACGAATTCCGGCAAATTGCTGGGGAATGCTTCGGTTGTTGAAAAACTCGCAGCTTTTGCGACACCCAATGGTTTCATTGCTCGTGCGGTCTGGTGCAGCCACCACTGCGGAGTTAACTGCACGGCTTCAAACTGGGCTTCGTGCAGCCAGCTGGTCAAGTCGCCAGACGCATATTCGCGAATGTACGGTTCGGTAAAAATATCGTTTAGCCAATCCACTTGCTTGAGGACGGTTTGGTTTCCATCCAAAATGACGATTTCGCCACTGTCTTTCAGTAATCGGAAACATTCGGACAGGATTTGACGGGAGATCGCGCTCGGAGTTTCGTGCAGCAGCAGTGTCATCGTCACCAGGTCAAACGAAGCATCAGGAAAAGGGGTGCTCGTCGCGTTACCGTGCTTCCAGGTGACGGGCAATCGCGCCTGGCGTGACTTTTGCTCTGCCACCACCAGCATGTGGGGCGATAAGTCCAAACCAATGACCTCAGCACTCGGAAACACTTGCTTCAACATCAGTGTTGTCGACCCCGTGCCGCAGCCTAAATCTAGGATCCGGCGCGGTCTTCCTTGAATGACATCGATTGCCGTCTGTCTGACCCACTGCTCATTAGGAGGGAGAGCGTATTGGGTTACTGGATCGTAGGTCACAGCAGCTCCCGACGTTAGATAGCCGCCCTCAACGCCATGAAACGCCGTATTGCGGTAGTAATCGGGATACTCAAGCGTAGGGTCAGTTAGAAGATGGCACTGTTTCTGCCAGTCAATTTGACGATAGGGGCCTGCCAGCGCCTCGCGATCTACGGGGAACACCTTTAACAGTGGCAAAATGAAGCGATCGAACAAGGAATTGGATGTCTCAGTCATGCGAAGCTCGACCGGGTGCGAGGACTCTAACTTCACCGATCTTAAAGTCTGTTCCTGAAAACGGCGATCGCCCTTATCAGAATGTCCGTACAGAAGCGGCAAGCGTGTAGCACGAGGGTTGTTGTCGACTACATACGTTGTTTTAACGCCTCAATATAATTGTCGATGGCGTGATCTTTGAATCGAGCCGATAGAAAGTTCCAGCGAAGCCGATTACCAATGCGGTAAGCGCGATCGACGTGGCGATATTGGCCTTGCCACCACCGTGGCAGCGCGGGCACGATATCGACGCCGTGAACAAAACGATAGCTATTGGGCACGCGGCGATTAAATGATGCTCGAAACCCCTCATTGCCAACTCTCGGGCTGCCGTAGGTGTATACCTCAATCGTTTGCACCTTATCGGTGAAGTTGTATTGCAGATCGACGGCACAGAGGCTGGCTAGAGCGCCTCCCAAACTGTGGCCCGTTGTCGTGATCTTTGTAACGTCTCGATTAGCGATATAGGTATGAATATCATTGCGAACCGAGAAATAAGCGCGCGTAAATCCACAGTGCATTTTGGCATTGGAGCGGCTTTCTCCTTGATAAGGATAGATTTGTTCGAGTTTACCTTCATTGACAATGGCAGCTTCAATGACATTTTTATCAAAGCTTGCTTGCGATTGAGGCGTATCTAAATTAGTTTTCCAATCCACCGACGATTCGCTACCGCGAAACACGACAATAACATGCGCGTTATCCGTTAGGATGACGCATTGCGTGTCAGTATCTTTGATATCTAAAAAAACGGGCTTGCTGGCAAACTCCCCAAACAGTTCGGGAGTCAAGTCTTGGTATATTTTTTGGCATAAAATTGCGTATCGAGAGGCTTGAGCATAGTTGACGTCCATAACTCTCCTGATTTTAGTAGTCTATTTCGCCATATGTTCTCAACCTATCATTTTGTAGATCTAATGACGCTCTATATTTCATATATGTTGCATTATAAGGCGCTTATAGGTAGCTTTTTTATCTAAAGCCCGCTAATTTTGAGATGTATCTTCTTGCAAAGCTGATTAAGGGTTAGGGTCGCGATCGCCTTTGACATAAACGACTCCCGACCACAGCGTGAGCGCCACAGCTAGCCAAAAACATTGAATACCTCCCGGCCAGCGTGCCATGAGGAGAGCGATCGCCAAAATCTGAGTGACGGTTTTTGCTTTGCCCCACCAGTTCGCTCCGGAAATTTTGGGTTGGTTGACGCGCCAGCCGGAAATCGCTAGCTCGCGAGCGACGATCGAGAATGCGCCCCAAGCAGGTATTTGTTGAGTTTCAACTAAGGCCAGTAACGGAGCTAGAACCAGTAGCTTATCTACCAGTGGATCGAGAAACTTACCCAAATCGGTGACGCAATCCAAGCGACGCGCTAGATAACCATCTAACCAGTCAGTACTTGCACCGAGCAGAAATGCTCCCAAGCTCAGCCAGCGCCCTGCAGGCGTGCCCCATGTAAAACCAACCAGAATGATGGGGATGACCAGCAGGCGCGATAGCGTAATCCAGGTTGGCAGATTGATGCGCACGATTAGGGAAGCGTGAATTGCGTCGTGACTTGAGATCCTTCTAACGCGATCGTGTTGGCGCGCAAATCAGCTGTTCCCTTCTGACCGCGTACGGACAGGTTTTGCTCCCCCGGTTGACGATAATGCACGTTTCCTGTTGCTACCGCAATTGCGCGACTGACTTCCCACTCCACGCGATCGGCATCGAGCTGTGCTTGGTTGGACGCTGTGGCGCGGACTTTGCCCACGAGCGTGGCCGTTTGGTTGGCTATTTGATACGTGAAAGTTTCGCTGAGAAATTTTAACTTTTGCTCGCGATGGTCGATCTGCACGCCACCGCTGCCATTCACCACTTCGCCCACAGTATCCCACTCCAGCACCTGAGTCTGCAGATCGAGCGGAGGATCGACGGCAGTAACGCGAATGGCTGCCGGTTTAGCAGGTGTTTCTGTCGCATCGGCAGTTGCTGCTGTTTCAGGAGGGACGAGACTGAGGCGCATTTGATTGGTCGATAAATCGGCATCGAGGCGATCGCCGGTCATCTCTATCTGACGCTCGACTTGGCGAACGGTGACGTTCCCTATGGCCGCTAGACGACTTTCTTCCGGCAACCATTCAATAAGATCGGCACTGAGGGCAATGTCCAACGGTTCGGCTTCAGCTTCTACATCACCGGATAGTTCTAAGCGTTTTTCTCGTGGCAACACGCGACCGCTGGTCGCGTTAACGGTTACGGCTTGACCTTCGGGGTTGAAGAGTTCTCCGCGTACGGCCTGTAGTGCAGCTTCAAAACCGTCTTGCTCGTATTCAGCTACGTCAGCTTCCAGCTTCCATAGCACGCGTCCGTCATTATCGGTTTCAGTCAAGTTGATATTGCGATAAACCAGCTCGGGAGCTTCGGTTGCCTCAGGCGTTGGAGTTTGACTGGCCTCAGGAGGAGCCGAACGCCCGCAGGCGGCGACCAGCAACGCAATGATCGCAGCGATCGCCCCCCTGCGCAACTGTGCCTGTGGCATGATGACCTGTTTCATTCCCCAGCTCCAGCAGACAAAGCAAATTGGTGCCGCGCCGCGTAAACGCTTTGCACGTTATACCAATTGAGAAAACAGATGCGGCACAGCTCCAACGCCCAGCCGGGCTTATCGCGATCGATCAGCCACTGCAATAGCGGTTCTAAACGCGTCTCGTTCAACCAGCCACCCAGTGATAGCAACCCCCAGAGAATGCGGTGCAATAGCGTCATTTGGATCATCAATCGCACTTCCCAGGTCGGGTGTTTTCGGTAGAAGAGAACGCCCATCCGCCCTCGCTGTCGTTCCTGCTCGATTAATCGAGGCACTTGCTGCAGAGAAAAAGGCGGGTGCCAATGATAGCCCGTCGCAGCCGGACATTTCACTAATTTCAGGCCCAATTGCTTCAGCCGCACCCCTAGCTCTAAATCCTCCCAGCCGTAAAGTTGGAAGCGGGTATCAAATGGTCCTGCATCAGAGTCAGAAGCTCGCTCCAACCAATACCGCGAGATCGCCACATTACCGGTGGCAAAAAATGCTGCTGAAAAATCGGTGGGTTTAAATGCTTCGGATTCGGGCCGGTCAAAATTACTCGTATTCACCACGCGTCCGTAGGTAAATACTGGGGCTGGGCTAGGACCCACTCCACTGCGCTCGGCCAATGCTTGCGCGTGTGCGGTCAAAAACGAGTTGACCACTACCAAATCGCTGTCGATAAAAATAATGATGTCGCCATTTGCCTGCTGACAGCCAAAGTTTCGAGCTGCAGCAGGGCCGCCGTGATCGCGCTGGAACCACCGCACGTGTTTAAGTTCAGCCTGTTTCAGCCACGCAATCGTGTCGTCTGTAGAACCATCATCGACTACCACTATTTCATAGCCGTCGTAAGGGCCAACTTGCTGACGCTCCAGAGCCCACAGACACTTCTGTAGAATGGGCAAGCGATTGTAGGTGGGAATAATAATGCTGAAAAACACGGTTGCTCCCAGGCTCGATCGCCATTACTAGCCTACTCGGTTGCGATTGCCTGTCGTCAAACTTTAGCTGGCCCAGGAGGAGCTACCAGATCCTGCACTAGCACGAAGGGCTGCACGATGAGAGCATTAGATTCGTCGGTCGCAGCCCCAGCGTCGCGACGAGCAATTTCAGCGGCATCGGCCACGATTAACGAACCGCTTTCCAACCAGCCCTGTACGATCGCTGTGGCATCTTGAGCTACGGCCACGCCTACGTCAATCAGATCTAAATCGACGCTGACCAGTACCATGCGGCCGTCCACCGCATGGGGACGCAGCCATTCCCACTGAGCAGGCGCTAAAGACTCAACCAGAGCAGCTCGCAAATCGTCCATAAAATCCGTCGTGCTCCAACATAGCCCGTGCGCATAGTTTAACGGGTTTGACTGCCGCGATGAATGGGAGGCTGACGGATATAGGCAGGTTCGACCGCATGCCACGGCGGACGCTCGCCTTGACGATACTGTTGCCCAGCCAACTGCGTCATCGCGAGCGCAGCTGATAAAGTCTCAAACTCGGTCGCATCGACGAGATCGATCCCAGCTGCGCGATCTCGCCAAGCCTCATCCGTCCACAAGCGATCGGCTTCCACCACGTGCAGCCCGTCACCATCCCTTGTATAAATGCCTCCGTACCACTCGCCACGCCTGGCATCCATCTGGACGGCGACTGAAATGAAGCTCCGAGATACGAGGGGTTGACGCCGAGTAGTCAAAGAGGTGGCAAATAGCGATTCATGGGCAATCGCGGCCAAGCTGGAAATACCAAATACGGGGATGTCTAAAGTTTGTCCCAGCGATCGCGCTACAGTGACGCCCAAACGACAGCTCGTAAAACTACCGGGACCGATCGCAACGGCGATCGCAGCTAACTCTGACCACGTAACGGGTGGCAAAAAATCTTGCAAACAAAGATGGAACCGAGCTACAAGATCGCGATCGAGCATCCAGCGGGATTCTCGATGACAGCGAGCATCTTCAGTATCCAGCAAAGTTAGACCCAGCACTCCAGATGCTGAATGAATACCTAAGAGCCAGCGTTTTGCGCAGCCCCTAGCCTCAAGAATCTGAACATCTCTCAAGCTCTAACGGGGACGACGCTTACGCAGGAAGTCAGGAATATCTAGCACTCCATCACGAGACGAATTTGTCGAATTATTCGTCGTCGATGTCACCAAAGGCAACGGTTCAGGAGTAGAGGCAACTGCCTTGAGGTCGGCAATTTTCGGTTCAGCTTCGCTTGTAAACCGTCGTGAAGGCTGCCCCTCAAATCCAGTGGCAATGACTGTGATGCGCACTTCTCCCTGCATCTTCGGATCGATCACGGAACCAAAAATGATGTTCGCATCTTCATCGACAACATCTGCAATAATTTCGGCGGCAGCCGTCACTTCATGCAGCGTCAAATCTTCACCGCCAGTGACATTCATCAATACGCCATTCGCACCATCAATTGAAGACTCTAGTAGCGGAGATGATATGGCTGTCATAGCAGCTTCGCGAGCACGGGACTTACCCGAACCCATGCCAATGCCGAGTAACGCCGAACCTGCATCTGCCATCACGCTGCGCACGTCAGCGAAGTCCACATTCACCAAACCAGGGATTGTAATGATGTCAGAAATTCCCTGGACGCCCTGACGCAAGACGTCATCAGCGACGCGAAAAGCTTCTTGAACCGGAGTTTGCTCTGAAATCACCGACAATAACTTGTCGTTGGGAATCACGATTAATGTGTCAACACAATGCTGCAAAGCAGCAATACCCTCATCGGCCTGACTCATGCGTCGACGACCCTCAAATGAAAAAGGTCGCGTTACGACTCCTACCGTCAATGCACCCGTTTCTTTCGCAATCTGAGCGACCATCGGTGCCGCTCCAGTGCCAGTGCCACCTCCCATGCCGGCTGCAATGAAGACCAAATCGGCACCCTCAATAGCAGCCAAAATTTCGTCATGAGACTCTTCGGCTGCCTTCTGACCGACAGCAGGATTGCCGCCCGCACCCAATCCGCGCGTCAACTTTTGACCGATTTGCAGCCGTTCCCGAGCCTGAGATTGCACCAATGCCTGTGAATCAGTGTTGATACTCCAGAATTCCACACCGGTGAGTTGACTGAGAACCATGCGGTTTACAGCGTTACCACCGCCACCGCCAACGCCAATTACCTTAATTGAGGCTGACGTACTGGGAACAACGCCTTCTAAACTCGTCACAGTCAGTGACGACATACTCGCGTCACTGTCCTGGCTACTGTTGAATGAGGCCATGCTGCTAGCCAACAGGTCATCTGTTGTAAACCCGCGTTCGGATTCATCTGCCATCATGTTGTGTTGCATGGTGCCCTCATCGGCGAGATTAAAGTCTCATCGGTTGCCAGTCATTATGCTTGCAAAACCAATGATTGCGACATGGATTTAACAATTTAATTCGCTATGTGAAATCAGCACGCAGTTCCAGACTGCGATTGCATTTCCCATCAATACCACCCACGTGGGGGCGTCAAACTCTCAACGACTCTCGCGGACTCGTGACACTTTTTCTCGCATCACGATTGGAATAACGGACTCATTTTCCCCTGGCTTACCGACAATACTTAGTTGACATAGGAGGACATTTAGCTGGCATAGAGGGCCTCTCGCCATTTTGCAGCCGTCAGAAAAATCTCGCGATCCATGAAGAAGACCACATCGACGATCTTGCCGAAATCGTCAACTCTCTGACCTTGTTGTACGCGGCTGAGGCATTCATCTTCTGTAAAAAAATAAGAAAAATTTAACAAATGTCATCCTAATGGGCTGGGCAGCGGTAGCAGCCTGAAACAATAATTAAAGAATCAGCAATCAAGACATCTCTGATGGATGGTGAGATCGGAGTCAGGGCTCGCAAATTCGAATAGTCTATTGCACCCAAGCGGGCGAATCCGATGTTTACTTTACATAACAGTTGCCTTTCGGACATAGGGAGCTAGTCATTGCCCGGACGGGCTCGCATTCATTTGAGCAAGGAGTCACCGAACGTTGGAAACGCAAAGTAAAGAACGCATTCTCGTTGTGGATGATGAGGCGAGTATTCGTCGCATTCTAGAAACTCGTTTATCGATGATTGGTTACGATGTCGTGACGGCTTCGGATGGCGAAGAAGCTTTAGATGCATTCCACAATCAAGACCCTGATCTGGTCGTGTTGGACGTCATGATGCCTAAATTGGATGGCTACGGCGTCTGTCAAGAACTGCGGAAAGAATCTGACATTCCCATTATTATGCTGACGGCTTTGGGGGATGTCGCCGATCGCATCACGGGTTTGGAGTTAGGAGCCGATGACTACGTAGTCAAGCCTTTTTCCCCTAAAGAATTAGAGGCGCGCATTCGTTCGGTCTTGCGGCGCGTAGATAAAGCCAATTCTGCTGGAATTCCAAGTTCGGGTGTTATTCACGTCAACAATCTCCGCATTGACACTAACAAACGACAGGTGTATAAGCGCGACGAGCGCATTCGTCTAACGGGTATGGAGTTCAGTCTGCTAGAGCTTTTAGTTGGTCGTTCTGGCGAGCCTTTTTCCCGTTCCGAGATTCTGCAAGAAGTCTGGGGCTATACACCCGAACGCCATGTCGACACTCGCGTCGTCGACGTTCATATTTCCCGTTTGCGGGCCAAATTAGAAGACGATCCGAGCAATCCTGAGTTGATCCTGACCGCACGTGGCACTGGATATCTATTCCAACGCATTGTTAAAGACGATGATGACAATCAGCGCCGCTAATTGCAATTGCGTCGATATTTTACGGCCAACGGGTTGACATGTATCAATGCTTGCAAGAGTTAATGCGCTCTCCTTCCTAAGTCACCTAGATTTCCTACTGCATTTGACTGCTCGGTTAAGAGAGTAGAATCTTTGTTCGGTCAGAAATGCAGATGGTTGAGCTAAGCCAAGCAATTTGAAGTGGCTGTTAGTTCGATGGGTGAATGTTTCAATGGGTGAATGTAGAGTCGCCGAACAATCGGTCGTTGAGAAAAGCAAGAGGACTTAACGGCTACTTATCGTCGCACTCTATATCAGGGAGCAAAACGACATCAGGGAGCAAAACGACGAGCGCTGCTAACGCCACCTTCCATTGCCCATCGAGCTAGCTCGGTGCGATTGTGTAGACCGGTCTTGCCCAGCATGTTGCTGACGTGACTTTCAATGGTGCGCTGACTGACATTCAAGTTTTCGGCAATTTCGCGGTTGGACATGCCTTTGGCAACCAAGTGGATGACTCGTGTTTCGGTAGGCGTCAGCTCAACATCGCGATCGAGCTGCAATGTGGGTTGCAAGATGCCGCCCTGCATCTTGAGCAAGCGTTCGGTGTGCTTTAAAGAAGACTCGACCTGCGCTACTAATTCTTCAGGCTCGAACGGCTTAACCATGTAAACGTCGGCCCCCGTAGTCAAGCCGCGCACGCGATCTGAACTTTGTCCTTTCGCTGACAAGAACATGACAGGGATCCAGCTGACGTCGGGATTTTCGCGCACCTTTTCTACGAAGCTGTATCCGTCCATTTCAGGCATCATGACATCGCAGATGATGAGATCGGGGGTAAAGTTATCCATCACCTCCAAAGCTTCTTTGCCATTACCAGCTGTAATCACTTCGTAGCCGCGAAATTCCAAGTAGTCTTTCACCAACAAAATTAAGTTGGGATCGTCGTCAACCAGTAGCAGTTTCTTCGGGGTTTCCACCGTACTCTGTCCTTCGTACTCTGTCCGTTCTGAATGACCCACACCTATTTCATTGGCAACAGCCAGTTTCGCTGAGCTCGGGAATGAGAGTGCTTTGAGAACAACGCATTACCGAACTTACGTGCAGTGGTCAACCGATCGCAGTACCTGCAACCTTTCGATCTTCAGCTAGGCCTACTTTACTCGCTACCTAGAACCACTTACCGTATTCTAAAGGTAACTTTATGTAGCCCATTAAACTACATCCTCACGTGGATCGAAAGTGGAAGACGGCTTTTTTTGTTCGACCGAACTATATGGACATAGCTGGCCTCATTCTGAGCAGTACGTCGATTCCACTGGCAAAGATAATGACGTGTTGAGCGATCGCGAGTCCCATGCCTGATGCTTCTTCAGATCGCGAGCCGATGTCTCTGGCTCCAGGTCACGGCTGCTGGATAGCGTGCTTGGCCATACTTATTTTGCTGGGCGTCAGCGCGAGCAGTATCTATTACTTACTGCGCCTGCCCGAACCTGCACCTTCAAACAGTGCGTCCACCAACGCTCGTGATAATGCAGCAACACCTGTACCTACTGCTACACCTACTCCTAATCCCTGATGGTGTAAGTTACTTTTACAAAATTGCATTGGTTGCATGCACGATGATATCTATTTGCATTGCAACGAATTGCATTGCAATGCAATTTGAGTTTGGTGGCGAGTGCCGCAGTCAGTTTTCAGCGTCATACTGGCAGCAGGCAATGGTGTCGAAGCGCCAACTTTTTCACTCACTACCATGCACCAGCGTCAATACGGTTATTTTACGGCGGACTATCGCGAGTTTGTCATCACCGAGCCGCGCACGCCGCGCCCTTGGTTTAACTACATGTGGAATAGTTGCTATACGGGTTTGATTTCCCATACTGGCGGTGGGTTTAGCTGTTTGGAATCTCCGCGCGATAACCGGATTACACGGATGCGCTATAACAGCTTGCCTTGGGATCGGCCGGGGCGCTACGTGCTGGTGAAAGATGTTGAATCAGTAGCAGATCGTTATTGGTCGCTTAGCTGGGCACCAACGATTCAACTCAATTACGATCGCTACGAATGCCATCACGGTCAAGGCTACACGCGCATCGTTACAGAACTCAACGGGATAAGGGGCGAGATTACCTATTTCGTACCTACGGATGTAGATGCAGAACTCTGGTTAGTGTCGCTGAAGAATGTGACAGAACGATCGCGATCGCTCGAACTTTACACTTTTACCGAGTTGTTGATGGGGAACGCTCTCAACGATCTGATCAATCAGCCCAATGACAAACATTTCCCAGACGTGCATTTCGATCGCCAGCGACAGGCGTTGGTGGCAACGCGGCGCTACTGGGTACTGAATAAAAAAGTCTCGGTGGCGCAGCCTAATCTGGCTTGGGGCAATTGGGTGTTGTTCGGTCAGAGTTTACCCGTGACGGGCTTTGATGGCAGTCTGGACCGTTTTATCGGGCGTTGGCGTTCAGAGACAAACCCGATCGCAGTCGAAACCGGCGAGATGGGTAACAGCGAGATTACAGCGGGCGATCCAGTAGTGGCATTGCAGTCTCGCTTGCATTTAGCTCCTGGAGAGAACAAAGAGGTGGCGATCGCACTGGCTGTTGTCCCTCGTTCTGAGACTGAGTTGGACGATCCATTTGAGGCAATCGCGTGGTCGGAACTCGTCGATGTCGATCGCGCCCGTCAGCGATTACAGCAAGTGCAGCAGAAATGGGACGGCTATCTATCCACATTTCATGTCGAAACGCCGGATGAGGCCTTCAACGCTTCACTCAATGTGTGGAATCCATATCAAGCCGCTGTAACGTTCGATATGGCTCGTAATGCCGGGTTCTATCACGGTGGCTTGCTGTTCGGGACGGGCATGCGCGATCGCTTTCAGGACATTCTCGGCGTGGTGATGGTGGAACCGCAGCGGGTGCGAGATCGCCTGTTGGATGCGCTGCGCTATCAGTTTCAAGATGGTTCGACCCTGCACAACTTTTTCAAGCTGACGGGTTGGGGCGAGCGCACGAATCACTCCGATACGCCGTTGTGGGTGCCGTTTGGGATTGTGGAGTATCTGAAAGAAACGGGCGATCGCTCGATTTTGGACGAGATGGTGCCGTTTTACGACGAGGGCGAGGCGACCGTTTATCTGCACGTCGTTAAGGCGCTGGAATGGGCGGTGGCGAATTTGAGCGATCGCGGCTTGCCCAAAATTCAGAATGGCGACTGGAACGACACCCTCGACCATGTCGGGCCACACGGACAGGGGGAGACCGTTTGGGGCGCGTTTTTCTTGGGCTACGTTCTGAAGCAGTCTTTGAGTTTGTTCGAGTTCATCAAAGACGAGGAAAATCTAGCTCGGTTTCGGCGAGCTTATGAGGCATTGAGAAAAGCGACGAACGACTATTGCTGGGATGGTAACTGGTACGTACGGGCCTTCCGCGATAACGGCAAGCCGATAGGCTGCGCTGCCCACGAGCAGGGACAGATTTTTCTAAACGCACAGTCTTGGGCGGTGTTATCAGGACTGGCACCGCAAGAGCGCGCAGCAGCAGCGATCGCGGCCTGTCGAGACCACCTGGCCACGCCCTACGGCATGCAAATTTGTTGGCCTGCATACACTAAGGTCGAAAATGATGTCGGTTTAATCAGTCGCTGCGTGCCGGGTAAGAAGGAAAACGGAGCCATTTTTAATCACGCTTCCTCCTGGTTCGTCCTCGCCGCATTGACCCACGGCGAAGTGGACTTTGCTTACGATATCTATCACCGCATGCTGCCGCTGCGAGCCGACCTAGACTCCGATTGCAGAGAAGTCGAACCTTACGTTTTTCCCGAATACGTTACCAGTCCCGAGCATCCGACGGAGGGGCAAGGCAGTCACACGTGGTTGACAGGGACGGCGGTGTGGATGTTGCGAATCGGTTTGGACGCAATTTTGGGATTTAAAACAACGCTGACGCATCTCGAGATCGATCCGCATATTCCCTCGTACTGGTCGGGGTTTCGGGCTCAGCGCAAGTATCGTGGAAAATTCATATCCCTGGCTGTCCGCAACCCAGACGGCTGTAATTCAGGCGTAGCTTCAATGATAGTGAATGGCCGAACTCAGGCCCACAATCGCATTGATGTCAGTCAGTGGGATGAGAATACGTTGAATGTTGACGTGGTGTTAGGAGCGAGAGCGCAATGAAATTTCTCTGGAGCGCCGTCCGGGCGAGCTTGCTGGCAAGCGTAGTGGCAATCGCCTCTACCGCATCGGCTGGTCCTCTGCCACCTCCAAAATGGGGCAACCCCACTTGTAGCGTGGAGAGTGGCGATCGCGATCTGAAAAAACAGCTTTTACAAGCTGCGCAAATCGATCCCGCCGCGAAATTGCAGTATGAGAAAAAGATAGAAGCGCATCGGGCCGCACTGGTGGATTGTCGCGAGCGCACTTGGCCCGAGCATCAGGCCGTGTGGCTGCGACTGTACGACTACGACGCACAACTAGGCGTGCTGGAAGACGTGCTCGATCGCATTGTCAATCGGGGTTACAACCGCGTATTCGTTGAAGTGTTTTACGACGGTCGCGTCCTGCTCCCAGTGGCTGACAACCCGACACCTTGGCGATCGGTGATGGCAGAAGCTGTCGCTGCTGGAAAAGTAGAGGCTGACTACGATCTCTGGGCCGAAGTGATTCGGAAAGGACGCGATCGCGGTTTAGAAATCTACGGCTGGTCGTTTGCCCTCAACTTCGGTTACGGCTATCGCGAAGTCCCCGACCGTTCTGAGGCTCTGGCTCGCAACGGGGCTGGGGAGAATAGCATCGCCAATGCTCGATTCGATCCTGTGGCATTGGGTAATGGCAAAGCTTTTTACGAAGATGCTTACGAAACCGAGCACCTCTTTGCGGATCCGTACAGCGATGCAGCTCGCGCCGATTTGCTCGGGGCCATCTCGGCCATCGTCGAACGCGACCCCGACGGCATGTTGTTCGACTACGTGCGCTATCCAACCACGTTTTTGCGACAATCCGTGGTGACGCGACCTCGCCAATTGTGGATTTACGGCTCCGCCTCGCAGCAAGCCTTAATGGCAAGTTTGAAAAGCGAGCGCGAGCGCGAGTTAATGCGTCGCTTTTTAGCCAATGATTCGCTCAGCGCTAACGACATTCGCGAAGTGGACGACCAGTTCGCTGCCGACCCGCCCATTTTTCCCACCGATCTTTCAGCCACGCCAGCTGAACGCCAGCCCCGCTACGTCGACTACTTCTGGAAGCTAGCAGTCGATCATGCTTATCGCGGCGTCCTCGAATTCGTAGATGAGATTTCAACTCCAGCGCGCGATCTCAATATCCCTGTGGGTACGGTCTTTTTTCCTGGCGGCAACGAATTTCGCGAAGGTGGCTACGATTCCAAAATGCAGCCTTGGGATCGATTCCCCTCGAATTTGCAGCGCCATCCCATGTCTTACGCCACTTGTCCTGACGGTATTTGCGTGGCCGATCAAGTCGGCGAAGTGCGCAATCAATCAGAGACCGAAACTGATGTTTGTCCGGTTTTGGCGGGTACTTGGGGGCAGAGTTTTAGCGGTCATGCCAGCTTAGAAATTCAGATGCAAGCCATCCGCGATCGCCACACCCAACTCGACTGCGTCAGCCACTTCGTCTATTCCTGGATGGAACCCGATTCCGATAAAGCTCGCAAAACCGGCATCGGTACGGGGGATTGAGAGCCTGCTTCCTGAAGACATTCACCATCAACTAACCAAACGAGACCATACCGCACACATCTCTAACTCTTTAGAAGATTGAAGGCATGTTAGTCCGATACGCTGACAGGGGTGCATAGTTCAATCAGCATGCCATCAGGGGCACGTACGTAAGCAACTGTTTGCCCCCAAGGTTTTTGGCTTGGCTCAGAAATGCATCGAGCACCAGCATCAATTGCACTGAGTACCGCTGCACTTACGTCCTTTGTCACCAAGGCAATTTCAATACCTGCAGGAGCATCTAGATCCGTTAACTTCGTGTAGCCATCAGGAAAGTTAGAGGCTCCGAGTTGGTGGCTGGCAAACGCGAGTGTGGTGACACCAGTTTCTAATTCTGCGTAATCTCCGCTTTCGTGCACGAAGCGCGTTGAGATTCCGAATGCCTGCTTATAGAATTCAACTGAAACATTGACATTGTCAACATAGACAATCGCGTATCCAAACTTCATGTTGACGCTCACTTATGAGTTCAGAGATTTAACAGCCAACTATTGAAATCATATGAGAGTTAGTACCCCGAAAACTCTTCGTACTTTCTCAGACAAGAGACGGTATTCTTCAATGGAGTTCTTTCACGAAGGCCGATCTAAAGCCTGAAACTCTCATTTCACTCTAGCGATTATCGATTCATGCAAAAGGTCTAATGACAAAACAACCACTAGAGTTTCGCGCTCAGGATCCACGAATTTAAGCGATCGCTTCCTACTTCAAGCAGCGGTCCCGCTCCAAGTTCGACAAAACCCAACTTGCGATAGAACGCTTGGGCGCGGTAGTTGATGGTCGAAACGCACAACCATATGGTGTCGACACCGAATTCTGCGGCAGAGGCGATCGCATCCCAATATAGAAGCTGCCCGAGGCCACAACCGTACTCGCTAGCCAAAACGTAAATTTGCTTCAGTTCGCACGTTAGCTTGGGGAATCCTGCTGGAGAACTTTGATTCTGTAACACGTAGAACCCTATAGGATCAGCCTCGCGATAGGCGACGCAACATGCTGCATGCTCGTTGTCGAGAACCGATCTCACCTTTTCTACCGAATAGTGTTTGCCGCAGTAAGCCGCAAGGTGTTCCGTACTGTGGGTATCTGCATAAGCTTGTTGAAAACTTTTTGCCCCGAGCTGGCTGAGCTGCTCTGCCGCATCAAGCTCAACTCGTCGAAGTTCGTACGCGGGTTGAACGGCCATTCACCAAATGTATTGTAGGTCGAGCGAAAATCCCGACAATATCGGATCGCCTGAGAGCATGCCGGGACCGTCGAGCGTAACGAAGGTTTCGTGAGGTCGATAGACTTCCACGCGGCGATCGCGACGATTAATCAACCATCCCAGTCGAGCACCACTAGCCATATATTCCTGCATCTTTGCCTGCGTTGTCGCCAAATTGTCACTTGGAGACAGTAACTCCACGACAAAATCAGGACAAAGCGGTACAAATCGAGTCTGCTGCTGTGGCGTCAACGTTTGCCAGCGCGACAATAACATCCAGGCCGCATCCGGAGAGCGATCGGCTCCATTGGGCAAGTGGGATCCTGTTGAAGAATCAAAGGCAATGCCGGTACCGTCAAGATCGCTCCAGTTAAACAACTGTTGCGTCAACCTGCCGTTGCGATTCCCCGTTTCCCCGCCCGTAGGCGACATAATCGTCAGCGATCCTGTCGCGCTACGCTCGAATCGCAGCTCGCGATTGTCCGCGCACAGTTGAAAAAACTGTTCGTCAGTGAGGGCCAACGCCTCAACATTCAGAGCAATCGCGAGTGACATCAATCGGTTCGCTCGAAGATGATAATTCCAATGTACAGAATCTCCCTCACCAAGAAATCGGCTGGCGATCGCGGAAGAAAATCCCCGACGGCGCGCCATCAGGCAGCGTAGCTAACCAGACGATCGTGTCAGACCCTTCCTCCACGTCGCGAGGAGCGTTCGTGCCGCCCATTTCAGTTTTGACCCAGCCCGGGCAAACGGCATTTACCAAAATATTCGTCCCTTTCATCTCGCTGGCGAGGGTGCGAGTGAGCGCATTGAGCGCAGCCTTGGAGATGCGATAGGCTGGATAGCCGCTGCGCATGTCATACAGTTGCCCAGCACCCGAAGAGACGTTGACAACGCGACCGTAGTTCTTCAGTTTCATGAGCGGAATTAGCAGCTTGCACAGCATGAACGGGCCGTACACGTTCGTATTTAGCGTTCGCTGCAAAATACTCAAGTCGGTATTCAACACGCTCAAAGCGCTGTCGATATGAATGGCAGCATTATTCACCAACACGTCTAAGCGACTGTAGGTGCGTTTCAGGGCATCGCGCAAATGCTTGACACTGGCTTCATCCGTTACGTCAAGGGGATGATAATCTACATCCCAACCCTCGTCTCGAAGGCGATCGCGGGCCTCCAGCCCTTTGGTTTCATCTCGACTGGTCAGAACCACGTGCAACCCCATGTCAGCTAATTGCCGACAAGTTTCCAACCCGATGCCGCGATTGGCTCCCGTAACCACCGCAACTCTTTTCGCCTCGCCCACGCCTATCTCCAAGCAGCAATGAATCTCTACCAGTTCAAGCTTGCCCGTTAGCGTTCATTCAGATGCAAGCAGTGCCGCACGCTCGCCGCTTGATATAGCGCCATCAATACTGCTTTGCTGCGTATAATCTCCAGCCAAAATCAGACCCTGCAAGGGTGTTTCGGGCGTAGGCAGGCGATCGCGAATTCCCGGCGGTTGGTCGAACTGCGCTAGAGGAATGCGGTACTGCTTCAAGTAGTTCAGCGTCGAGCAGTCAAACTGTGGGAACCAGGCTTGGAGTTCTTGGCGGCAGCGCTCGCGCAATTCTGCTTCGCTTGCATCCGGCAACCCCAACACCGTAATCGAGAGCAAATGCTGTCCGGCAGGGGCTAAAGTAGGGCTGATATTACTGATCTGGACGCAGTTATTAATCACGCTGTTAGGTTGAATGTCAGCGTTGAGGCAGAGATATTTCTGGCTGTACAGTGGCGCGGTCGAGCTGAAATACAAACACGTTACCGATCGCCGCGTCGTCGGAATGGGCGGGTCGAGCGCGACGTGCGGTTCCAGTAAGCGTTGGACTGTTAGCGGATCGGCAGCTAGCACCACACGATCGCCTGAGATCGTCTCGCCATCTGCCAACTTTACGCCTGCGACACGATCTCTGGTTCCGCCATCGCGATCGACAACGAGTTCGACCACCTCAGCTTGACAACGCACCTGTTCGGGCCGTAGCCGCGCAGTCAATTGGTCAGAAATATCTCCCAGGCCGTACTGTGGAGTGACAATGGCACCTTCCGACAGCATCTTGAAATAGAACTGAAATAACTGAGCGCTAGTTTTAATATCCGGATCGAGAAAAATACCGCCGTAAAACGGGAGAAAGAAATAGCGGACAAACTCGTCAGAAAAACCGCAACGCTCCAAAAATGTCCGCGTCGTACAGTCTGGTTGTTGCCAAATGTCAGCGATCGCCGTAGTTGCTAACTTCGCTCGCAGAGATAAAACTCGCAGCTTATCTCCCAAAGTTGCCAGCGGATTGGTCAGGGAAGGCCACAGCGCCCCTAAATCTCGAAATGGATCGCTCAATAGGTAGCGTTTGCCCCCTCGCACCAAAATGGCTCCGGGACTGTACGGCTGCACGTTCAGTTTCCCTAGATTGAGATGGCGTCGGATAGCTGGATAAGCAGCAAACAAAACTTGAAAACCGCGATCGAGATAAAACCCTTCGCAAACGTCCGTTCGCACTCGACCACCTGGACGATCGCTACCTTCCAGCAAGACAAAATGCTCGACGCCGCGATCGCGCAGCACCTTCGCACAGGTCAACCCGGCTAGGCCACCACCCACGATGACAATTCGATTTGGGCGATCGCTCACTTCGTCCTTGCCGTCCGCGCTTCAATATCATTGAAGGTTTGCAACAAGAGCCGTCGCGCCTGCAGTTTCCAACCCCAACGCTGCAGCCCAAAGGCAGCGACGCAACCCGATATGGCTGCCAACCAACCGATGGGCTGCCCTAAAAAACCTTCCAGCAAACCCAAACCACAAATTCCCCAAAACGGCAGAGCAGCTGTTTGCCGCTGTGTTTCCACAATGCGAGCGATACCTCTACTCGACATTTCCGCTTGGAGCTGCTCGCGTACCGCACGTTGGTCAGCAGCAGATACGGACAATCCGATTTTGCGACGCAGCTTCTCAATCTTGCGCGCTTGCGTGCTGTATTCAGTCAACTCGTCCTCGGCCATCAGCACGAGGCGTTCGTATTGAGACATAGATGGACGATCTCGCTCCCGAGCTTATTATTGCTCTTCATCCTCGCGCGGAAGCGATCGCGCCGACAAGCTATTAACGTTCTGGTGTGACGCTAAGAGGCGAGGCTGCCATCGAGGCGATCCTCTAGCGAAGCAATGCGATCGTAGAGACTTTCAATGGTCTGCTGCATGTCGAGCTTCTGACGTTCGAGCTGATGTTGCAGTCGACTAATCTCTTCCATACCGGCTAAGTGCATAGCTAAATCGCAAGTGAGCTGCTGAATCGAGTTGATGCATTCAAGTGCTTGGGGGGAAAACGCCGGGCGATCGCGTCCTTGCCAAAGCTCTACGCCACCCGAGCCAGATACTGCCGTTTGCGCGAACTGCTGCAACTCGCCAATCGGTTGCTGGTCTGGACGCTTTGGCGAACTGGAAAACTCGCTCATACAAACCGTACCTATTCAATGAACATATATTAACAGACCTATCTCGGTCTCCCTAACTGCTAGATGTTTCGCGATCGGCATGCTGTTAGCATCAGAACTTATCTGGAATCTATGGGACGAGCTTGAAATCTTTGATGAACTTAGATTGTCAGAGTTATTGTAGTTCGTTTGTTTGCATCAACAGAGTGACTAAAGACTGGAGCCGTACCTGTCACATGGAGAGAGAATCGAGAGCAGTCCATTTCTTTGTAGACCTCCCCTGTTAAGGTATATGGAGCTGTATGATGTCTGCACTCGAGATTTAAGCTATGGGTTCCAATGCTGTGTTGACTGAATTGCTGCGCAACCCGCTGCCCTTCTGCGGCGGTTTTATCGCAGGTCTTTTACGTCTCAACTTGAATGAAGACCCGCTGAAAAGCTGGCTCGAACAGCAAGGTATCTCCACCGATAGTATGGGTGGCACGCCCAGTTCTGAGTCCGATCGCGGCCCGCAGAATATTTCGATTGACTGAAGACTGAGCCAAACTAGGTAAGGCGCGTGGAGAGATCCCTATGGTAGCGGGTTTCAAAGTTTGGCAAGTCACTCGGTTAGGGGCAATTTCCGGATTAGTCTTAGCGAGCATTCTCGCTTCGATCCCGCATTTTCGGTCGACTCTCCCGTTCGGTGAAGCCGCGATCGCAGCTACTTCAGTTCAGCCTGATGCATTGTTGCGTTCGTACCAGCAAGCGATCGCAGCTCTTCCACAGCTCCCCACGCTGCAATATCGCCAACAGGTGCAGGTCTCGGGCTCGCAATCTTATGCTGCCACTCTGGACGTGCTTTATCGTCGTGACAGTACTTGGCAGGCGTGGGTCAGCGAGGGCGATCGCGCGCGGTTACTGGACTCGGAGGAACTGCAGTTTGTCAATGAAGGTGACGTAGCCAGGCTCTACTCGGTGTATGTTGGGTCGCCAGACGAACTCGTGGTCAGCGGAACACTGGCGCTCAATGCCCTTGGCGCTAACGTTCGAGCCACCAGTGCTGACGTGCATCAATTGGGCGATCGCGCGGTCAACCATCTCGTGCTCGAATCTAACGGTGGCAGTCAGCTGCAAGAACTGTGGCTCGACCCGCAAACCCACCTGCCGCTGCAAGCCTTACTAGGGATTTCCGATCGCTGGGGCGGAGCATCAGCTTTGGTCTCGTTTGGTGCAGTCGATCGATACTGGATGCCCCAGACGATTGACGTGAATTTGGTCTATAGCTTCTGGACGCTCTCGGGTTTGGAACGACGCACCTTTCAAGGGGAATTAGCTATCCGGCACGACTTCCAGGACTACATTCTGTTGTCGGATGATGCAGAGCTGCCGAGTTTTGACCAAAATCGCCCCCCCACTGGTAGTGCTCCAGCCGCTGTCAAAACCGTCAGTACCTCCGAGCGGGCAGGCTCGACCCGATCGATCGGAGCTGACGTGACAGGTCAACAACGCCTGCAAGTCAATCTGCAAGATCGCACGAGCAATTCTTCGTTGGCCGAACGCATCACGACGTTTAATCTGACGCGGCCGTCACTGCGTAATCCCCTCACCGAGATCGATACGGCCATGACGCTTAGCATGGGCGGTCTGTCCATGCCGCTCTACCTGTTGCAATTTGATTTAGGTCAAGCAATTTTGCCCAGTGCTCCTCCTGGCAGTACCGCTGGTGGCGCGGGCGGCAATCGTTACGATCCGGTCGACCCGACCGACAGTCGGCAACCCAACTTCACGCTCTTTGGCAACTAGTTTTCATCGGGTAGATGCAGAGGATACGACCCAAAAGGTTGGAGGTCGCTCCAATCAACCAACCAGCGATCGCCACTAGCTCGAATCAAGCGCTTGCGCAAACGTGGGTAATCGCACAGGTCGAACGCTCGACGTTCGCCTCCCATCAAATACACCAAATCTTCTGCGAACGGGTTGCGCATGGCGTGAGGTGCGGACGGAGCTGCGAACGCGAGTAAATCTCCAGGCCCCACTTCGACTTGGCGATCGCTTACCTCCGCTATGCCTCGCCCTGCCAGGATGTAGAGAAATTCTTCTTCGTGGTGGTGGAAGTGAAATTGAGTCGTCTCAAATCCAGGTTTGACGCGCACCAAATGCAGTCCTAGCCGTTGCAGGTTCAGGGCATCACTCAGGGCTCGTCGGTGTCTTACTGCCTGGGGATTGAGTGGATGAGCAGTAGCACGTTCGGGCATTGCGGCAATGTCATCTGCTGTCAACAGGTGAGGTACGCGAGTGGCGGCAAGTGTCTTTGTCTTTGGGTCTGCAGGTCGGGAGATGGCATACAAAACGCAGCCATAGCCGTGGAAAACGACGTTACGCTCGTACTGCATGCCGACGTTTTCCATCACCCCGCGCGAAGCTCGGTTGTCGGGAAGGGTGAGGGCGATCGCTTGGGCTAGCTGAGTGTGATGCCAAGCCCACTTCAGGACGGCCCGAGAGGCTTCGCTGGCTAACCCCCAGCCCCACACATCTGGTGCAAAGGCGTACAGCAATTCGACAGCCTCGAATTCAGATAGATATCGCAGGCCACAATAGCCAATCGCTCGGCGAGAGCGTGGATTTTGCACCAGCCACACGCCATACCCATATTCCTGCCAATGCGCGATCATTTCGGTTAGGTGAGTATCGACATAGCTTTCGACTGTACTTCTGTTCGGCACGGGCAGCCAACGCAACACTTCAGGAGCGTGGCGAATCCCGAGCAGCGCAGGGCGATCGCCCGTAGCAATCGGTCGCATGTGCAGGCGTGCTGTCTTAAAAGTTGTCATTGAAATCTCTCAGCGACGAACCCACCAGAAGAGATACGTACAATTTTTTGGCGTTAGTAAGGTAATGCTGAGATCGTGCCTAGCCTCGTAAGATTTGAACCCACCACCATGTGGCAAGTGTTAGCCTTCACAAAAAAGGTTGAAGATAATGCTGTGGTTATCCGAACCATAAGTGGTGAGAGGTGGAGCTGCTTGCCATTAGGAAAACCTACGGTTTACGTGAAGAGGATGCGTGCCGCTACAGGATAGATATGAAACGCTAGAGTGCGGTATGCTAAAGTGCTAGTCTGCAAATCTAGATTTTTTCAAGGAGTTGTCCCTCGCATGGTGAAGCTGCGGTTAAAGCGCTACGGCAAGAAGCGGGAAGCGAGCTATCGCATTGTAGCGATCGACAGCCGCGCGCGCCGTCAGGGTCGTCCCATTCAAGAGCTGGGATTCTACAATCCGCGTACCAAGGAAACGACGCTTAAAACAGCCGATATTGTGAAGTGGTTGCGCCAGGGCGCTCAGCCTTCCGAGACCTTAACCTCAATCCTTAAGAAGGCCAACGTCTTCGAACTTGCCAAATCAGGCGCGGAACTTTCGAACGAGCCTTTGCGCATTCCTGCCCAAGGGAGACCGACGGCAACTGCAGTCCTGGAGACACCGGCAGAAGTCGAAACCGAAGTTACTGCAGACGAAGTCGCTCCTGAAGCTGCCGCCGAGACCGCTGCAGTTGCAGCTGAAGCAGAGGCTGAGACGGCAACGGCTGAAGCTGAGGTTGAAACCGATGCGGCTGAGAACGTAGCACCAGCTAGCGGTGACGCGATCGCGCCTGAAGCGAGTGCTGAGGCGTCGGAAAGTACAGAAGCAGAGCCTGCAAAAGCTGAGGCGTGAGGGTCTGAAGAAGGAGTGAGGCTGTGACCGAACCTGCTACCCCTGACTACGAAGGTTTGGTGCGATTTCTGTTAGCGCCCCTGTTGGAAGATGCTGACACCCTAGCCGTTGATTGCGAAGTCACGCGCGGTGGCAGTCGCGTGCGCGTGCGGGTGTCATTTGACAGCGACGAACGCGGTCGCGTATTCGGTCGCGGCGGTCGCACGATTCAGGCGGTCCGGCAGGTTATGACGGCAGCTGCAAAAACAGTCGATCAAACGCTGTCGCTGGATGTCATATAGCTGGATGTCATTCATATAGGGATGGCTATTTCCGGTTAAGCTGTCCCGAGATGCCCCGCGAGGAGACAGCGTGTTCGATCTGGAAGCTTTGCTCGATAGCTCGCCACCTTTACTGCTTATTGCTACCTCCCTTGCCTTTGGCATGGTGCTGGGATTGACGTTTGAGCGCAGTTTGCGATCGCGGGTAAAGCAGTGGCAGCGTGGCGTTGACGATCTCAGTCGATCTGAGTTTAATTCCCAGGTTCGGTTGCTGGCTCTGCCATTTTGGAGCGCTGCGGTAGCCATTGCCATCGGTTGCGGTGGCTGCATTCAACTGTTCGGTTTTCAACCGGTAGCGGCCTACGGTTTTAGCACTTTGGTTGCCGCCTTAGGCGGCAGTGCTGTTTGGTGGCAACTCCAATCAGTTTTAGAGCGTTTCGCAGCTAAACAATTCGATTTACCCTGATTGCTTTACCTGAATTCAGCTGGGATTAGTCGTCTCCACATCTTCCACTTGTAGGCGGACTTTGCGAGCTGCCGAGCCATTGCCTAACTCGAACTCGATAGCCGAGTCGGATAGCTGACTGATGCTGGTTAATAGCGAGCGCAGGTGGGGGGTGCTCGCTCCACTCTGCACTTCAAGGCGATCGACCGCGTCACCGAGGCGCTTCCAGGTGGAATAGAACTTAGCTAGAGTTTGCTCGAGCTGAGCGGCTTGACTGACAAGCTCTGCAGTTTGGTTGAGGCAACCCAAGCGCAGCGACTCTTCCAGGGCTGATTCCACATTCAATGCCGTAGATTCGAGGGCCTGAACTCGCGCTGCGGCCTCTAGGTAGCGAGACAAATAGCGCGCTGAGGCGGTGGCTGCTTTAAGCGTATCGATATCGGGTGATTCGGCCACCTCAGCTTGCAAAACTGTTTGGTGCGAGGGAGGCAGTTTTTCCACTTCTTTGACAAAAGGGGCGAGATATCGAGCTGGCACCGTATTGTCCGAAGCTTTGCGCTTCATTACCTCCGGTACCAAGTCGGACGTCATTGCGGCCCATTCTTCCGACAGCCGCCGCACGTCCCGACGTTGAATACGACTGCCTTCACGGGCCGATGATGCAATCGTCTGCTGCACTTCCGGAGCCGCCTTTGCGGTCTCGACAAACGCACTCTTGCTAAATTGTTCGATGTTCTCCGGTTCGATACAGCCGGAGTCGAGGAGGGAGTCAGCGCTGTCAGCGAGCTCAATCCACCGATAGGCTTGGCTTTTACTAATTTCGCGATCGCGCAACCAATTCAAGAAACCAATGCCGCGACCGTTCCCTCGTGCTTTCTCGCGATCGCGAACGGCGCGCAAAATTCGACCGCGCCAGATTTCCGATTGTAGGTCAAAGCGATCGCAGACCAACCAAGCTGCTTCGATTTGCCTCTGAAAGTCGTACTCTGAAATCTCGTCGTCGTCAGGATCGGGAAGAGACAAATCAAACTGCGCTGCTCCTCGAGCTGTGGCTAAATCGAGAGCAACGCTGTTTGTTGAAGTTTCTGGCACGGACGTCCTCGCGCGTCACGGTCGCATCATTATGACACGCACTGTTGGCGCGAGAGACAGGAAAGTCAGGATGTAAGCACTGGCTCTGGCCAATTATTTTTTCTTGCGGATGTCCTTGGCCATGTTGCGGAACATATCCATGCCGGAACCCGATGAACTGCTGCTGGCAGGCTTGCTTTCAGAAGCTTGAGCAGCTGCGTTTTGGAATGACGAGGCTTGAAAAGACGAAGTCGAGGTCGTCGAGCGCGTGGTAGGAGCCTCTGACGTTTCCTCTGCATTGAGAGCCGAAACTCGTTGAACAAATTCTCCGCCTTTCTCGCTATCCCCCATTTTCGGGAACGTGCGCTTGACCGTGCGCTCGCTGCGCATGTAGTCAATGTTTCCGTAGGTCTTGGCATCGTCAGGTTCGAGATAAAATGCGCCGCCAGACTGATTGCCACCGCTGAATAGACGTTTGATGAAACCGACCATCGTCCTCTCCAATCAGGTATGTAAATAAGTTTTTTTAATCATAACGTTTCGGTGACACTCTGACCCCCTACTCGCCCTTGGGGATTAGACAGCAGAGTTCATAGCGTTCCTCTCCACCCAGCGGCGATCGCACGACTACGTCCAGGCGAAAATCGTCGCGAATGGGGAACACGTTATCGAAGTTGCCGTCTAGCCCAATCTCGATCGCTTCGCCGTTGAGATAAACCGCATTCACGGGATCGACGCGACCGACAATGCGCCCTCCTGCTTCAGTGCTGTCTGGTTCGACCGTGCCCAGTTGCTCGACCTCCAGTTCCAAACTTCCCGTCAATTCTCGCGGTGGCGTTGGGGGTTGCCCCGGTACGACCAAAGAGTAAAATCCGTCTTCAACTAATACCGTTTGCTCTTGGGCGATCGCAGCCACAGCACCTTCTTGCGTTGCCACGGCCATCTTGCCTGTCGGACTGACACCAATGCCAAATACCGTACCCCGCACTCCCGCAATCCCAGCTGGGGTTTCGACTTCGAGGCGAGAATTCGGGTTGGTAAAGCGGCGAATTTGCAAAGTAACGTTGCCGCGCGGCACCGACAGCCGGGTGATCTTACCCTGACCTGCCGATACGTCCATTTGCGTCACTGCCATTTCGGTCTCTTCCGTAACGCGGGCAAAACCGATGCCGTCATCAAATGCCAACAAGGCAGACGACTGCGCTCCAGTGGTTAACCTCTCTCCTGTTTGGGTCAAGCGCTCGCCTAAAATTGCTGGACTGACCTCAAGATCGCGACCCTGATGCGTTACCTCGCCCTCAACGCGACGAACTTCCAACCAGCGTGTCGCCCGCGATGACGGCAGGGTGACTTCATCGGGAGCAGCCAGTACGCTCGAACCGGCGATCGCCCCACCGAGTGCAAGTGCTGCCCATAAGCTCACGCGGGCCGAACGCGATAGTCGACTGGAAGTTTGAGTTAGCCAAAACATGGAGTTGCGTTAGTCGGTGACAGATGGCGTACGACGGGAATGCTTGTAGGTACCTACAAAGCCAACCCATCAGGGAAAACGTACCCGTCTGCTGAGCTGCAATCCACAAATGCTGCGGTTTCAGGAACTGCTCCGAGAATGTTTATCCTCTCATCTGGGCAAGTTAAATACGGACAAATATGACTTCAACTACAGGCTGCATGGTTTTTGCCTAACACCAGCTCATCTAAATGCGTATCACAAAGCATTTGGGGTGCTGAGTTGGGGGCAGTCCTGAAGCGATGAGTGGCAGCCCAATCGGCAACCGATGAAAGCCTAACTATCCACTGGCACGCGACGGGGACGCAAACAGTCTTGAAACGCAACCTCCCTACGAAAGATTCAGGAGAGCGGCGAGAGCAGTACGACCTTCATCGCCAGCGCATACTCAAGGTTGCCCGAAGCTTCGCGATCGCCGCGGCTGCGTTGGGATTAGCCGGAGCCAGCGCCGAAGCTATTGAGTTCGGGCTGTACCGCGATCGTCCCATCCAGCTGGAGCGGCATACAAAGGTCGATTTCGACTTTATCGAATCTCACAGCCCCTACCTATCCGAGTTCGGCGTGATTAACCTGGATACGAACGAGCAAATTCCGCTGATCGAGCAAGCGAAACCCTATGATGACGGCGCGACAGCTTCCGACTTGGCTCCGTTCGTCAGCGATCTCAATTCTCAAGATGACTATCTCGGCACGCCCGGCCAGAGCGTACCGCAGCCTCACGCAAACTTTATTTTCGAGGCTGGCACTCGCTACACGCTTTACCTCAAGTCAACGTATCAGGGGCAAGATGCCGGTACGGTGTATCTGATGGACGAGCTGCACGGTACTCGATCGCAGCTTTCGCTGGTAGAAGGCAATCCTGAAGAACTATGTACGGGGAAGGGCAACCTGTTGCTTTGGGACGATACTGGCACCTTGCTCGAATCTCGCATGCAGCAAGATCGAGACTTCGACGATTTTGTCGTTCAAGTTCGGGTGTGGTGCAATTTGGCGGTTGCCCCGACCTCGACGACGGCCAGCTTGAGCGCCAGCGGGCCAGTAGTTGCCGTGAGCAACGCGCCGTTAGGACTAAACCTGGCCCCCTTAGTCGCCTTGAGCAGCTTATTCGTTACCCAAGCTCAAGCTAAGACCGCGACTAGTGACACCCCGTTTGTCCTCCCCGCTCTCCCCCCCGAACCTCTCCCCGAGCCCGATTCTCCCTTTCCCTTAGGCCTCGAACCACCGAGGCGGGTACCCGAACCCTCCCTTTCCGCAGGGTTAGCCTTAGCAGGACTGGGCTTTGCGTGGCGGCAGCGTCGTCGCCAGCGCGATCGCGCCGAGAACAAACTGCAATAAGGTTGGTCGTCAATAACGTTGGTCGCGTCGAGTCGGAATGACAGTTGGCTCAGCACGGCCACTTCTGCCAGTTATTCGGTCTTGCTTTCGCGCTGCAATTGTTGGTAAGCAACTGCAGCTGCCTCCATTTCGGCTATTTTCTTCGATTTGCCCGTTCCCCGTCCCCAGCAGCGATCGCTAAACCAAACCTCGACCTCAAAAGTTGTACCGCAGGCTGCTCCTGATACCCAGCGATAGTCCGGCAGGATGCCCCAGCGACCCTGTGTCAGTTCTTGCAGAGCCGTTTTAGCATTGTGGCGCGCAAAATTGCCCAACACCTGTTCGGTGCGCTCGCGCAGATGCGGTTCCAGCCAGGTTTGCAATCGACCTAACCAATCCACCCGTGCGGCTTGCCAACTCAAATACAGCGCTCCAACGAACGCTTCGAGCGCGTCAGCTAAGCGCTTGTGTCGGCCCTTGGTATCGTAACGAGCGCTACTGGCCACAGCCAAACAGGCGTCAAAGTCGTAGCCATCCGCGAGCTTGGCAAAAAAGGCGTTGCTGAGCAGCTCGGCCCGCAGCGCCGACAGTTCTCCCACGTCCAGCGTCGGATGCTGCCGAAATAACCAATCTCCTACGACAATCCGCAGGACGCCATCTCCTAAAAACTCCAAGCGGTCGTTGTTGCGATTGCGGCCGATCGAAGGATGGGTGAACGCCAAATCCAGCACGTCCCAATCTAGAGCCTCAAGTTCCTGCGGTTGGGTTGCTAAACCGCAGCGCGTCAGGAGTCGTTCTAGAGTGCGTCGACGCGGGCCGGGAATCGAGGTCGTCACGGTTCAACTCGAAGAAACTAGCAACCAGTGAAATCGCGTTGGGGAGAGAGCCAGTAGCGATCCCGCTTTGACATATAATCCTGAAGGCGACGCGATCGGTCTGTCGCCGCAGTTTTGGAGGACGCGATTGTGACGCTCACCGTTCGGGTATTAGCACCAGATTCTACCGTATGGGATGCCGAGGCGGATGAGACTATCTTGCCAGCCACGTCAGGACAGCTTGGCATTTTATCGGGGCACGCGCCGTTGATCACGGCCATTGGTACAGGTGTCATGCGAGTGCGTTCCGGCGGACAGTGGACGGCGATCGCGGTCATGGGCGGTTTTGCCGAAGTCGAAAATAACGACGTTACCGTGTTAGTCAAACGCGGTTTGTTAGGCACTAATGTGGATCGAGCCGCAGCCGAACAAGCCCAGCAAGAGGCCGAAACCATCCTCGGACGCAGCACGGATAAAGAAGAACGCCTGCAAGCCCAGCAAGCCCTCCAAGAAGCCACGAGCTTGTTACAAGCCGCTAGCATGAAAGTAGCAGCTTAAACTCGCGGGTCGCTTTGGCACCCATTTTTCAGCCTTAGAGCGCGATGATGATGCGATCGCTCGGTAACTGGTGGCAGCATTTTACGCGCCTACTCAGCCCGCCCCAGACCATTTGTTTGGGGTTTTTAGCCACTATTCTTGCTTGTGCAATCCTGCTGTGGTTGCCATTTGCAACTGCTTCAGGCCAGTGGAATCGGCCCCTGGTGGCTCTATTTACGGCAACGTCGGCTGTTTGCGTGACAGGGCTGGCGGTTGTGGATACGGGCAGCTATTTTTCACCATTCGGTCAGTTTGTCATCCTCGTAGCCATTCAGATTGGCGGCCTGGGCTACATGACTGCCACTAGCTTTTTGCTGCTGCTAGTCGGTCGGCGATTTAGCCTGCGCGATCATATGACGATGGAAGAGGCCATGGGCAGCACCATTGGCAATGGCGGCATGTGGCGCTTAGTTTTATCTATTGTTGGCATGACGCTGCTGTTTGAGGGCTTGGGGGCATTCGTCCTCGCGCAAACTCTGGTGGCCGATCGCGGTTGGGTATCCGGCTCGTGGTCGGCTCTCTTTCATAGCGTGAGCGCTTTTAACAATGCTGGCTTCAGCTTGTTCTCGGACAGTTTGGAATCGCTCAGTGGCAACACTGCGGTGATGGCCACCATTTCAGGGTTGATTATCTTGGGCGGTATTGGCTACGGCGTCATTTTAGAGTTTTATCACTGGCTGCATCGTTCGTCTTTCGAACGCCAACACAATAAGCGCGAGAACTATTCGCTTAATTTCAAAATTGTTACGACGACCACCGCACTCCTATTGATTTCCGGAATGCTGATGTTTCTGGTCATTGAAGTCGACAATCCAGCAACCCTTGGCAGACTATCTTGGCCGGATCGCATCCTCGGAGCTTGGTTTCAGTCGGTTACGGCGCGAACCGCAGGCTTTAACTCTTTCAATCAAGCCTCTTTAGAAGCGTCATCGTTATTTCTGATGATGATTTTTATGTTCACAGGAGCCAGCCCTGGCGGAACGGGAGGTGGTGTTAAGACAACTACATTGGGAACCCTGTTATCTTGCATGAAGTCTGCCTTGCGGGGTGAAGAATCAGTCCGCCTATTTCAACGGCGCGTGCCGGACGTGTTGGTGCAAAAAGCCGTGGGCATATTGATGGGGTCAATCGTGATGGTGGCGATTGCCACGATGGGCTTAGCATTATCTGACGGAGATCGTTTTACCTTCATTGAGCTGGTGTTTGAAGCTGTTTCTGCCTATGCCACGGTCGGTTTATCTATTGTCGGAACGCCCAATCTATCGCCCTTGTCGCATCTAGTCCTGATTCCCACCATGTACTGCGGGAGAGTTGGTATCTTACTTTTGGTCGGCGCGCTTTTGGGTCGCTCCAGTCCTAAGAAGCTGGTGCGTTATCCCGAAGAAACCTTTCTGATTGGTTAGCAAGCTGCATATGACCGAAGTGTTGGAGTGGGAACGTGTTGGAGTGGGGACAGGTTGGAATTGGACTGACATAGCGATACCGATGACGAGCAAAACTACCGAGCAATGTTGGTTGATGAAAAGCGAGCCGCAGGCGTATTCCATTGACGATCTAGCCCGCGATCGCGTTACGCCATGGGATGGCATCCGGAATTATCAGGCTCGCAATTTCATGCGCGATCGGATGCAGGTGGGCGATCGCGTGTTGTTCTATCATTCCAATACCAAACCGCCTGGCGTCGTCGGTCTGGCGCGCGTTACTAGCGCGGCTTACCCCGATTTCACGGCTTGGAATCCTCAAGATCCTCACTACGATCCCAAGTCCACGTCAGACAATCCCGTGTGGATGATGGTGGACGTGGAGTTTGTCGAGAAGTTTCTCAACCCGGTCTCGCTCACTGATCTCAAACAGCACGCCGATCTGGAGGGCATGTTGGTTATCAAGCGAGGGATGCGACTTTCAATTCAACCCGTCGAACCCGAACATTTTGACATTGTGTGCCAGATGGGCCGCCAAGCTGATGCTTGAGCGCAGCGAGTTAGGATGGCGAATTAGCTGCCGCTTGACCGGGCAAATCTAACTTCGCCTGTAATAGCTGCACGAGAGCAACCGTCAGCCGCTTGCCTTCATCTTCATCAATGGTGGTAAACCAAGTTTCAGTTTCAATCAGAGCTTTCACAGTTTCCTGGAGTTCGCGAGTAGACGTGTAAAAAGGCAAGAAGTCTTCGCCTTGAGCTTGCAGCCGCTTTAACACGGCATCAAAGTCAGCCACTGCTTTAGATGCGTCTTCTAGTTGGGCGTAGGCAATGCCGCGAGCCAGAGCCGTCATGACATCGCTATCGTCCAATTCGAGCGCGCGATCGTAATCAGCGATCGCCTGTTTGAAGTCGCGACGCGCGTGGTAGGCATTGCCGCGATTACTGTGGGCAGGGACATAGGTCTTGTCAAGAGAAATTGCCGTGCCGAAATCGTCGATCGCTTGCCGCAGTTGATCGCGGCGGCGGTAGATAATGCCGCGATTGTTGAAGCTATCCGCGCGCGTGGGGTCGAGTTCGATGGCGGCTTCGTGGTCGGCTAAAGCGAGTTCGAGTTCGCCATTCCAACGATGGGCGACGCCGCGATTGTTAAGTGCTCTGATGAAGCGAGGATTGACCTCGATGGCGGCATCAAAATCGGCGATCGCTTCTTCGATGCGACCGAGTTTGAGATTCATCACGCCGCGGTTGTTCAGTGCCTCCGTGTTTTCAGGATCGACCCGCACGGCTAACGTATAGTTTTCCAGAGCTTTTGTGAGGTTGTCCCGCTCAGCGTACAGCAGAGCTCGGTTGAAATAGGCCCAACTGTCGCTGGGGTCGAGGCGAATGGCAGCGGTATAGTCGTCGAGGGCGCGGTCGATATCTTTGAGGTCGCGATAAGCGTTGCCGCGGTTGACGTAGGCAGCGGCAAATCCAGCATCAAAGGCGATCGCCGTACTGTAGTCCGAAATCGCTCGATACAGTTCGTCCCGCTGGGCGTATCCAATGCCGCGACTGTTATAGGCATAGGCGCCATTCTCGCGATCGCTCAGCGGCAACGGCGGGTTCGGGTTGGCAATCACTTCCGCTGCTCCTGAGAGCGCGTCAATGTTGCTGCTGTTTTCACTGTCTCCGTTAGCGTCAATATCTTCAGGCGCGTCAGGGACTTGAGTCAAGAGGATGGGCAGATCGAGATCGCTGTGCGCGGCTAGGGCCCAGTTCCCGAGAGTGAGCGCACTCACTGCCGACAGCAAAAACAGTACGTGGACTTTCATGGCACGACCTCGCGCGACATCTTCTTCTAAGTATTGACGCGCAATCTCACCCGCGTCAAAAAGTTGCACCCACCCGCGCTATTTCCACATATCAAGCTACCCATAGGCTCAAACGCTGACCCCTGCCATTTACTCGTCCGGAAGCTCGACCAGGACATTGGCTAGTTCAATATCGTCGTAATCCACCATTGAGCCTCTGCTACCAGACTGAACCGGTACGCCTATGCTGATGCTGCCTCCGAATAGAGGAATGCTAATTGGCACGCTAGAAGAGCGACTGAGCGGAGAGTGAACCGTTTTGCCCGTGCGTAGCGTGACGGTGTTCGAGCCCACCCGCAGTAGATTGCGATTGAGTGGGATTTCGATATTATCGCGGCTGGCATTGACCGTTTGAATGCGATCGCCGTTCAGCATGACTTCCAACGGGCTCATATTCGATGCTGGAATAGAATTTTGCCCTAATCGGTAAGCTTCGCGGGTATCTAAACCAATCAGAGAACCGATCTTGAGCATGGGATCGCGGGCAGGAATGCGCTGCAGCGTAAAGCTACGATTGAGTTCGTTACCTTGAGACGGCAGTCGAAAATCGCCAGCATTCGCTGATTGCGGTGAAAATGAGTCGTCGCCCAAATGTACGACATTGCTTTCTAAAATCAGCGTCGTCTGTCGGTTGAGTCGGTCGAGTTCCAACCGTAAGGGGCCTTGCTGCTCTTGCGTCGTGCGGGAATAAGGCTTGTAATCTTCTAAACGGGCGGTGAGGATCGTATTCGCCGGCACGTCCTTGGGCAGTTTAAATCGACCCTGACTGTCCGTCCGCACGGAAATCCCTGCATCAGGAATCTCAACTTCCACATCAGCTAAAGGCCGCCCCGTCGTGCGCTCGATCGCCACTCCCGAATAGGCGGAATCAAGTTGAACTCGCGAATTGGGCGCATCAGCTGTCACGCCAATACTGCGGCGGATCGAGTCGTAATCCGAGCGCGTGATCGAACCATCACCGTCTACGTCAGCAGCTTCAATCTCCGCATCGGTTAGAAGGCTCTCGCCCGCCAAATACTCCTCTAAGCGGTCGGCATCAGCCTCCGTCACGGAGCGATCGCCATTGATATCCCCCGCTACATAGGACTGGGCTCGCACGAGTGGTAACCAACAGCTCCAGCCAATAGCGGCGAGGGCGAGACAGCGAGTAATGCCTTTCATGATGGTGAAAAGGAGAGCAGCTAGCCCCCTCTTTGTAACAGACCGAGCCCAATGGCGAGATTACCCATTCGCGCAATTTTTAACACGCGTTACTGAGTTTGAACTCATTTGAGCCCGCGCAGGACGCTAAGCAGCTCAGCATCATCGCGCTTAAACAGAGGTAAAAACTCTACATGTTGATAGCGCAGCACGCCTTCGCGATCCACGGCAAAATACGCGCGTCGAGTGCCCAGTACGCTATCCACCCCGTACAGCCGACTGACGCGGCGATCGCGATCGCTCAGCAACGGAAATTCCAGACGTAGTTGGCGAGCAAACTCCCGATGTTTGTCGATAGGATCGGCACTAATACCTAAAATTTCGCAGCCTAGACCGCGAAACTCTTTCCAGTCCTGGGCAAAACATTGCATCTCAGAGGTGCACACAGGGGTGAAGTCACCTGGATAAAACGCCAGCAGAACATTGGTTTTGCCGCGATAAGCGCTGAGCGTAATGGAGCCGCGATCGCCAGGAAGCGTAAAGTCGGGAGCAAGTTTACCAAGAGTGACGCCCATTGAAATTGAATGAACAAGTGCTTTTCATCCAGTCTAGATGAGCATTAAATACGCTGAGGAGGGAAGTCCGCCCACAAGGAGAAAACGAACCGTATCGTGCTTGACATTCCATGAGGGACTAGACATCATGGTAAAGCGCATTTGCGGGTGTAGCTCAGTGGTAGAGCTTCTCGTTGCCAACGAGACGGTCGGGCGTTCGAATCGCCTCACCCGCTTGTCGAGATAGATCAATAGCTCGTTTTAATTAGGTTTCACTTTAATTCGTTCTAGAGGCTGTCACGGGTGGTTCAGTTACTGGCTCGTAGGGACGAGCAGGAATTTTTTGTGTTGTCATCACGCGGTCAAAAGATAACGTCACGCTCGTTTTGGCTCGCCATGCTGACTGCCTAGAGGTTGACTATGCCAAACATCACTCGCCGCATAGCCATTCCTATCAGCGACATTGAGCTGAACGCTGTCCGCTCTCAGGGGGCCGGAGGGCAGAATGTTAACAAGGTAGCAACGGCGATTCATCTCCGGTTCGACATTAACGCCTCCAGTCTTTCCCCGATCTACAAGGCCCGCTTGCTCGAACTCGACGACAATCGCATTACCAAAGATGGCGTCATTGTGATCAAGGCTCAGCAGTATCGTACCCAAGATCAAAACAAGCAAGACGCCCTCAAACGATTGCAGGATTTGATCCAGAGCGTTGCCACCACTCCGAAACCGCGTAAACCGACAAAGCCTTCACGCGGTGTTCAAGCTAAGCGCCTGGAGCGCAAAGCCAAGCGATCGCGAACCAAATCCCTACGCGGTAACGTCAGAACAGAAGAGTAGTTATCTGCTGCGATCGCAAGCTTCACCACAGACTTCTGTCGCGAGAACAAGTTATGGTGGCGTCAAGATTTTGAGACGAGCATTGCGTGATGTCCGCCGTGAAATTGGGGCTGGGGTCGCTGGTGCTGCTACCCGCCCTTGGCTATGCAGCCCTGTTGATTTTGCTTTACGTCGCGCAGTCGCGGCTCATCTTTCGTCCTTCAACTGTCATTGCGGCAACGCCAGCAGATATCAATCTCCCCTACGAACAGCTTTCACTTGAAACTGCTGACGGAGTCGATATTACGGCTTGGTACATACCGGCCCCGGCCAGCGATCCCCAAAACGAGATTGTCATGCTGTTTTGTCATGGCAATGCCGGTAATATCAGCAGTCGCCTCGACTATCTGGCGATTTTTCACGGTTTGGGATTAGCAACTCTGACGTTTGACTATCGGGGTTACGGCAGCAGTGAAGGTCAGCCCAGCGAAGAAGGTACGTATCGCGATGCTGACGCCGTATGGAACTATCTCACCGATTCACGCGGAATAGCGGCCCGGCACATTGTCCTCTACGGCGAGTCTTTGGGCGGTGGAGTCGCGTCCTACATGGCGCAACGCTATCAACCAGGAGCGCTGATCCTGGCGTCTACGTTTACCTCTTTGGGCGATCGCGCTCTCGAACTGTATCCCTTCGTGCCCGTAAACTGGTTGCTAAAAACGAAGTACGAAAGCCGCGATCGCCTGGCAGATGTTGCTTCTCCAGTGCTCGTTATTCACAGTCCCGACGACGAAGTGATCCCGTTCTCACATGGCTTGGCCCTTCACGAAGCCGCCAAACCACCCAAACAGTTTCTCAAAATCACTGGCAGTCATAATTCTGGCTACGCCGACTCTTTGCCGACCTATCAGGCCGGGCTCAAAGATTTTATCGAGACGACGTTTGCGCTCAAGCCAGCGCCGGGAACACGTTAAGGCAACTCATTACCCCAAACGATAGCCGAAACCGCGCACCGTCACGAGAAATTCAGGATTGCTGGGATCTCGTTCGAGCTTTTCGCGCAGCCAGCGAATATGAACGTCTACTGTTTTACTATCGCCGATGAAATCAGGCCCCCACACTTTATCGAGCAACTGCTCGCGCGACCAAACCCGACGCGGGTGCCGCATGAACAGCTCTAACAAACGAAATTCTTTCGGAGATAGGTTTACTTCTGCATCTCGCACCTTCACCCGACATTCCAGTGGATGCATCCACAGATCGCCGAAACTGAGCGCTGTGGTTTCAGACACCTGATGCTGGAGCTGCTGACGCCGCAGAATGGCCCGACACCGCGCAATCAGTTCGGGCATGCCGAAAGGCTTTGTTAAATAGTCATCTGCGCCCAATTCCAGACCGACCACGCGATCGGTTTCTGTATCTTTAGCGCTGAGCATGAGGATTGGGACGAGATTCCCTTCATTGCGCAACACGCGACATAGATCGAGACCATTGAGGTTGGGAAGCATCAGATCCAATATGACCAGATCCAAATCCTGATTTTGATGCACCATTTCTAAAGCTTGACGACCGTCTCCCGACTGCAATACGGAATATCCTTGCTCGTCGAGGGCTAATGAAACCGTTTCACGAATTAAAGGCTCGTCTTCGATGACCAATACATTCGCGGCCATGAGATCGCTCACTCGCAATTAAGCCAGGCACATCGTACCATGCGGGATCCCGAAGTCAATCTTGTCACAAATAACATTCTCTCCGCTCGCATATCTCTGCTCATATAGAGAACCCCATCTCAGCTAAATTGCGGCGCAGACGCTCTCCCTCTGGCGATCCTTGCTGCTCGTACAGCGCGATCGCCAGTCGAAATGCAGCCAAGCTTTGCGATACAGCTCCCAATTTCAGCCACACCACGCCCAAGTTTTGATGAGCCGCAGCGTAGTTTGAGTCGAGAGCGAGCGCGCGTTCGTAAGCCGAAATCGCTTGCGTCCACAACTTTTGGGATTTACATGCCATCCCTAGGTTGTAATGCGCGATCGCAAAGTTGGGGGCAATGTCGATCGCCTGCTCGTAGGCAGCTCGCGCTCCTGCGGCATCCCCTCCAGCCAGGCGGAGCGAGCCCCAGTTTACGTAAGCACCCAGTTTAGTTGTCGGGAGGACATTCTGGGCGATCGCTGCTTGATAGTGCTCGTCAGCCAGTTGCCACTGCTGCTGTTGTCGGTATGCCAGACCCAGATGGAAGTGCAGCTCGTAGACCACGGCGGCTTCCAGAGGCGAGAGCGAGAGCCCCTTTTGTAAGAGAGCGATCGCGCGATCGTACGCTCCGGTTTGCACGTACAAGCCGCCCAGCTTGCTGCACAGATATGGATCTTCCGCGTCGATCTTCAGGCACGATTCCATCGCGCGTCGAGCTCGGTCGAGTTTTTGGCGGCAGGCGATCGCGTCAGCGTCGTAGCCGTAGTGAGCGATCGCGATGTCTTCCAGCGCGATCGCCTGCCAGTGGGGTTCTCGCGCAATTAGAGCTTCAACGCTATCATCAATCAACTCGTGAAACGGACGCGAAAAGGCAATATCGGGGTGACGGCGAAAGAGACGTGAAACCAGCGAGTATGGCGACTGGCTAGCACCAATCTCTTGCCGCAACACGTTGATGGCGAGGCAGTCGTCCTGCTGCATCAACTGAATTAGGGTGGGAGCGATCGCTGGCACGAAGGCTTCATCCGCATCTAGCACCAGAATCCAGTCGCCATTGGCATGACTGAGGCTGGCATTACGGGCAGCAGCAAAGTCATCGCACCAGTCGAACTCGAATACCTGCGCTCCACAATCGCGGGCAATTGCGGGGGTGCCGTCCGTCGAACCCGTATCCACCACCACCAGTTCATCCACAAAATCGCGGACGCTGTGCAAGCAACGGGGCAGCGTCTCGGCTTCATTACAAACAATGGCGCACAGACTGATGCTGACCGATCGGGCAGAGATGGGCATGGCCGAGCCCTGTGGAGTTAAGCAGCAAAGCGGATTTTGAGGCGATCGTCTTCCATCTTGGCCCCGGCTGGGCTGAGCGCAGCAAGTGATTGTGGCAATACTAAATTACGGCGATGATTGCCGATGCGAATATTCAGCTCGTCGCCAGTTTTAGTCAGCTCGACCTGCTGCTTCTCAATTCCTGGCAGATACAAGTCCAGCCGATATTCGCCGTTGTCGTTCACCACCGAAAGCGTGGTTTCTTTGTAGAGCACTTCTGAAGGATCGCGATCGCTCCACAGGGTTTCTTTCAACCGAGCCAATGCTTCAAAGCCCACGAGCTCGGACGAATACAGCGGTACTTCATGCACGGGCAGTGGCGCAAAGTTATCGCGAATTTCCTGGCGATAGAGAGTTTGCTTAGCTTTCCACTTCTCGAAATAAGGATCTTGCACCTCTTCAGGGAGGATGCGATTAGCAATCACCATATCCGTGGCTACGTTGTACAGGCTTAGATAGGCGTGGGCGCGCAGCGATTCTTTCAGCACCATCTTTTCAGGGTTCGTTACCAGCCGCACGGTGGTGATGGTGTTGTCGGTGAGGATGCGTTCCAAACGCTCGATTTTTTCGTAGAACTCATAGGGAGCGTCTAACACTTCATTGGAAGGTGAGGGAATACCAGTGAACTGCTTGACGACGGGGCCGAGGATGGGACGTAGCACCATCGCCATGCCCTGCATCGGTTTGTAGAACTTACGCATATACCAACCGGATACGTCGGGCAAGCTCAGCAATCTCAGAGCCGTTCCGGTGGGAGCTGAGTCAATAATCAGCACGTCAAAGTCATCTTCGTCGTAATGACGATTGACCCGCACCAGGGAAAAAATCTCGTCCATCCCTGGCAGCACGGCTAGTTCTTCGGCCTGGACGCCGTCCAAGCCGCGCGCCTGCAGCACGTCGGTGATGTAGCTTTTTACCGAACCCCAGTTCTGTTCTAGTTCGATGAGCGCGTCTAATTCAGCTCCCCAAAGGTTAGGACGCACTTCAATGGGGTCGTGTCCCAACGGTTGCTCGAAGCTGTCAGCCAGTGAGTGTGCGGGATCGGTACTTAAAACTAGGGTCTTATAACCCAGCTCGGCACACCGCCAGCCCGAAGCAGCAGCCATGGACGTTTTGCCCACGCCACCTTTACCCGTCATCAAAATAATGCGTCGCATGAAAGACTCGCTTGCTCAACCGCTCCCGCCAAACTCATATTACTTTACATACGTTTACGATGAACCTCTGTCTCTCTGCACTAAAGCTGTTCGCGAATTGCTATGGCGCGATCGCTATCCCCGAGACGGACATACACATCTGACACAGCTTTTGCCATTCGCTTTTGAAATTCCTCATCTCCAGTTTCGTTTGCGATCGCTAAGATTTGCTCGAGTACGACAGGCGCGCGATCGCTATCTTGCAAATTTTTTGCAATCTTTAAACTTCTCCATAACGCTGAGGATTTAACCAAAAAATCTTCAAGCTGGGCTACATTCGGAAGAGTTTGTTCGAGGATTGCAGCTGGAGTGCATCCCAGTTTTGTAATGAGTAGATGTGCTTAGAGTCATTGGTTGCAATGAGTCGCTATGGTGACACCAC
>JBCBVC010000020.1:0-39946 GCA_039817845.1 Cyanobacteria bacterium J06642_2
ATCACTTTATGCCTCAGTAAGTGATATCTGATGATCTGGCATCTGGCTTAGATAGTCAATTAATCGAGGTGCCCCTATGACTTAGGTTCGCTAAACGTTGACAGAATACTTAAGCGTTTTCTGAGTTTATGAGGCGCAGTAGCTGCAATGAGAAAACTAATTCCTAATATGCTCAGTCTTGACCTTTTTTTAAGGCATCATTAATCCCGTCGTCTAAGTGTTTCTTTCATCCTTGCCCCCAAGCCACCCAATTCCTCCTTCACCTTTGATAGAACATTTAGGGGTGAGGCCGCAGTGGCGTCAAAAAGTGGCTGGGGTCAGACTTTAAAGGCGAGAGTAGCTCATCAGTCAGAATCAGAGGAGCGAGACTCCATTTTGCTCTGATCTGGCCGGCTTGGCTATTCGTGCAAGAGGTCTAATAGAGGTGTCCCGTTTGCAGAGGGTGAAAAGATTCCATGAATTGCTTTAGATTCGGTTTGACCATTTTCAGGTAGGATAATGAATTCGTAGCTAACAAGGCCAGAACCTGCCAAAAGCAGAGCTGCCTATTGTCAGAGTTTAACTTTACTGATGGATGCCGCGGGCAACACATTGCGTCCATCAAGAGGGGCGAGATCGCAAAAATCTCCATGTTCTATCGGGATAATTTCCATACAAACTTCAGCATGGCTCCCTGCGCTAGGGGGACATAAGGGTCAAGCTGAGAGGCGATCGACAAAATTTCCAATTTTCGCCAGAGAATTGCCATTGTTGGTAGTTAAAAGCTATGCAAATTTGGAGTGAGTTGCGGTTGCGATTTTGCGCTGTTGTAACTGAATCCACTAAGTTTCATCTCTCGAACTGCTGCGTCTCCATGTAATTGAACTTGGTTGCAAGCAAGTTTGGTGCGATGTAAAACCGCGTTAATCTTTGTTAAATGAGGGACATCAGACATGTTGTTGAATTCCACTCGTCGTCTCGGTCTTGGCTTAATGGCTGCCGTGTTGCTGACGGGCGCGATCGCTCCTATTGCTAACGCTCAGCTTTCCCAAAGTTTGCGAGAGCGGATTGCACTTTCACGGGAGAGGAGCGACAGCGGGCGCTTTGCAGACATAGCCATTTTGGATGAAATGATCGACCATGCCATGATGATCTCGGAGCTAGCCCTGCTCATGATGGATTCTGATGACCCTGAAACCGTAGCAATGGCAGAGAAAATGCACGCTCAGGCAGAAGAGGAGATTACCGCTATGATAGCTGAGCGCGCTACACTATCCGAGCGTTTGAGACAGTACACGAATAAACTCAATTAATGTCGAACGCATCTTGCATCGACCAATCATCTGTCACCGAAAAGTAAATAGTGGATAAAGGGCAGTTCTATTGCAGCAATAGGACTGTCCTTTTATGACTCAGATCGTAAGGGCCTATGATGTAAAGAGCTTCGCCTTTGCGAGTCGAGCCATTGAGATGAATGAAGCCTTACAGTATTTAGGGCGCCAAGCGGAAATACCTAGTTCTCCTAATGAAGCTATTTTGGAGCGGGTGGCTACTCCTAACCGAGGGATGTCGTACTGCATCAGATTTTCCTGTCCGGAATTCACGTCAATTTGTCCGGTGACAGGTCAGCCTGACTTTGCTCATTTGGAAATTGATTATGTTCCTGATGAGTGGATTGTGGAAAGTAAATCATTGAAGTTTTACTTGACTGCGTTTCGCAATCACGGTGCCTTTCACGAGCAATGTACGACGGATATTGCGCTTCGCCTCGTGCGAGAGCTGCGGCCTCATTGGCTGAGAATTGGAGGGTACTGGTATCCGCGCGGAGGGATTCCGATCGACGTATTTTACCAAACTGGAGAACCTCCCCAAGGAGTCTGGATTCCCACTCCCGGAGTCAGTTCATATCGCGGTCGAGGGTGAAAGCGCACCAATGCAAATAGCGAAATTTAGGCAGCTTTCCCGTTTCCGGCCATGAATTAAGTGCTGGCAGACTAGGTGCGCGTGAGCCTAGGCTACGGCCTGAGTCTGCAAACAGTCTTCCCAAATATCTCGATTGATGCGTTCGACCAAAGCTACTTCTGATTCAGTTAGATAGGTTGTCCAATACTGATTGACGGACTGCAAGTTGCGATCGCGATCGTGGGCTTGCTTTTCGCGAGGTTGGGTGCGTTCTGATTTGCGACCGTACTCGCGTTCGACTTGACTGACTACGTGGGAATCGAGTTCTAATCCAGCTAGACGATACATTTGAGTGTAGGTCGCGATCGGATCGGTCACGATATCTTCTAAGTTAAATAAATGAATGCGCTCGGAATGTTGTTGCCACTGTCGAAAAGTTGCATAAAGAATGTTCCACAACACGGCAGCATTGCTGACGGATGGATGACTCTCAGGGTCGGATAAGTTGGGCAGTAGTGCGGAGTAGTCGAGGCCAATCTCTTGCAAGCGCGCCACAATATCAGGGATGTCAAATGCCCAGTCCATTCGTTTAAAGCTACCTGCAACTGCCCAAGGATTTCTAATCATCACGAGAACTTCAATCCCTCTTTTTCGGGCCAGGTGGTCTGCAGTGAAGCAAGCTAGCGGATCTTTAATGATGATGGTTTTCAAAGTGGGGTCGAATCGGCAGGCTCGATAAGAGTTTACAGCTCTCCCTCCAGCAACAGACTTGAGCCAAAGTCGCCAACCTTTTTCTTCGGGAAATAGTCCGCGCTTGAACTGTAGATTTAGAGCCTCAACGTTGTTGAGAATTTCATCGAGCTGTGCGGTGGAGAATGATTTGGTGCCAGGAATTTCGAAGTAGCGCTCGATCTGTTTGAGGCCAACGTGATAGTTAAACGGTTCGTGCAAACAGCGAGCCCCTTTCGCTAACGCCAGCATTCTACCTACTGCGGTGGTTCCACTACGAGGCATGCCGGCTAATAGAACCAAATTCATGAATTATGCACCTCTTGGGGTGTGGGTTGAGAGAGAAGATGAATGGACGGGCGATCGCTCACTCAGGTTCGAACTAACTCCGACCCCAACACCGTAAACAGAATGTAAGGCTTGGTTGGATCGGTAAGATCGTACTCCAGCAAGCGAGCGATCCGAGAGCCAGCAACTAGTTAAGCCACTAAAGGCATCTCAGCGAATCTAAGCCCCGATCGAGTCGAAACCCCTCTATTCAAACCGGGGTGTTCCATGTAATATTGCCCAGTTAACCAGATTGAAGTTAATTTGAACACCGTCTGAGCTGTGATGTACGGCAGCCATCAGGCTGTTTAGAGCGTTTTCTGGATTTTTGAGGTATGGCCTGGCCTCCTAGCCTTTGTGCAGTCAAGAGGAATTACACAAGATGTACCTCACGTCAGGCGAAAACGCTCTTAAGACGTTTTAACTATCCGGAACCCAGTCTTCGTCAGTGCTTTCAAATCCAAACTAAAAAATCAAGAGCTATAAATCGCAAACATTAGGTTTAGTCGGCAGCGAATCGGACTTGATGAGGCGGAAACCCCTCCCTGTAGGCAAGGAGGGGCTGGGATAAGTACAAACGCTGGGTAAAGAGCGCGATTTAAGACAATAAGCGTGACAGGTTACACTGCCACAGGGGCACGAGTTGGCGTGGATTCCTCAGGAGTATGAACTTGTGCGAGTAGCTCCTGCAAGGTGTCACCCTCAATCACTTCGGTTTCGAGAATTTGTTGGGCAATGGTTTCCAACAGTTCGCGATTTGCGTTCAAAATCGCCAATGCCTGCTGGTGAGAAGATTCGACAATATCTTTGACTTCGCGATCGATTTCCAGAGCTGTTTGGTCGCTGACCATACGCCGAGGATTGCCGCTGTCTCCTAAGAACGTGTTTTGTTGACTTTGCTTGTAAGCGAGCGGTCCCAAAACAGCACTCATGCCGTACGATGTGACCATTTGCTCGGCTAGGTCGGTAGCCCTTTGCAGGTCATTGGCTGCTCCGGTTGTCACGTTGCCAAAAATAATTTCTTCGGCAGAGCGACCGCCCAGCAGCGTGGCAATTTGACCGCGCAATTCATCTTCATTCAACAAAAAGCGATCTTCGGTGGGCATCTGTAGGGTATAGCCCAAGGCAGCCATGCCGCGAGGCACGATCGAAATCTTCGAGACTTTGCTGCCTCCTGGCATGAGTGCGCCGACCAGTGCGTGACCGACTTCGTGGTAGGCAACGATTTTCTTTTCAGTCTCGTTGAGGACGCGACTTTTCTTTTCGAGACCAGCAACGACGCGTTCGATCGCTTCATTGAAGTCTGCTTGAGTAACTTGAGTGCGACGAGCCCTGGCCGCTAACAAGGCAGCTTCGTTGACCAGATTAGACAGATCAGCTCCGGCAAATCCAGGCGTGCGCGTGGCAATTGCTTCTAGATCCACAGCACTGTCTAGCGCGACGTTGCGAGCGTAAATTTGCAAGATCTCCCGACGACCGGCCTTATCGGGACGATCGACTAACACTTGGCGGTCGAAACGGCCTGGACGCAACAATGCTGGATCGAGGCTTTCGGGTCGGTTCGTCGCAGCTAAAACGATGACCGTGGCATCACCAGCTGCAAACCCGTCCATCTCGGTGAGGAGCTGATTCAAGGTTTGCTCGCGTTCGTCATTGCCTCCGATGAAACCACCCGAGGCACGCGATTTACCAATAGCGTCTAACTCGTCGATGAAGATAATGCAAGGCGCTTTTTTCTTAGCTTGTTCGAACAAATCGCGCACCCGCGCGGCCCCAGCCCCGACAAACAGTTCGACAAATTCGGAACCAGAAATACTGAAAAAGGGAACGCCTGCTTCCCCCGCTACGGCTTTCGCCATCAAGGTTTTTCCCGTACCGGGAGGACCGACCAACAGTACGCCCTTGGGAATGCGGGCACCTAACTGGGTGAATCGCTCAGGCGTTTTGAGAAATTCGACAATTTCTTGCAGCTCTGTCTTAGCTTCTTCAACGCCAGCCACATTAGCAAATGTCACCTTAGTCGCTTCGTCTTCAACGTAAACGCGAGCTTTGCTTTTGTTGATGGACAGTGCCGTCCGTCCGCCCAGCCCGCCGCCAATGCCACCACCGAGGAAAAACTGCCAGATGGCAACGAAAATCAGAGGCGGAATGACCCAACTTAACAGACTAGAAATCCAGCGGTTTTTAGGAGGAGGTGCGGCGGCAAATTCAACTCCTTTTTCTTCCAATCGCTTCGGCAGCTCTAAGTCGAAAATGGGCGTGGTGCTGTAAATGGATGGAGCTTTTTCCCCTTCAGCAGAATTTATCTGGAAGCGGATGTCATTCTGACCCACCTGTACGCGGGCTACGTCGCCGTCTTCGACCTTGTCGATGAAGTAACTGTAGGGAACTCGGGGAATGGATGGTCCCAGCAGACTGGGTAGTAATGTATTAATCAGGAAAAAAACTCCTGCCAGCAAAAACAGCAGGTTGCCGATGCGTCGGTTGCGCGGCGCGCGCGGTTTATCTTGAATGCCCATAATAGCGATCGCCCATGCAGCGATAAGAACGGTATGTAGGTGGGTGCAGGCTTGCAAGCAAAGCGTTTATTGGAATCATACGCTTATCGGGATGCGGAAGTAGGTTTTGAGCTGCTTGCCCCCGCTCTCAGTATGCACGTTACATTTCGTAACCTCAGGCGGATATCCGCACTCGCTTAGCGGTTCGGCCACTACACTGCGCAGACAATTCTGCAGATAAAGATGCAGCTCGGCAGATAAGTCATTTTGATAATTGCTCGGAATATCCATAGAGGTTTTCAAGCGGCTTAAGACGCTTTAGTTATCCAGCCCCCTTTCGCAGGCAGTGTTTTCACGTCCAAACCAAAAGGTCAAGAGCAATACATCACCAGGCCTCGGCTCAGCCTGGAGTTAAGTAGTTGACATATCAGGTAAAACTTACCGATTGCGAGAGTGACAGCCTAAAAAATTTCCTAGAACAATAAGTGATATTGCAGATTGCGCGCAAATCTCTCTTTTCGAACCGGCTATTAAAACTGCGCAGCGCGCGCTTCGACCTCTCAAGCTACAATGCGCCTGGCCTCAGTAAAGAACGAACTCAAACGCCTGGAGACGCTAGCACCGGTTTGCACATCGGACTCAGTTACCAAAAAACGCATTCAACTTCGAAAGGTTCGCTATGGCTCTAACTCCATCAACGATGCTGCCGCTGGGCACCCCTGCTCCAGATTTCCAGCTTGAGGACGTAGTTTCTGGGAAAGCGATCTCTCTCGCTACCTTCGCCGAGCGTCAGGCACTTCTGGTCATCTTCGGCTGCCAACATTGTCCGTTTGTTAAACACGTGCAGTCCGAACTGGCTCAGCTAAGTCGCGACTATGCCGACCGAAGTTTGGGCATTGTATTTGTTAGTGCCAACGACATTACGACACATCCTTCAGACAGCCCAGAACACTTGAAAGCCATGGCACTCGAACGAGGTTTTTTGTTTCCTGTTTGCTATGACTCCACTCAGGACGTGGCCAAAGCGTATACGGCAGCCTGCACACCCGACTTTTTCTTGTTCGATCTCGATCGCCAACTCGTCTACAGAGGTCAACTCGATGATAGTCGTCCCAGCAATGGCATTCCGGTTACGGGGGCTGACCTCCGAGCCGCGATCGACGCTACTCTAGCCAATCTTACGGTCGCCCCTTCCCAAAAACCCAGTATTGGCTGCAATATTAAGTGGAAACCGGGACTCGAACCTGCATACGCAGGCTAGCTTTTGTCAATAAACCCGGGTAATCTCGGCTTAACTGCTGTAAAGTCCCTCGCTTGAATCAAGCCGAGAACTTCTTTATGTAGTATATTTGCGAACAAAGAGCGAAATGTTGTATAATTTTTTCTAAATACTGCATTTCTACGGATAATGGCATTACTGCAACGAATGAGATGGAGTTTGGCGATCGCACTACCGGCATTATGGGCTGTGGGGACGATGGGATGGAGTGCGTGGCAGTTGGTCCGGCTTTCAGATATTCGCGTTGCTAGTGCAGATATTGGAGCAGAGCTCCGCAATGTCGAGCTTGCTGCCATTACTGGGCTATTCAGCTATGGTGGGAGCACTGCATGGGCGCCATTACGCCCCCGGCTTGAGTCCGTTTTTGCCCGAGAACGTCCCAGTTTTCAGTTGCGATATATCAATCCTCTTAGCGGTCCGCCTGGGTCGCGGATGGGAGTGCGCATGTTGCTCGACGGTCGGTTAACCTTTGCGCAAACATCTCATCCTTTAGAGGACAGCGAATACGAATTAGCTAGTCAGCGCAATCTGCGGTTGGAACAAATCCCTGTAGCCATTGACGGGATTGCTGTCGTCGTCCGGCCCGAGCTCGAAATTGAGGCGCTCACTCTCGAGCAACTGCGGGATATTTACAGCAACCGCATCCGCAACTGGCAGCAGGTGGGAGGGCCTAATCTCCCCATAGAGCCATTATCTCGGCCGGCTGATACTGGAGGAACAGTGAGTTTTTTTACTGAGGAAGTGCTTGGAGATCGACGCTTCGGTACCAACGTGCAATTCGTGCCGACGACAACGCAAGCCTTGCGCAAACTCCAAGGTCTGCCTGGAGGAATTTATTACGCATCAGCGCCTGCAGTCATTCCTCAATGCGGTGTAAAAGCCCTTTCGATCGGTCGCGAATCGGATATGCCTATTCATCCCGCTATTCGGCCCGCTGTCGATCCAGAACGCTGTCCCGAACAACGCGATCGCTTAGACGTAGAGGTCTTTCGGTCGGGTCAATATCCCCTGACTCGTTACCTGTACGTGGTAACCGCTGCACCGCGCTCTCTGAATACTCAGTGGCTTGAGGCGAGTGCTGGGGAAGCGTTTGCCGAGTTCGTCCTCTCCGAGCGCGGCCAGGATCTCGTCGAGGAAGCTGGTTTCGTTCGCATCCGGTAGCGCGTTCGTCTATAGGTTTTGACGGAGAAGCGATGGCAGCCTTTGTCATCAGCAGTAGGCAGCATTGTTGATAAAATTTGTGCTACATCTATCTTTCCGTAAAAATTCGCATGCGTTTACTTTACTTATTGATACTTGGGTGACTACGTCATCATCTATCAGCAGCTATCTTTTCACGTCACTTGCCCTTTTGAGACCATTGCCGTGACTCAGCGACCCCCGACCCCATTCCCGCCTGGCCAGTCATCTGAAGATGATGTGGGTTTCGATTTGGATGCCCCCGATCGAGAGACAGAGTCTACCGGGATGGCTGCCACTCCCGCGCGAGCATTTTCTGGCGTTTCCGAGCCTTCCTCTTCCTACCCTGCTGGTGGTTTGAGTTGGCGTTGGCGATCGACTTTATCTGCTTTTGCTCTGGGGACGCTCCCCGTTTTGGCGATTGGAGCGTCGCTATACGGCATGGGGCGCAGTATCCTGCCCCAATGGTTAAATGGGGCTGACCGAGAAGCGCCTGCTACCCAGGCTGCGCTGGTCCGCACCCTAGCGCAACAGCGTCGTTGGCTAGAAGGCTTGTCCTTGGGGACGGGAGCGATGGCGATCGCCGCTGGTAGTACAGCAGCCGCATTAACCTGGAGGCATCTTGCCACGGTTGCAAGCGTAGCAGCCACGACGCGCGGTACAGCGAAGCGCTTGCAACTAGAAAGCATGTCGAGTACAAGCGACGACATGTTGCAGTTTCAAGCTGACGCCAGCTACATAGCGACGCAGTTACCTGAATTAGTGTGGCAACGGGAGGTACGGGCCGAACAAGTTGCCGCCATCTCTGCCCTCGAAGCAAGTTTGCGGCAAGCTAACGCGGTCGATGAAATCTTTGATGCAACGGTGGGAATCGTTCGCAAGCTTCTGGAAGCAGATCGAGTAGCCGTGTTTCGGTTTGATGCATCCGGTGAAGGTACATTTGTTGCTGAATCGGTGGCTTCGATTTATCCCAAAACGCTACAGGCAACTATTCACGATCCTTGCTTTAGCCAGAGCTTTGCCGAGCGCTATAAGCAAGGGCGGATTCTCGCCATCCACGACATTCACAATGCCGGTCTGACCGATTGCCACATTGGGTTGCTAGAACGGTTTGCGGTTAAGGCTAATCTTATTGGACCGTTGATGCAGGGAGATCGTCTGTTTGGATTGCTGATTGCGCACCAATGCGACGCTCCGAGGCAGTGGCTGTCGTCAGAGATTGAATTGATGGCTCAAATCACCGCTCGGGTGGGACTGGCCCTGAGTTTTGCCGAGCGCCTTCAGACAGTGGAATGCTCTTCATCTCGGTTTCTGACGTTAGACCAACTGACCGAACCGTTGTCCGGCCTGCGTGACGAGCTTGAGGTTTTTCAGCGGGCTGCTGCGATATTGCGTCAGGCTTTGGACGTGGATGACGTGACAGCGATCGCGATTGATGAAGCGGGTACGGGTTGCGTAGTGGGCCGGGCTGGGGATATCGACCTCGACGCGGCTACGCTGACAGAGCAGCAGTTCGCTGCGGCCACATTAGATGCTTGGCGTTCGGGCAATGTTGATACTGAAGCTGGCGAGCTATTGGAATCGCTGTCAGCTCGCGCAAGTGCCTATCTGACCGTGCCCATTCTTCAGCAAGGAAAGCTGTTGGGAGTGTTTTTCTCCCGTCAACACTCGGTCGACCGGGTGTGGTCGTCAACGGATCTCGACGTCGCACGTCTCTTAGCGGCACGAACCGGGAATGCGCTCGACACAGCTCGATGCTTCCAGACGAACGAACGAGATCGTCTGGCTGCTCTCGAACGAGCTGACCGCGCCAGCGAACGAGCCGAAACGCTGCAACAACAGTGCTCGATCGTATTTGGAGCTAGCAACATGCCCAGTTACGCTCAGCTGCAGGAGCGTTCCCAACACATTGAGGAGCTTCAGCGCCAAGTGTTGGAATTGGTGCGTGCGAGTCGTGAAGTGATTGCCTCAGAGCGCCAGGTTGCTCCCGCCCTCGACCAGACTGTCAGTATGGCCTCTGAACAGCTGCAAACTCTCGTGACCTCCACTCAGACCATTGCGACAACGATGCAGAGTGCGGAACGACAACGCTACCGCGTCAATCAAGCTCTCGACACCAGTCGCGACGCGATCGAACTAGTAAGCGCGACATTTGACATGGCTGGCGACATGTCTGCTGCATCCAGTCAACAGATTGACGTTCTCGACGGCTACGCTACAACCATTGCTACCGCTATTCAGCAGATGCTGCATTTCGTCGAACAAATGGAGCTCTACGCCCTCGAAGCTCAAGCACAGACGTTACCCGAAGGCGATTTACAAACCGAGCGCTTGACCTTGGCCCAGCAGGTGAGTTCGACCACGCGCCGTTTAGTATCTTCTGCCGCTGAATTGGAAACGTTACTTGCCAATTTGCAAGCCGAAGCTCGTAAAGCCAGCACCGTCGTAGCCAATAGCACGCAACAACTCGCCAGTGGTACGAATCTCATGACCGAGCTCAGGCAAGACTTCGAGCGCGTCAGCGATGCCAATCAGCGCTTACAAACCTTAATGGCTGACGCGATCGCCGTCGCACTCAGCCAAGTCCAAGCAGCCAATGTCGCCAGTCGAACCGTGATGACGCTGGCAACTAGTACTGACCTCGACCGAGCAGAACCCGTACTCGACGTTACGGATAAACTGACTAAGCTGACTACGCTGTCTCGCGAATTACAGGTCGGCCTGGAAGAACTTAAGATCCGGCCTCTTGGTGATGCGGGTATGCTTTCATCAAACGATTCTGACGAATTTAATTCAGAGACGCCAACACGCTGATAAAACTAGTAGTCCAGGCAATAGCGAGAAATCCAGCCAGAAACGCAAGTGGAATCAGCCAAATAGTTCGCCACCATGGCAAATCGAGGGCGATGGCCGTAGCTTTGACTTCCAAAACGGCAAACCAAGCCAAGGCTAGCAAGCTCAATAGCGTTCCAGCAGCACCACCTAAATTTTGAGCTGGAGCGACGAATAGCCAAGGCAACCCACCAAAGGCCGTCAGCACTAACAGCTCATTCAATTGGGGATCGCGCCCCAGGGCAAAGGCCAGTAGGCGCAGCAGGCTCACCAGCACGAGCCAGCCCATCAGCCCTAGAAGCGCTCCTAAGATGAGTCCCGCCCCGTTGACCCCGTAACGGCGTCCCCAGTCAGCCGCATTGAGGATCGCCACCACCAGACCTGCTTGCCACACTAAAGGTCGCCCTTTTAAGGTTCGCAATGCAAGCTCGGGCGAAAACCACATTCCGTACACAGCATCCAACAGGGCCAGCACGATATCTCGTTCCTCAATACAACAAAGCAGCAGTAAAAAGCAGCAGTGAGATAAACTCAACTGCTGCTGTAGCCTAGCAAACTCTCAAGTCATGGAGCGAGTGCGTTAGCCAACCCACTTAGAAGCCATGTGTTCGGCCAAATCAACCACGCGCTGAGAGTAGCCCCACTCGTTGTCGTACCAAGCCATTACCTTCAGCAGATCGCCATCCAGAACATTGGTCAGCTGCGCGTCCACGATGGAGGAGCAATCGCTGCCGCGGTAGTCGATAGAAACTAGCGGCAGTTCGGAATACCCTAAAATACCGCGCAATCCATTTTCGGATGCCTCTTTAAAGGCAGAGTTGACTTCCTCAGCAATGACGTTGCGTTCGGTTTGAACGACCAAGTCGACCATCGAAACATTGGGTGTGGGAACGCGCACGGCCATGCCGCTGAGCTTGCCTTGTAATGCCGGTAACACGAGGGCGACCGCTTTAGCTGCCCCTGTTGTAGTAGGAACGATGCTCATGGCAGCAGCACGGGCGCGACGTAAGTCGCGGTGACTGGCATCTAGCAAACGCTGATCGCCAGTGTAGCTGTGGGTCGTGGTCATCGTAGCGCGCTTGATGCCGAACTTCTCCAAAATGACTTTCAGTACGGGAGACAAGCAGTTCGTGGTGCAGCTAGCATTACTGACCACGTTATGGCGTACCGGATCGTAGGAGTCCTGATTAACACCATAAACAAAGGTAGCGACATCACTACCTTTGCCAGGTGCTGTAATCATGACCTTTTTAGCTCCAGCCTCAATGTGGCGAGAGCACCCTGGATAGTCGCGAAAAACCCCTGTAGCTTCGATGATTAGGTCGATGTCCAGGGCTTTCCAAGGCAAGTTATTAGGATTGCGATCGCTAACTACGGTGATGCGCTTGCCGTCGAGATAAATCGCGTTATTTTCGGCTTTAATGTCAGCACCCTCAAACATACCGAGGATGGAGTCATATTTGAGCAAATGCGCGCTCGTTTTGGCATCGCCAGTATCGTTGATGGCAACGAGTTCGAGCTTGGAGTTTTTGCGCCCGTGCAAACAGCGCACGACATTTCGACCAATGCGCCCAAATCCATTGATAGCTATCTTGACCACAGCCCCTTTCCCTCGCTTGTTTGAACGCCGCTTTTCTCTAGCACATGATACCGCAAGGCCTGGCCCTATTTTAGAGAAATTGAAGATTTTCGGTGCCGCACCAACACGTAGATATAGTGTCACTTTCGACGAAATTGCGTTCGCTGAAAATGTCCGGTTGCAAATGCTGCTGAGCCAGCCGTCCGCGTCAGTTCAATACGCGGGCATCTTCTAGGCAAACTGTAACATTCGTCTGCAACAGTTGCGATTGCCTCCCGCTTCAGGGTCGAACACGCGTTCGACCCACTACTGGACTGTCCCTAATTCCGCAAACATTTAGCTGTACAGCTATTCGCCGAACGACGATTCGACAGACAATGAAAGCCAATGTACTCGTGCCCATCTCCAGCATGGCCGCCTTCCATCACCCGATTGACGTCGATCGCCTTCAGTCCGTACCTATGCGTGACGGGATCGTGCTCTATGCCGATATCTATCGCCCGCGCCAGTGCGATCGCCCGTTACCCGTACTGCTGATGCGGCTGCCTTACGGGCGTGAAATCGCCTCGACGGTGGTTTATGCACATCCCAGTTGGTATGCCGCGCAGGGGTACATCGTGGTCATTCAGGAAGTGCGAGGTTGTGGGCGTTCTCAAGGTGTCTTCGAGCCATTTCGGCACGAAGTAGAAGACGGGATTGATACCGTGCAGTGGTGTCGCGATTTGCCGGGCAGCAGCGGGAAAGTCGGGATGTATGGATTTTCCTATCAAGGCGTGACACAGTTCCAAGCAGCAGCATGGCCTAAAACTGAAACGGGACTAACGGCTCTCTGTCCGGCCATGGCGGGGGTGCAATTCTACGACGGGTGGTACTACTGGGGGGGCGCGTTAGCGCTGGATTTCGTTCTGCCGTGGGCCATACAGCTCGCTCAGGATAGCGCCCAATTCCAACAGCTCGAACCGCAGGCAACAGAGCTAGGGCGAGCGCGATTCCAGATTCAGCAATGGCTGCATTTCACTCCTCTGCAAGAGTTGGAGTTGCTGCAAAACCAGCCTGTTGGTCAATTTTATTTCGACTGGGTGACCGCTACGACTTCTGATGCAGACTATCATCACACCCTGGCACCGCAGACTCAGCTCGATCGCCTCGATACATTTGATTTCCCAGCACTGCATGTTTCTGGGTGGGCCGATCCGTTTTTAGTGGCGACCCTGCATGCTTACCGATACTGCTGTTCGAAATCGTCGCAGCTGCAAAAACTGGTTATCGGGCCTTGGCAGCACATTCCTTGGTCGCGGCAAGTAGGTGATGTAGATTTTGGCCCTGAGGCGGCTCCAAACATCGATCGCCTTCAGATTCGTTGGTTCGACTGCTGGCTCAAGGACAAGCCCAATGGTATCGATACAGAAGCTCCAGTGCAGGCATTTGAGATGGGTAGCAATCGCTGGCTCGACTTGCCTGATTGGCCACCTGCCATTCAAATGCAATCGCTATGGCTGAGTAGTGACGGTCTGGCCTGTGGCCCTGACAGTTGTGGTCGACTCGACCTGCAGCCAGCAGAGGCAGCCAATGAAACTGTAATAAGTAGAACTCAGGCAAGTGCGACCCAGATTGCTGAGAGTTTCGCGTTTGACACTTATGTTTACGACCCGCGGATTGCTACTCCCGCCACGCCCTACGGCCCCTACGATCAACGTGCCGTACATCGACGACCCGATTTGCTGTTATACACCTCCGCACCACTGAAGCAAGACTGGGCGATCGCTGGTAGCCCCACCTTTCATCTCTTCGCTGCTACCACCGCAGTTGATACCGACTGGGTCGTCAAACTCATGCAGGTGGATCCTAATGGGCAATCGTTACTGCTGACAGCAGGGGTATTGCGAGCGCGGTTTCGGAACTCATTCACGCAACCCATTCCCGTCATACCTGACGAGATTATCGAATACGATATTGTCTTGCGGCCCACCTGTCGGCTTGTATATGCGGGCACGTGTCTGCAGGTAGCGATTTCAAGCGGTGCATTTCCTTGGATCGATCGCAATCCCAATACCGATCGATGGCCTGCAAGCGTTCGATTCAGTGATTTTCAGACTGCGGTTCAAACCGTCTTTCATTCTGTTGAATGTCCGTCTCGATTAGAACTGCCTTTACGAGAGATTAGCTGAGTGACAAGTTCTTGAGTAAGGAGTATCGGACGATTTTCAGATCAAGTGGCAGCACGAGACAGAGGAGTAGATGTCTCAGCTAAGAAGATTTCGTTTCTGATGTTATCGTGCTTGAGGCCAGAGGATGGAGTGCGTATTCTTCTACATTGACCAGAGCGCTGTCGAAGGGTTGCATTTGGCGATCTAGCTCTGCTTGGAGATCGGTAGGAAAAGCTTTCCATTGCTCCCGACTGGCCCAGTAAATTGCAATCTTGACAAGATCAGGAGCATTCGGTGCCGACCACACCTGCCGATAGAGAAATCCTGGCTGCTGTTTCAACGCCGCCCCCCAAATTTTTTCATCGCGCTTGATAAATTCAGCCTGACGTTCGACAGGAATGCGAAACTCCAAAATTTCGATCGCTGTTGTTGTGGGTAAGGCCGTCGATGCAGAAGCTTTATTAACCATATGAGCGCTCCATATCCAACCTCCGATAGTCAGAATGATGCTGAATCGGAGCAGCCACCCCGCGGCGCTCCGGCCCCAACGAACAAATTGAACTGGAAAGACTACGGACATGCTCAGCGACTCAGAAGTTAATGTAAGCAATCGCGGTGCTCGTGACATTGTTGAGCAGGGGTTGGGGAAAACTAATGGTCACTAAAATGCTTGGTAGAAAAGCACCTCATTTTAGTAGATACCAGTCCTGCAGGGTTCTGTCTTTGTTTATTACATCCGTCTGTGATGCGTCATCATCACCATGAAATGGTTTCGGACTTCAATCGGTTTTTTGATTCCACTTTGATAGCTTCTACCTCAGAATACCCGTTCCCTGTGACCGTTGTTGGCTTCTTTCATTGCCTGTGATTGACGTTCTAGCAGCAAGTGAACTTGGTAGGATGTAGGAGCTTTCGCTACTGGCATTACGAGCCAACGCGAACGATTGCTGTGAAAGCCCTCTTCTCTCCAATCGAACCTAGAGCCTTTTGCCTGACTACTTGCGTCAATATCCATCGAAGATACTTGTCGAGTTCGAGCACATTAATCTTTCCTGCCGACCGATTTTTTGTTTGAGGATGTAATTTTTATGAGTAGCGACAACGGTGCGAGCAGTTCAAAAACGATGGTACGTGACGTACTCGCTCAGACCCACGCGCTACTGCTGGTTGTCGACAGTTCCGGTCGATGTCTCGACATGTTGCCAACAAGAATGCTTCAGCATTCAGATGTGTTTGCAGCCGTTGTCGGTACGTCCATTGCAACGGCATGGATGAGCCGCGGTTCCCTCGATCCACTCGATCTCATTCGCCAGGTTATCCATCGGAAACAGCCACAAGGCTTTCAGCACGAGTGGCATGTAGGCGATCGCCAGTGGCATTTTGATGTCGTATTGGTACCTGATGAAGCCGATACTGTGCTGTGGGCTGCGCGTGAAATGCAACCTACCGGTGCAGGGAACTTTGACAGTGCGCTCGATACTTACGACGATCGCCGCGTGTTGCGGTTGGTGCTGGATAGTATTCCCAGCATGATTTTTTGGAAAGATTGTCAGTCCGTCTACCTAGGATGCAATCAAGCTTGGGCTGAAATGGTGGGTTTGACTCGTTCGGAAGACCTTGTCGGTAAGACCGATTCCGACTTACTGCTGACTGAAGCCGAGGTCGCCACTGCCCGCGCGTCAGACCGTATGGCAATTCAATCAGGTGAGCCTGTCTCCGATCTCGCCCAGATTTATATTGCTGCTTGGAATCGCAAGGTTTGGATGTCGATCGTCAAAACACCCGTGCGGGACGAGCGCGGACAGATTGTTGGCATTCTGGGAACGATGACGGATGTCACCGAACGCCAAGATTTTGAGCGTCGCATGACATTGTTGCGCAGTATCACTCAGGCAGTAGAAGACGCCGAAGACTTCGAGCCAGCCTTAGCGCTCGCGGTGCGTCGCCTCTGCGAGACGCTTGGTTGGGCTTGTGGTGAGGTTTGGTTGCCCGATGAAAATGGTACGACTCTGCATGCCCTTGCCGCTGCTTGGCATGCGCCCGAACCTTCCCTGCAGGCATTTGTCGTTCCCAGTCAGTCCATACAGATGCCGATTGGCATTGGCTTGCCAGGTCGCACCTACACGACAAAACGCCCCGAATGGATTGCCGACATCGTAGCCAATCCTGATGCTCTATTCCTGCGCTCTCAAGCGGCCCTTGCTGTCGGACTGGGGTCGGGTTTTGGCATTCCCATTCTGGCTGGAGATCGCATTTTAGCTGTCCTGTGTTTTTTCCAGGCTGGACAGTGTCAGCGCGATCGCCAGCTGCTGGAATTTGTCAGTACTATCTGCGCTCAAATTGGGTTTATCTTGCGACGCATGCATTCTGAGGCTGCTTTACGGGAGGCCGAACGACAGTATCGCAGTATTTTCGAACGCGCCAATGAGGGGATTTATCGTACCGATCGCTCGGGATCTTTCGAGATTGTAAATCCCAAAATGGCGGCAATTTTGGGTTATGACTCGCCTGACGAACTCTTGGCCTCAATTACTGATATCGGCAGTCAGTTCTATGTCGATGCCAGTTTTTACAGCCAGTTATGGCAGCGTCTGGCTGACGAAGGCAGCATTACGCGGCAAGAAGCTCAAGTGTATAAGCGCGATGGCACAATTGCCTGGATCGCAGAAAACTTGCAGCCTATTTTTGATGCGAATGGCCAGCTCGTGGCCTATGAAGGTCGCATGGAAGACATTACGGGTCGCAAAGACGACCAGGCCATGTTCGAGGCCATGTTGTATCAAGATACTTTGACCGAGCTGCCCAATCGAACGATTTTCAATACGTGGCTGACAAGCGAAATCGGTCGGGCCAAACGCTTACAAGCACAAGTGGGGCTGCTATTTCTCGATTTAGATCGCTTCAAAACCATTAACGATTCTTTGGGGCATATTGTTGGGGACGAGCTGCTCCAAGACATGGCCCAACGCTTGCGGCAATGCGTGGGCAAAGACGATAAGCTCGCCCGCTGGGGGGGGGATGAGTTCACCATCCTCGTGCCCGATGTCACCAGTACCGATCAAATCGTTGACTTGGCGGAACGAGCGATCGCGGCCTTCGTGCCTCCTTTCAGCTACGCCAGTCACGAACTGCACATTACGTGCAGTGTCGGGGCTGCTATTTTTCCGCTCCACGGTACGACACCTCAAGCCTTGTTAAAGAATGCGGATACTGCTCTCTTTCAAGCTAAAGAACAAGGTCGGAATACCTATCGCATTTACACGTCAGCGATGAATGCGCAGGCGTCCGAACGGTTGATGCTGGAAAATAAATTACGTCAAGCGATCGCTCGCGAAGAACTCGAACTGCACTATCAACCCCAACTCGATGTCAAAACCAATCTAGTAACGGCGGTAGAGGCTCTGGTCCGTTGGGAGCATCCAGAGTTGGGACGCTTGTCACCTGGAGTCTTTATTCCGATTGCAGAAGAAACCGGACTGATTACAGCGATAGGTGAATGGGTTTTGCGGACAGCTTGTCAGCAAGTGAAAACGTGGCAATCTCAAGGTTTACCCTTGTTGAGGGTTGCTGTAAACTTATCGGCCCGTCAATTTCAGCAATCCAACCTCGTGCATACAGTTGCTGAAATACTTCAAGAGACTCAACTCAAACCGCAATATTTAGAATTAGAAATTACAGAAAGTATTGCCATGCTAGATATCGATATGACGATTCGCGTGTTGCGCGAGATGCGCGAGATGGGAGTGCAAATCTCCATTGATGACTTTGGTACGGGATATTCCTCGATTAGTTATTTACAGCAATTTCCCTTTGATACTCTTAAAATCGATCAATCCTTCGTGCGAGATGTGGCTGATAACGATACCGCTGCTGCGATCGCTGAGGCGGTTATTACTCTCGGTCAAGGTCTGCGTTTGTGCGTTTTAGCCGAAGGTGTTGAAACAGAAGAACAGCTCGACTTTTTGCGCTCGCGAGATTGCGACGTGATTCAAGGCTATTGGTTCAGCCGACCGCTGCCGCCCCAACAGCTAGCTGAATTTTGGCGGCAAACGTACGGCGTAGTTCCTACGAGTGAATCTTTCCCCTCAACCAACTAGTGATGCTCGCGCCAGACACAAGGTTGCTGAAAACGGTAAATATCTACAATTGCTCGTACCCAGCCGGCTGCTAGTGAAGCCCAAAGGCGATCGCCTTTCTCTCGCGTTGCCACAGTGGCATCGCCTAAGGCGCCACTACGACTGAGATCGCGGGTCGTCCAGGCGAAGGGGAGTGCCCCTTCCATGCTGAGTAAGCTATTTTGCGGAAGCTGATGGGGATATTCGGTGACGGCGGCATCCATCCGCACGCGTTCGGGATCGATCGCCAACATGAGACTGGTTTCGGCGTCCCCGGCATGAATGCCGAGCTCTAGTTCTTTGGCGGAGATGAGTTCGGCAGCGCAATTTGGCACATTCCAAACGAATAGCGGCAACACGATAAAGTCTTCGTACTGCTGGTGCAAGTCGCGGGCGACGATCTCCAACACTTGCGGTTGACCGCCGTGGGCGTTGGCGATCGCTAGTTTGCGAAATCCAGACCGATACAAACTTTCTCCCAATTCCATGAGGGTAGATTGGAGAGTTGTCGCACTTAACGTTATCGTACCGGGGAAGCGATCGTGTTCGTTGGATTTACCGTAATAGAGCGTCGGCAGGGCGTAAGCAGGAATCTCTGCATCAAGAGACGCCAAAGCTTTGCCTATAACGGCAGTGGCGATCGCGCTATCAACGATCAGTGGCAGGTGGGGACCGTGCTGTTCGATCGCCCCTATGGGTTGGATGATGACAGTATTGTCTTTGTCGGACAGATCGCGGATATCTGTCCAGCTCAGATACGGAAAAAAACGGTGGGGTGGGATGAAACCGTGCATAGAGATCGCGTGAAGAGACACCGATTTCATTAAACACGGCAGGGTCCCGTGGGTTGCGTAACAGGATAGTAATTGAGAAGAGAAAATAAGGGTGCAGCTACAGAGATAGCTGCGAATGATTAGAGACGCCACGACCTTTTTTCCCGAAAGTTGAGATCTCTAAATATTTCGTTTGTTAGCTAATACCGCTTACAGAGACTGGCAGATTTGTCAGACGGATTTTTGAATGAGGCTCTCTGGTCGGATGAGAAAGAGCTCATGCTCCGCATTCGTTGTCTGTAGTCGAACGATGTCAAAAGCTATCGTTCTAGAATGTCGCTGCAGTGATTGCCTCAAACCTGATGTCTAGTGTTGCTACTCTTCGCCAACGTCGACAGCGGTTGGCTCGACACTGCGATCGCCCCATCCTCCTCTGGTCGGGAGCGAGGTCACCCCGCAATTTCCCCCACAATCCCTATCCTTTTCGGGCTAGCAGTCATTTCTTATATTTTGCCGGTTTGTCTTTGGAAAGAGCTGCCATTCGGCTAGAACATGGGCGTGCTCAGCTATTCTGTGATGCGCCCAGTCCTGACGCAGCTTTATGGCACGGAGAAACTCCGAGTCGCGAGGAGTTAGCAGAGATAGCAGCTGTGGATGCTGTATACCCGTGGGCTGAACTTAGCGATCGCCTGCAAGATGTCGCCACAATAGCGGTGCAAGATGCCGCCACATGTCGTCACCAGTCCGAGTTACTGCAACGTCCGATCTCACCCCACGGCTTGCCTATGGGTATCGATCTAGAAGCAGCTCAAGCAGTGGTGATGACTCGTTTGACCCACGATGCGGCAGCTGTAGAAGAGATTCGAGCTGCTGCCCGCACCACAATCGCTGCGCATCTAGCCGGTATGGCGGCCACGACGACGGCGACGCGCGAATACGAAGTGCGCGCAGCCATGGAATATGCAATTGCACAACAGCACGTGACCTGTGCTTACCCTAGTATCGTGACCACACACGGAGAGGTACTGCACAGCGATCGCGATGATGGTGTTCTGCAATCGGACGATTTACTGTTAGCTGATGTCGGTGCGGAAACTCGTTTGGGGTGGGCGGCGGACGTGACGCGAACATGGCCAGTTTCCGGCACATTTTCAGCCACCCAACGAGCCGTTTACGATATCGTCTTGGCGGCTCACGATAAGGCGATCGCGGCGATCGCACCGGGAGTGGAATACCGCGACATTCATTTGCTAGCCGCGCGAGTTCTGGCAGAAGGTTGCGTTGACTTGGGAATATTACGCGGCCGCCCTGATGAGTTGGTCGAACGCGATGCCCACGCGTTGTTTTTTCCTCACGGCATCGGTCATTTATTGGGCTTAGATGTTCACGATATGGAAGACTTGGGAGATATGGCTGGGTATGCACCAGGAAGACAACGCAGCGATCGCTTTGGGTTGAGCTATCTGCGGCTCCATCGGCCGTTGCAGGCAGGTATGGTCGTTACTATCGAGCCGGGGTTTTATCAGGTTCCGGCACTGCTGCGCGATCCGGAACGACAGGCTCGCTATGCTGATGTTGTGAATTGGGACGTATTGGCAACCTTTAACGACGTACGCGGCATTCGGATTGAAGATGACGTGCTGGTTACACCTGAAGGCAGTGAGGTATTGACTGTCGCACTTCCCACTGAACCTGCTGCTATTGAGGCAGAAGTGCGGCGGCTTAATAATTAGAACCTGCGTCGGGCGGCGCTAGCTGTGAGGGCAATGGTGGGAGCCTCCGAGCTGCTCAGGTCGATGTAGTCAATGTCTTCGCTGGAGCAGTCGCAATGCTGAGCTAGATTGCGCATTTGGTCGAGGGCTTGCAGCTTCTTTGCGACATAAGTTGCGATGGGGGCCGGGCGATCACTCTGAGGTGCGTGCGTGCGTTCTGGCAGCGAACCGAGGTGAACAGTACCTAGCTCGGTTTCCAAAATGAGGTTACTGCTGGATATCCAATCAATGTTAGCGATCTCGACGGAACTGCTGCGAATGGCGTCGAGTACGTCTTTCCAATCTTCGGGATGGTGAAATTCCCATCCCTTTACCCAGAGTGACTGCCAGGGTTGTTCGGATGTTAAAGAGGCTTCATGGTTCAGCGGCACCCAAATCCCATTGCGGTCGACGAGGCCGATCACGTTATCCACCCTGGCACGGGCGACGGGTTCGTGTTCTTCGACGTGAATGGAAATGTCCAGCGGCCACAGCTGGCGATTGACGCGAGCTTGCCGAATCAGCGCGTGACTTTCCAGTTGGCGCTCAATGTCGCGGGGTTCGACGCGCCAGAGTACCTCGGGGAATGAGGTCTCGACATACGAGCGCACGCGCTCGGTGGTGAGTAAAACGTTACCCGTTACGTCTACGCCTTCCAAATCGGCTACCGACCAGACCGGCAACTGTAATGCGTAGATGGCACCACCCAACAGCCCAGTGGAGACCAAAACGCGCCAACATTCCTTCAAATACCGCGTCCGATAGCGCCGCCGCAACTCGCGACGTCGCTCCTGCAATTGCTGTCTGGTGGGCATCGGTGAGGCAGTCATAGCGCCATTGTATGCGCTGTATTCCGTTCGTACGGACTGATCGCCAGATGTTGCAATTGTTTGCAGAACGGCGATTCGCTGACTAGAAGCATCGATTAGTCCGTCGGAGCGATCGGGCGCAAAATGTCGAATTTAATGGCATATCCCAGTGCCCTCAACAGGCGAGCAGGCGACACGCGTTCGCGCGGTGCGATGCGCTGTTGCGCTACGAGATCGGCCACCGTCACAACTTTGCAAGCCGCAATCTCTGCTAACACGCCGTCAAGAACTACATCCTGCACGCGCCGGTTGGTACCGAACTGGTTCATCCAGAGCGATCGCACTTGCGCCAGCGGCTCGGCTGCGGCCATGGAGCCCAAACCAAGGCAAGTTTCGGGGGCGAGAGTTGCCGTGGGGTAATGGCCGAAAACGCGAAATGGGTCGTCACACAAGGGCGACGCCGGTTGGGGCGATCGGCAGGGCGCTGACATGGCAGCTTCCGTTCGTAAGGTCGCGAGCTCGACCCAAAGCCTTTCGTAGGCTCCAATGACGTGCTTCCAGTCGTAAATTGTTTCGGCGCGCTGTCGCCCATTCTCTCCTAAGTGCTGTCGCAGTTCGGAGTCTTCGATCAGTTGCAGCAAGGCGCTGGCACAGGCTTCTACATCTACAGAGGAAGCCATCGCGACGTGGCCCATATAGGTGCTGTAGTTAAGAGTGTCAGCCTGAAAATCCGCCGCCAAATCGAGACCCGCACCTGGCGGTGGCATCAGAGTGGGAATTTGGAACCCGTCCACTTCGTGCCGGACCGATTCGCGATAGCCATCCCACGCCGACACCACTACGGGCAACCCAGAAGCCATAGCTTCGATAGGGGTGAGGCCGAAGGTCTCCTGAATGTTGTCGGACAGCGAGATAAAAATATCTGATGCTGCCCATACGTCCGCACGCACGTCCGGCTGCCGACCGTCCAGAAAAATAGCGTTGACCGAAGGACACAACAGCTGCGCGCCACGTTTGAACTCTTCTGGCTCGCGCTCGTCATCGAACCAACCGGCCTGAATTAAATGAATTTTTCGGTCGGAAGCTTGTCGAGCCGCGCGCTCTAACGCCAGATACATAGGCGTGGGATGAGCTTTGCCGTAGAAAATTAAGCGACCGACGAATAGTACGACGATGTCTTCATCGGCAATGCCTAATTTTTGTCGCAGCCGCTGTCGCGGTTCGCGCGCGCTGTCGCCATGGACGAAGCGATCGCATTCCACCCCCAATGGAATCACCGGCAGTTGCGGCAGCGCTGGAACTACTGTCGTTCCCAACCGTTGACCTAAATATTCGATCCAAGTACCCAAAATGCGTTCGACTGCAATTTTGACCGTGTTTGACGTGCAGATAAGCGCGTCCCAGGGCTGGAGAGGGGCGATCGCCAAATCGCCAATGGCTTGCATGACCCCTTTGCTCGCAATGGTGTGAGTGACACCACACAGACTGTAGGCACGCTGATTGCCAAACCGACGCTGCCAGGCCAGCGGTGCCAAAATGGTGTCGGGTTTATAGAGCGTCCCGGCATTAGCCAGCATGGCAGGCCGATTGGTGGGTAACCAGTGCTGAGGTTTGGGCTGTGGCAGCCAATCTTGGGCGAACTGTTGAAAATCGTCAAACTCAGCCCGTGTATCGGTGTAGCAGTAGAGGGCATCTGCCGAGCCAAATTTCATCAAGCTTTTGAGAAAGCTTTCCCCGGCTGACTGTCGGCCCAGCAGTCGTTTTCCCTGTGTAGAATACCCTTCGCTACGGTAATAGACTGCTGCTGTCTGCCCCATTGCTGCCTGCACGGTTTTGTCCTCGCCCGACGTGCTGCCCATGCTGCAATTGTACGGAGCTATAGGTGGAGAGAAGCAGGATGAGATCGCAGGCTTAGAGAGATCTCGATCGCATTTCAGGCGTTACAGTAATGTCAAAATTTTAACTATCAAGCCATGCTTGAGGAAGATGACAGAAGCGCTGAAGCCCAGTTCGCTATTTGACCCAGCAGCTCGGCCTCATGACGCCTCTGTCGCGTTTATCAATGGAGGTAAACCTCACCATTATGGCAGACGAGACCGAGGGTAGCGCAGTGTTGGATATAGCATTCATGCTCGATCTGTAAGTGCCGAATATTTCGAGTTGTTAACCACGCGAGTTAGGTATTTGTTTGCGCGGTTGGGATGCGAGCAACTTACGTCAGATCAGCAATCAGTCTACGGAGATCGCCACGTTAAGACATTCCAACGGCAGGATAGTTCCAGAGGCGATCGTTTGAAGCGATCAACAACATCCGCGAACGGGCTGATAATGAACCCACACTTGGCGATCGGGAAGGTCGACGACCCAAATTCTTGGATCTTAGGGCGTGTCATCAGTTGAGCCAAATGACCGAGGCCACCAGATAAATGGTTCCGAGAAAGTTGTTCTCTCTCTCTTGTCATACCGAGTGGCTATCCCTCGATACTGCTTGAGCTTGGCAAAGAAATTCTCAATCAGATGACGCGCTTGGTACCAATGCCGGTCATAGTCATACGGCTGCTTGCGGTTGCGCCGGGAAGGAATCACCGCTTCACATCCCTGCGCCGCCAGCCGCTCACGCACTCGCTCGTCGGCATCATAGGCTCGGTCAGCCAACAGTGCCTCCGCCTCAAGTGAATCGAGCAACACATCCGCCCCCTCTAAATCATGGGCTTTCCCCCCACTCAGGTAGAACCCACTCGGGTTGCCCAAAGCATCGCACATGGCATGAATCTTCGTGCTCAATCCGCCTCGACTGCGCCCAATAGCTTCGTCTTCATCGTTTTTTTGGGGGCTCCAGCGCTATGCTGATGAGCCCGGACGATGGTCGCATCAATTGGCGTACTCGTTATCGGAATCCTCAGCAAGCTCCTCAAAGACTCTCTGCCACACTCCGCTACGACTCCAACGGCTGAAGCGGGTGTGAACCACTCGAAAGTCACCAAAGCGTTCGGGTAAGTCTCGCCAAGGGATACCAGTCCGAAAGCGGTAGAGAACAGCTTTGACAAATCGTCGGTTGTCTTTGGCAGTGCCACCGACGTGCCCTTCACATCCGGGAAGCAGGTGCTCGATGCGTTGCCATTGGTCATCTCGCAGAGCATGTCGACGCATTGGGCATCCTCCAGACAGTCATGTGAAGCTATGTCACACTAACTGATGATACGCCCTAGTTTGGCATAGAATTTAACTTAAATATCCAAGGGTTAGGCAGTTGAGCTGAGATTCAGCAAAGGTCGTGCCAAGTATTCTCGAACCGCCTGTCACATAATCTCTCTCCAATAGCTATGTCTGTCTTCCGCTCAAACAGCAGTTGCAGAAGAAACCGCCAGCGTTTGCAGGTACGAGACGGCGTAGGCAAGAGGGTTGCGAAAGAAAAAATGTATTGTGGATGGAACTGAAGAGACCAGTTTAAAGAAAATTCGAACTATGCTCCTCGTCGCAGCTTATCCACCGATCGCTGTATCGTTACGTTCGGCCAGGTTCTGGATACGAATGTCGTCAGCAGGAGGGGTGTCAGCATCCATAATGGGGCTGTTGTTCTGCAGAAAAACCTGCAGAGCTTCCTGTTCGCCAATGTCGGTGACATTCAAAGTTTCACCCGCAAAAGCAGGGAAAGGATAACCATCACCACCCAATCCAGGCGTGTCTTCCCGAGGCTCAGCCAAGAAACTTAGGGTCACCACTCGAAATTCATCGTCAGGATTGATAACTTGGCCGTTCTGCACCACGACCAACTGGCCGATGGTTATGCTCTGCACGCGAGTGCCATCAGTGACAACGTTGCCGTCAGCATCGAATTCAATCGCAGTTCCAGTGGCATCGAAGCTAAAGGCCATTCCTCCCACCTGAGGAAATGAACCTGGCTCCGAGCCTGGCCCTGTAGAGGCAACCGCATGCTCGATTATTTGCTTCAGCTCCGTGGTCGACAGGGTCAGGAGAGCCAAAGAATTGTTGAAGCGCAAAGCGTTCTGGATATCGAGCTGCGAAATTTCTCCAGCTTGCTTGCCTGTACGTGGGTTAGCCGCAGTGGGCGCAGGCTGAGGATCGTCACCTACAGTGAATGAACCGATGGATGCCCGAATGCCACCGCCGTTCTTAATCGAGACCAAAACGGTATCATCTTCTTGCTGCGCGCGCGCTAAGTTCGCATCCGCAGTGATGTTGCCGAGGTTCGTTTCCTGAGTACGAACGTCACCACGCTCTCCATTTAGAAAGACCGTCGCATTTCCGAAGATTTGTCCGTCCAGCTCGTCCAACGTCTGAGCGACCTCATCAATAGCTGCCTGTACGTCGGGGTCAGGAGCTGCTCCACCCGCATCCGCGACACCTTGGTCGTCCGTAGGAACAATGCCACTGGCGTCATCGATATCAGCTAGTAAACCGTTGGCATCAAAGCCGACTGCCAAACGACCGACGTAGCGATATTCGCGGTCGGTGTTGACCACCAGAATGGGTTCATTATTGGCAGACAACAAACGTAGCGGGTATTCGCCCTCGCGGTCTTTGCCAAACTCATCCCGAATGCGATCGTCTTCGTTAGCCAGAATCGTATCCGAGCCGCCACCGATGATGATGTCCACATCCGTTAGTAGCGGAGCTAGGTTGACCTCATTATTAAGATCTTGCAGGTGAGCCAGGGCGATAATCTTGTCGATTCCTTGTCCTGTGAGATCGTCTACAGCTGCCTGGATCGCTCCAGCCAGCGTATTCAGATCGCCACCACCTAGCGGGTCGTTCGCTTGTGTCGCCCCTTGGATCGTGACTCCAGCGGGGCTGGAGATAGAACCCAGGCGAGGAGTAGTAGCGCCCACAATACCGAATTGTTCGCCATTGACGTCAATCACCGTGCTTCCAGCCAGACTGTTGGGCTGAGGTGCAGTTCCATCTCCGACAACTAAGCCCGCTAAGTTAGCGTCGGTGGTGAAATCTAGGTTGGCACTTAGATAGGGAAAGTTGGTGCCAGGAAAATCGTCATCAGCTTCGATGAGTCCCGCCAGCGTGTTGGTTCCGAGGTCAAACTCGTGATTGCCCAAGGCGATCGCCTGGAAACCAATGCCATTCTGGATGCGAATGTCGGCCTCACCTCCCGATGCACTAAAGAACGCTCCGGGAATGAAAGCATCGCCGGCAGACAGAACTAATGTGTTGGGAAAATTCGGGTCAGTTTGCAAGCCGTTGACAACAGCCGAAAAACGGGGCGCATCATCAATTGCAGCAACGCCACCTTCTTGGTCGGCAGCATGAAGAATTTGAATGACAAAATCAACGGCATCTTGCGAGAGGGCGAAATTCGCCGCACTCTGGAAAGGTAAACCAGCATTAGGATTGCCACCCGGTTGCTGGACTGCGCCTGGAACATTCTCAGAACAGGCAACTGTCATAGGTAACGTCAGAGCAGCCATAAAAAGTACGGGCCGCACACTTCTCATCCAGGAAGGCATTATTTGTCATACCAAGCAAAGAATTCCCCCAGACACTATCAGATCCAACCAAAAACCAAGGTTATGCCTCGGTTAATGTCGCACTAAAATGTTGGCCGATCGCGATAATTGCGTATCTACGTTCGACCTAGTGGTACAAAAACGATCGCTCTCAATTCCATTACGGAGGTAGAGCGATCTTAATGAGCCTTGCTTACGGACGAATGGCACTTGGAAGCACATGAAGTTGCATGATGACTACGGAAAGATCATCTGTGCTCGCAATTCTTCTATCAAAGGGCTATCCTCTTCGTCTTTTCGCGTGCTGATACTGATATAGAACTGCCCAGCAAGCATGGCATTAACCGTAGCTGGGTCCACTAAGTTGATCGTGTCCTCAAACGTGCCAGAGAACGTTCCGTCGTCTTCTTCAGCAACCTCCACGCGTTCCACGGAGATGAAAAACATCCCAGTTGACTCGTCGAAAGGAGCTGTATCCGCTTTGAAGATATTGACGATGCGTTGCGGCATTGGTCCATTTTGACTCGGGGCAGGTAGGTTGTTGGGCTCTACTGGTCTGCCTTCTAGGTTGGAAAATTTCCCGCCGATGACGAGGCGGCGCAAACCGGCATCAGGGGTTACGGCAATAGTTGCATCCCCGATAGCCATGCTCTCGGGAGGTGTGGGAACGACATTAGCAGGAGAGAGGGTAATGTTGCTGGCTTCCGTCTGCGGGGGGGCAAACGTCAGTGTAGGCTCTTCGTCGCAACTGGCCAAAAATAGGGTGGCAGTCGATATCGCAATGGCAGCAAGCGATCGCCCCAGCGCAGGTTGGGTAGGCATGGACCCCCGTTCCTCAAAATCACACCAATGCAGATCAGTGTAGAGCAGAGTCTGGCTGTTTGCCGCCTTCCCGTTGAGTTAGCTGCTTAGCGACTCGCTTTTTTCTTCTTTTTCTTCGCCTGCGCGATCGCCTCGGTTTCGGCACTGCGAGAATTGCTGACGCGCCATAGCGATTCCCGTCCTTGTCTGCCGATGCGGGTTAACGTCCAAGCTTGCCAGCGAAAAGACCCTGACTCGCGCGCTCTCGTTCCTACCGTACTGCCCTTGAGGCCGATGACACGGCTGAGTTGCTCAGTAGTCAATAGCCACTGCCGTTCGGCACAATCATCCAGAAACTCGAAGCGTTCGCGTAAATCTGGAACAATAGCGGGCAAGCGCTCGGGTTCGGAGGCCAAAAACGGATTGTTGACATACGCGCGCAAGTGCGGAACGAGCGCCGGTCTGGGAATAGAAGCCAAAGCCTGTGAGGTGGCTGCAGACATATCTTGAGGAGGCAACACTTCTGGCAACATGGCTCCAGGGAAGTCGTCGAGGAGGCCGCCTGAGTGCAGATGGCGATCGAGGGCGTCGAGTAGAGGTAATTCTGTTTCGACAATCGTGGCGTGGTGGGCAAGACCATCTGCAGCTGGCGCGATCGCGATCTTCAAGGTGTGAAGACGACGGTGCACCTCGTCGAGATCGATGTGATATCGCTTTTCTAGGGTTAGAAGGGAGCAGGAGCTGACAGTCACGAGCAGGAAATAGATTCGACGACTATCTGTAATCCTATCGAGGCGTGAGAAAGAACAGCTGCAAACTTAAACCTTAGGCAACATTATGGGCGCTACCGCCATGGGTGCGCGGGAATAGGTGACTTCTCTATGCGCTCGATTCAGACATCGGGAAGAGAGGTCACCAGACGATCGCCATCGTAATGAGCCACCAAAATGACATCTGTGGTCGTGGACCAAGACATCTCTCCGGAACGGCTGAGGGCGATCGCGCCAAAGTCCCGCTGCCGAGATTTGGCTTCCGCAAAGGTTTTATCCATAGCAGCCTGAAGCGTCATGCCATCTTCAACCCGCACGACAATACGAGTGGCCAAGCCTTCATCCAAAATATCTTCGCCTACGCCCGTACAGCTGACTCCGGCGCTCGCGCTCGCATAGTTCCCTGCCGGTGTCGCAGAATCGCTAACTCGACCGATGCGCTCGTGACCGCGCCCGCCAGTGGACGTTCCGGCAGCAATGTTGCCGTCGCAATCGAGGGCTACTGCTCCCACCGTCCCCATCGCTAAAGAAGTGGCAACTCGTTTGTGCTGTTCCGATTCCGCGAGTTGCATCCATTCGCTGCGACGCTGCTGGGTCGTCGGGTCGTAGAGCGGAATTTGCAGTTCGCGCGCCAATTCGCGACCTCCCGATTCAGATAAGACGCGATCGGGACTGAACTGCAATGCGCGGGCCATATGCACTGGATTCTGAACCCGCATGACGTTGATAATGCCGCTAAACGATTGGCGATCTCCTGCCATCACGGACGCGCTCATCCGCACCTGGCCGTCGGATTGCAACACCGACCCCGTCCCAGCGTTGTAGATCGGGTCATCTTCAAGTAGCTGACAAGCTAAGGCGATCGCATCGATCGCGCCACATCCCGCTGTCAACTGACCGTAGGTCTCAGTCACGATGCGTTCCAACGACGTGCGGACGACTGCCACACTTTTGTTGCCTTCTAAGGCACTACCCGCGCCGCCGTGAATAATCAATTTGGGAGTCATACGCGACGTAGTTCTTGCTAACGACTGCTCAAGGCCGGCTCGGCAGATGCATCTGGATCGTGACGAGCTACTGTGCCATTGCGATCGCCCTCAGACGGTTCGGGACGATAAGGAGAATATTCCGGTGCCGGGGTAAGGCGATCGCGATGAGTCTGAACCAGGTCAATTGCACGTCGTACGTCTGCCGGAAAGATGACGACTAAGTCGCCAGCTCCCGCCCACTCTAATGCAGCTTGAATAGCCTTCACTTCGTTGAGGATTTCGTCGAGAGATTTGTCACCATCTGCAGCTTCCCATCCCTTGCGGAGTAGGCTAGCGGTTTCCCCTGGTTTGCGATCGCGTAGGTCGTCATCCTCTTTCACAATGGCGGTGTCGAACATGCGGGCCGCAATCTCGCCGAGCTGCTGGAGATCGCGATCGCGGCGGTCTCCAGGGCCGCCAATAACGCCAATGGCACGTCGATGTCCCCAACGTTCCACCACATCGCGAATGGCCTCATAGCCAGCCGCATTGTGTGCATAATCGATCAGAACTTGGAAATCGCCGACGTCGAATACGTTGAGACGCCCCGGCGTCTGCGCCACCGAATTGGTAAATGTGCCCAACGCCACGCGAATATCCTCAATCGAAATCCCGCGAACATAGGCTGCCAACGTCGCAGGCAAAATATTAGCAATCATGAATCCAGCCTTGCCCGACAGCGTCACCGGAATATCGATCGCTTTTTCAACGCGCAGCGTCCAATTCCCTCGCAGAATTGAAATGTAGCCCTCTTCGTACACCGCAGCAATGCCGCCTGTAGAAACGTGTTTGCGGATGAGTTCATTCTCGGGATTCATACTGAAATAAGCCACTTTGGCCCGCACGTCCTGTGCCATATCCGCCACCAGTTCGTCGTCCGCATTGAGAATGGCATAGCCTGATTCGGTTACGGTCTCGGGCACGACGCTTTTCACGCGAGCCAAATCTTCCAGCGTGTTAATTCCGCGCAACCCTAAGTGATCGCCACTGACATTGAGGACGATGCCGATGTCGCACTCCGAAAACGCCAGCCCCTCGCGCAAGATACCGCCGCGGGCGGTTTCGAGAACGGCGATTTCTACCGTCGGATCCCGTAACACTAAGCGAGCGCTGTAGGGGCCGGTCATGTCTCCTTTGGCCACCAAGTGATTTTGGACGTATACGCCGTCCGTCGTGGTGAATCCCACTCGCAAACCGGTGCCCTTAAGGATATGGGCCAGCAAGCGCGTTGTCGTCGTTTTCCCATTCGTGCCTGTCACCGCAAGGATGGGAATCCGAGTCTCCGCTCCGGGGGGAAAGAGCATGTCGATGACGGGTTCGGCCACATTGCGCGGAATACCCTCGCTCGGAGCCAAATGCATCCGAAACCCCGGAGACGCATTGATTTCGACGATCGCTCCACCACTTTCATGAATGGGAATGGTGATATCTGGGCACAGCAGGTCGATGCCCGCGACATCCAGACCGACAATTTGAGCCGCTCGTTCGGCGATAAAGGCATTGTAGGGATGAATGACTTCTGTGAGATCGACGGCAATGCCTCCGGTGCTGAGATTGGCAGTGGATTTCAGAATGCAACGTTCTCCCTCTGCCGGCACGGTACTAAGGGTTTTGCCCTCTCGTTCGAGAATGCGCTCGGTCATCTCGTCAACAACGATTTGAGTTAAAACATTTTCGTGACCGAAACCGCGGCGAGGATCTGCGTTGACGAGATCGATCAGCTCGGCCAGGGTCGATCTACCGTCTCCAGTCACGTGCGCGGGAATGCGCTGCGCCACAGCTCGGACTTTGTTGTTGATGACCAAGATGCGGTAATCATTCCCCACGACAAACTGCTCTACCAGCACGGCATCAGAAAATGCCGCCGCCGCTTTATAGGCTGTTTTCGCCGTTTCCAGATCGCGGATGTCGACCGTAATACCTTTGCCGTGATTCGCGTTGAGCGGCTTGATGACGACCGGATACCCCCCCACATCTTCAATGGTTTCTTTCAGCTCTTTCCGCTTGCGAACCTTATAACCCTTGGGAACGGGAATGCCCATGTCTTGCAGGAGTTCTTTGGTTGCGCGCTTGTCGCAGGCAATATCAGTGGCAATCAGACTGGTTTTTTCAGTGGTTGTTGCCTCTAAACGTTTTTGATGGACGCCATAACCGAGCTGTACGAGCGACCCAGAGCTGAGGCGGATATGCGGAATCCCGCGTAGCGTCGCCTCGTCAATCAAAGATTGGGTGCTGGGGCCAAATCGAACCTCTTCGCGAATTTCCCGCAGCTCTTGAATGTCGAGTTTGAGATCGCGCTCGTAAGAGTTTCCGTCCACGAGGGCTTGACAGAGGTAGACCGCAGCTTTGGCAGCAAATCGTCCGGCGTCCTCTTCTTCATATTCGATCAAGACGTTATACACGCCGCGATTGTCCGTTTCCCGAGTGCGCCCGAAATCGGCCGTCATCCCCGCCATCGACTGTAGTTCCAAGGCGACATGTTCGATCACGTGGCCCATCCACGTTCCTTCTTCCACCCGCTGCAAAAAGCCGCCGTAGCAGTCGCGCGTGCATTGATGCTCCCACAGGCCGGGCAGTAGATTTTCGAGGCGATCGCGAAAGCCTGGAATTTCGTTGGTGGGCTTCTCCTCTAAATCCTCGAGGTCGAGAAGCATGTGAACCAGTTTTTGCCGTCGGATGCTCCAATAGTTGGGGCCGCGAAGCGAGCGAATGGACACAATACGCATGATGTTCGAGCTGCCAGCAATTCCCGTAATGAAGCATTTTCCCCACTCAGTAGTTTACAGCGGGAGTTCGGCTATCTGGGAACCTGTATCAACGAATGCTGACTTTGCAGACGAAATTGCGAGGTGGGTAAAGTCGGCCATCTTGAGTGAGCTGACACCCATGCTGCAAAATAATTAAGCTTGGGTCGGGCGCACTCGTTGCTCGCCAAACTCCGAACCGTCGAGATAAGTTGACAGACGTGATGCGCGTCACAGTCGACCTTCCAGAGTGGCAACTATCATAACTGACGGGAGGGCAGTACTGCTGGGAGACTCTGTGAACGCGACCGAACCGCGATTAAAGTTTGTACAGCTATCTGACATTCACCTCATGCGGCCGGGTGACTGTCGGTGCTGGTGGATGACCGACTCGCCCGATAAGTTACTGCAGCAGGCGATTGCGCAGGTTAACGCTATTCCCGACCTCGATTTTGCTGTATTTACAGGAGATTTGGTCGACAAGGCAGATGCGGCCTGCTTTCAGCGCTTTCAAGCCATCGTCAGCCAACTAAACGTGCCTTACTATTGCAGCGTCGGCAATCATGACATCGACGACGTTCCCCCCGAGCTAGTCGTAGACGATCGCTTTAACCGCCACGATTTCATCGGTTGGTGCCGAGATCAGTTTTTTTTCAAGCCTGCTCCTACTGGTCTAGCTGAATTCAGCGCTTCACCACGTCCGGGAATTCGCCTAATTGCTATAGATGCCAGTATTGGCACTCATCCCGACCCTCAGGGTGTCATTCGATCTCAGCAGCTTGAATGGCTGCAATCAGAACTAGACGCTCATCCCCACGATGTTGTCATCGTGCTCATTCACCAACCGCCCATTGCCTCAGTTTTCTTTCGCAAATATCGCATCCTTCCCGCTCAGGCCAAACAGTTGTGTCGCGTCCTGGCTTCCCATTCCCATGTCGCGGCCGTCCTTAGTGGCCACCTACACGTGCCAAAAATGTATGCTCGCCATTCCACGGCTTTCTTAACGGCACCGCCCCTCATCGGACCGGTTTCGGCATTCCGCACCATCGAGATTGCAGCCGTGGCCTCGCCTGCTCCCTCGTCTAGGCCCGCTTGGGGTCAATTAATCTACCACTGGCATCGCGTCCGTCTTGACGAAGCTGCACCAACGCCGCTCTGGCACGCTTTTGCCATGGGGACCCGCAGCGATCGCCAAGGGATTTTTTCCGTCAACTTGCCGCCGAGCTGGACAAGCGCTCCCAGCCGCACTCCTGCCGTTGCCGGTTCTAGCTAGTAGAGCCGATTTGAGCTCAATCAAACGCTGGGAAGAACAGCACCGAGTGCCAGCTGCGGCGCAACAGTTCTCCAGCTACGCTAGGTACGGTCCACTCCCAGATGCGGCCCGTATTGCGCGATGTCGTGGCGATCGCGGTAATGTCGTAATCTTGCGCGGCAGACAGAATTTCTTTCACGGGGATTCCAACCCGCACTTCCGTGTCCACTGCAACCGAGGCCGGAATACGTTCGGTTAGCTCAGCACCGAGCGCCGCCAGTTTCTCCTGAGCCGAGCTCAGTTGAGCGTCAGCATCTGCAGTCACAAAACGGCGGCTCGCCGTAGTTTCCATGACGTGCAGGAGCAGCAAGCGATCGGTTTGCCTCCCGTCGCCTTTCTGGAGGGCTTCAGCCACTTTTGCTAGCAGCGTTTGAGTCACATTTTCCAGATCGCAAGGCAGTAGTAAATAATTAAATAAATCTCGACAGCGCAAGTTCAGTTCGGCCTCCGTCAATGCAGATGCCATGGGCGGCCGCACGATCAAGACAGGAACTTCTAGCTGAGGAATTAGGCCAATGGTCGTGCTGCCAAATACTTTTTCTGCCAGTAGGCTACGACTCGGCATGCCCAAAACCATCACGTCGGGCTTAAAAGAGTCGATCGCCTGACGAATCACTTCCGACGGTTTACCCACTTGCACGATGATGTCCGGAGCCAGTTCTGCCGACGCATCGGCTTGGAGGTAACGTTTGATGTACGCAGTCGCTTCCCCCATTTCTGCTTCCATGCTGGGGGGCAAGCCACCGACCTGATTGCCCTTCCAAGGAATTGCGTGTACGAAACCCAACTGCTGAACGCCGCTTTCCCGAAAACTTTGCAGGCACAGCCCGAAGCGATACAGACCGTCTTCAAAATCTGTCGCCACTAACACCCGCTCGAACATGCCGCCTCGTCCACTGAAAGCTGTTTCGCCTTTAACGTAGCACCAGTCTGAGAACGGCAAACGGAGACAGAGACAGGGTTCGCCGCGATTTACAGACTCGCACCACTCGAATTCCTGACAGAACAGGCGCTTGAATGCACTCGCGAACGCTACATTACACTTTGTTGCCGCTATGTTGCCGCTATCCCCGTGAAAACTGTTATGCCCCAAACGCTTTACTGTCATCAATGGGGAGAGCGCCGCACGTCCACCCTACCCGTGTTGATGCTGCACGGCCACCCTGGCAATGGTCACGCCATGGCAGTATTTGCAGAAGCTCTCCAGAATGAGTACTGGGCGCTCGCGCCCGATCTCCGCGGCTACGGTCGCAGTCGGGCCACGGCTGCATTTACCATGACCGATCATCTCTCCGATCTGGCGACTTTGCTCGACCGATTTGAGCTGGAGCGATGTTTAGTGTTGGGCTGGTCGCTCGGGGGCATATTGGCTGTGGAATTAGCGTTACGCTACCCAGAACGAGTCTGTGGCACGGTACTAATCGCAACGGCGGCTCGGCCCCGCAGCAATCATCCGCCAACAACACTTTGGGATGACATGACAACAGGGTTAGCTGCAACGATCAACTGGTTCGTTCCTGGCTGGCAATGGAATATTGACACGTTAGGCAAGCGATCACTGTTCCGCTATCTGGTGCAGCAGCATACGCCTACAACTTACGCATATTTTGCTCATACAGCAGTTCCGGCCTATCTGAAAACATCTCGATATGCTCGTCAAGCCTTAAGTACGGCTTTGAAACAACGCTACAATCGCCTACCCGATCTACCCAAACTGCACTGCCCGGCGTTAGTCATGGCCGCAGAGCACGATCGCCATATCACCTGTGCGTCTAGCCGCGAGACCGCTCGCGCCATTCCCAACAGCACCTGGATTGGCTACGATGACGTCGCTCATCTTTTTCCCTGGGAGATTCCTCAACGCGTTCGCACCGATCTGAAAACGTGGATGCAGCAGCACGGTTTTTAGCTCTATCGCTCTCAACGTTTTAGTTAGGACATAGAGACCCTGACTGCTCATAGGTTCTGGGTAGCTAAAAACGTCCTAAGCAGCTTGACGGCTGCCGTATATTGGCAAAGCTCGAATGCCGAAATGAGTTGGAATGAAGCGTTTTGGGAAAAGCAACGTGCGCGGGCGGATGCCCTTTGCGCCGCGACCGATCGCGATCGTGCTGGACGTGCCACCATCCAACGAAATCGCATCTACTGCACCGTAAACTCCCATTAATTCAGCGGCTACTTTGGTTGACGCGCGCTCGAACACTCCCAAAAACAGCTTTTGACGTTCGCCATCGATGCCGACAAGCACGCGAGCATCGGGCACGCGATCTGCGAATCCACTGGCGATGCCATTTTTGAGATGCACCCCCTGACCGCTGACTGCCCAGCGCGCTTGTTGGATAGCAGTAGGTGATGGCGGCTTGCCTTTTTCCAAATGCGGCGTGAGGTCGTCTGCAAACCAGAGCATGTAGCTGTGTTCGTGCACGTGACTGAGCTGGCCGTCCGCGACTAGCGTTTCCAGCGATCGCGCGAATCGACCGGGCCATTGCAGCCAACGCGGATCTGCGAACTCGCTGAGAGTCCCCGTCACCATCACTGACAATTGTTCCGCACGCACCACGCGCGGCGACCAGCGCAAGCGATATTGCCAGCCCTGCCCTAAAGCAAATTCATCGAGCGGCGTGACGTAAAGCTCCAACCCTGGCGCGGTTAAATCAACCTCAACTAAGTGCATCAGTCCGCGGGCTTCCGGAGTCGGCGCGAGCCGTTCGCAGCGATAGGACACGCCCTGAAAAATTTCTGTTGGCGGCACGGGCACAGGCCGCTGCCACCATAGGTAAGCAGCCAAAACCAATAGCGCGATCGCTACTCCAGTTGACGTTCGCCACAGCCATTTCCTCGACCGTGCCCCCCAACTCGACTGCGATATTCGGCTCGACCGTGACAACCGCGCAGAATGACTCGCGCGTTGTCGTCTCCTTCGCCTCATTTGAGATCGTTTGCCATAGCACTTTCGCCCCGTACTCTATCAAATGCATCTGGCGGCAATGCCCTTGCTCGCGATCGCATCTGTCGCGAAAATAGCACCAGAAGAAAGGGATTTGAGTCGTGTCGAACTTCTTGCTGCCTCTGCTCGTCAGACTTATCGCGCTCGCAATCGTACTCGTCCTGCAGGCATCTCCAGCCCTGGCCGCGCAATGGGAATTGGCCGCCTCTGTAGGCGAAGAATTGCATCAATATGTCGATCTAGAATCCGTCCGCGCATCGCCCAGCCTGCGCCGCGTTGCCAGCTATTTCACCGACGCGCGCTCGCCAGACATCCAACGCACGGACTATACAACGCTCTACGATTGCAAGCGCGGCGTTTTCAAAGATCTGAGCGAGAACGGCAAGCAAGTGTACGCCAAATGGCACGCCCCGACTGACGATCCGCTCAATCTCGCTACGATGAATTACGTTTGCGCCCTCGACCTGAACTGACAGACACATGGCCTAGCCAGCTTCTTCAAAGTGATGGGAGAGCGTTAGAAGGAGAGGCCGAGCTGTAAGCCAAAGACGACATGAGTGGCCATCACCACCAGAGCCAATGACCCGAGATATGCATGGGTAGAACGCAAGGCAACGCGATCGCCTGAAAACGTTAGCGATAGGGCGGCATTACTGGAAAGCAGCAAAATAACGAGCGAGCCCGTCCAGAAATGGGGACTTTGCAGCGGCGATTGGTGCTGCATCACCAATGACAGCACGCCACCCGTGTATCCCAACGCGATAAACAAAAACATCAGACGCGCCCACAGGCTGTGATTGCTGAGATGTTCGCGCTTAAGTGCGTCGTCAAAGCTAGTGCGCCCCTTCCATCCGGCATAAGCCACAGCACTGCCCATGGCAACGACCACAATCCCCATCATCAGCGGGTGGCCCCAGTGCGTAATGGGAGCGGGGATATTCATGCTGCGAAATTGAGCAGCAATCGGTTCCAAAGCCCGACTAACTGCCTGACTGGTAACAGTAAGATCCATAGCGTTCGCGTGAGTGCAACTTCATATAAGTTAACGTGAAGTCACTCTCAGGAGATCGCTCTTCATCCCTTCATTCTGTCGCTCTCTGACAATTGACTGCCGGTCACTCGCTCGCACTTGAGATCGGGCAAAGTCAGCCAACCTGACGCGATTGCTCTGGCAAGTCGAGTAGCTCCCGCATGCGAGCTAGGTCGGCCAAGGCAGCACGTAATTGACGATAGCGATCGCTGGCCGGTAATTCTGGGCGATCGGCAAGATGATGCAATGAGGTTTCCAGGGCGAGTAGCAAAGCAGTCATTTCATTCGAAGACGAGGCAGGCCATTCGGCCACGTGCAACGCTTGTGGATGAGAGAGCAGTTCGCTAGTTTTCGTTCGCCCCACTGCCTCGGGATGCAACCCTCGTACGGTATCTTGCAGTGATTCGATCACGCCGTACATTTCCACGGGGTCGAAGGCGCGCATTAAGCTCGTCTGCGTCACCAAGCCAATGCCCTTGCCCCAGTTCCACGACACCACCAACCGCCGCACGTGCTTCTCTTCCATGCGCTGGTGGGCGTCCCACAGCGAATCATCGGGGCTGAGCAAAAACAGTGGCGCGCTCATGACATCAGCTGCAGGCAAGTCGGCCACATTGAGTTGCAATAGCTGGTACTGGGTAATATCGCGTTCGGTCACGATGCCAACAGGTACTGAGCCGCGCTCGGGATCGTTATCGACAATAACGATGCAACTCACTCGTTCCGTCGCCATGATCTGAGCCAGCTTCAATACGGGTACGTCTGGCGGTGCTTGAATCGTTTCCGCAGACATGACATCGGCCACCCGCAGCATTTTTAGCAAACTGGCCGGCCGCAGCACGCGTCGAATGTGAGATGGCGTGATCAACCCGACCAAGTTGTCGCTGTCATCAACGATGGGCAAATGACGAATGCGATACCGTCGAAAGAAGAATAGAGCCGCAAATACGTCTTGCAGAGACGTCTGCGGCATGGAAATGACGGGGCTCGTCATCACATCCGCCATGCGCACGCTGGAGAAATCAATCTCTGCCGCTGTCAATCGCACAATATCGCGTTCGGTCAAGATACCGAGTAGCCTCCGACCTTCTGTCACCAGAGCACAACTCGAGCGCTGGGGCACAACTTGCTCGTCCAGCGAACACAGCAGACCTTCACGAGTGCTCGTCCGACTCATCAACGCAATGGCGTCGGCAAGTACCGTTTCAGGAGCTAACGTAAGTGGGTGGCAGTCGATCGCTTCAGCGATTGCCACGGCCCCAGGGAAATTGCGAGTGAAAGACACGTCTGTTGCGGACGAGCGCGTACCGCGAAAAACTACTCTAAGCCGTTTACCAACTGCTCACGACGATCTCTAGCCTGGGAGAAGATCTGCAACATTCGCTACCGAGAACGAGTGCCGCGCTTCACCATCGACCGACCGTAAAGGCGATCGAGCACTCGCTTAATGGAAATGCGTTTCCACTGCTGACCGCGCTTAGTCGTGAAGTCGTGAGAGTTCAACCAGTCAGCAATTTGCTGCAGCGACTTCCCCGATTTGTGGTGGCGACGAATTAACTCAATAATTTCCTGCTCTTGTGGATCGTCCACCAACTCGCCATTCACCGATTTTTTGCCGAAGGCCGGCGAGCCATATCCGGCATATCCTCCGCGGGCCGCTTTCTCCTTGCGACCTCGCTCCAGGCGCTCCCAAATATCCTGAGACTCAACGTGTTCGGCACCCATGGACTTTTCGGTAGATTCGTGTATTGCTCTCGTGGGTCTAGATTAGCTCTCCGTTCTGACCTTTCACAAGTCAACCGCCGACCTTACGGACAGCTATGGCTCTTGACGTTTTAGTTAGAACACAGAGGCCCTGACTACACCTGAGTTCTGGGTAGCTAAAACGTCCTAAGCAGCTTGACGGCTGCTATAGAAGAGCAAACTCACTCAAAC
>JBCBVC010000021.1:0-39639 GCA_039817845.1 Cyanobacteria bacterium J06642_2
GTCATACCAACAGGAAAATTTCCAATCCTTGTTGGTATGACGTTGACAGATGCGATAGCAATGAGACCAGCAGCAGATGAGTTGGTGAGAGCAGAGCGTCCATCGAGATTCCGGGTGACGTCTCTGCTGCTATAGCTCTCTCAGGGACTCCAAATCTACCCTCTCTACCCTAGGTGCAAAAAGTCAGCTAAGTCTGGTTCGAGTAGGAGGGGATATCCACGCTTTGATTCCCACCCATCTAAGTCAGGAACGTCTGTCAGGATTGTTTTCATCATGAGCTGAAGAGCGCTCCACTTATTGCCGATTCTGAGTTTGGAAAACACCAACTCCGGATTTTGAATGTAGCGACGCGCTGTGGCCTCAAAATCTTCAGGGGGGCGACCGCACACCTGCTCAAAATGATCCGTAGGCGCCCCGACCTCATAGGTGCCATGTCGAACTTCTTCTGCGTAGTGGCGAATTTGAGCCACTTCAAAATTAGAGAAACCCAATGCTTTAGCCGCCTTAGAAAACATTGGAATCGACACACTCTGATAGCGAACTGAACGTTCGAGAATACGGCCCACGATCTCGGCAACGTCATACCCGGAAACCAGCTTGGGACCCGTAGGACGATAAACCTTGCCAAGATGCTTCTCTGGTTGAGTTAAAACACCCGCGGAGAGCGCAGCAATATCTTCGTTAGACGGCGGTGCGTTCAACCCGTGGCCAAAAGGCAGCATCAACTGTCCGAAGTGCACGACCTGCGGCAGACCGAAGAAATAGGTGAAAGCGAACATACCCGGATTGATATGGACAACATCCACTGTCGGCATCCATTGATGAATATTGTTAGCAAGCCAGTGTTCCCGCTGGTGAATAGATGGATGGGTCGGATGCGGGTTCCACGCCGTCAAAGCTACCATCACTTCAAGCTTCGCTTCCTCGGCGGCAAGGGCAAAGAGCATAGAGCCGTACAAGAGATTTTGTGCAAACGGGAAGCAATAGTAAGCACGTTGAACATCACTAAGCGCCTTGCGGAGATCTCGCAAATCGAACAAATCACCCACGAAAATTTCAGCACCTAATTGCTTGAGGCTTTCGGAACGGACATCTTGACGACGAACAAAGGCACGAACTCGGAAGCCTTTTGCTAAAAGCTGCTTCACGACGATCGAACCCGTATGGCCTGCAGCAGAAGTAACCAGAATGCGTGGTTTCATAATTCTCCAGACTATGTTGCATATACAACTTTAAGAGCAAAAAAAAGAGCTAATCCCCGGCCTCATTTTCCCGGAGCCGTTCTGCTGCCTGTCTCAGCTCTACAGCAGTTTGTGCACCGAGTATTGCTGTCACTCGTTCTTGGGCTTTGGCCCAATCTGGCGCTGCGTTATCGAGTAGTTCGCGGCCCTTTCGAGTCGCTACTAAAAAACGATGCTTGCCCTCACCAGACTGATTTTGGAGCCAGCCCTTAGCTTCCATCAAAGTCACATTGCGACTCAGCGTGGATTTTTCGAGCGAGAGAAGTCGTCCAACCTCCATTTGCTGGATGGGTCCATGCAAGGTGACCACGGTCAAGATGTTCATTTGAGAGAACTTTATGCCATGGGGTCGGATCGCATCGTCGTAGATGCGAGAAATTGCACGACTTAGGATGCGGACTCTCGCACCAATGCAATCTGATGCAATCAATTGAGCAACCTGGGTTGCTGCTTGGGGATCGCTTTTCCTATCCATATATTAGTTGTATATGCAACTAATTAAAGTGTCAAGCCCCTCCCTCCTAGTTTGAAATAGCGTCTAGATAGTCCCAATGTTTTTCGGTGGATTGCCCCTGATGTGGGTGAATAGTTCGAATGATTATGTGCTATCCCGGGAGAACTAACCGATCAATTCTGATGCGATCGCTTCCAAATCCAAATCTGCGGGAATAGATGCAGGTAATCCAACTCGTTCGGTTAGATGCTGCTGGCGATCGGCCTCTTCTCGCTGCCACCAGCCCATCTGAGCCGCTAGTTCTCCTGCCGCTACCATGCACAACCCAACCGCTTCACCGTGGCGGTAGCATCGATATTTCGTCAAACTTTCGACCGCATGACCAACCGTGTGGCCGTAGTTGAGGATGGCGCGAACGCCCCTTCTAACTCATCCTATTCCACCACTTCAGCTTTGCATTGAGCCGATCGGCGCACGACAAACTCGATATCTTCTATGCTGTACGAACGGTAGCGACCGGGGTAAGGATGGCGATCGAGAAACTCGAAAACATCCGGGGCTTGAATGAAGGCATATTTGATGACTTCGGCGATCGCGGCTCTAAACTCCCTTGCCGGTAATGTATCCAGAACAGCTGGATCTATCCACACCAGGCGGGGCTGATGAAAAGCCCCAATTAAATTTTTCCCGCCAGGATGATTGACCCCCAGTCTTTCCGCCAATGGAAGAGCATCCACCATTGCCAGCAACATTGTGGGCACCTGCACCACGTCAAGACCGCACAGCCAAGTAGCAGCGGTAAAACCCGCCATATCGCCAACCACTCCACCTCCCAACGCCACAATTGTGGAAGAGCGCTCTGGCTTTGCCTCTAAAGCCGATCATAGATTGTCTGGAGCGTGCGTGGCGTCTTGTAGCGCTCGCCAACCGGTAAGATGCAGGACGAAACTTGGAAGTCAGCTTTCTCCAGACCTGTCTGCACAATGTCGCCGTAGTGCTTGTAAATCACCGGATTGCTGACAACGAGAACTTGACCTTTAAGTCCGCGCTCGTTCATGTGCGCGCCCAACTGCACCAACTGACTTGCTCCCGACCCTTGCGGACTAGGAGCGATCGCGATGTCGTAGGGAGTAGCAGCAAGCCGAACCGGAATGATTGCGGGAGTTCATCAGTGAATGCAACTCGACCGTCTTTAGGCTAACTGAGGGTTGTTCCCAACGTCATAGAGATCTCTCATGAAGGCCGCTCTGTCTGGGCGAATCATTGTCAATGTCTGCTCTTACCTGAAAGCCCCACAGCCCACTAATTTCATCGAACTATTAATCTGGCCTCATTTCGGCCTCATTCGGAGGGGGCTAGCCGTTGTTACGATTTTTCGGAATGTTCGGCGATCTCGGAATGACAGAGCTGCCATTTTCGTAGGGCGCTTTAGCTTCCGATCTTCGAACTGGAAAGCAATTTGAGGACTTTCCAATGATCAAGCTCATCACTTCTAGCATGCTGGGATTCGCGTTTGTAACGGCGACAGGGTTGTCCGTGGCAGGTGAAAGTCCCAAAGTCGCGATTCCCTCTCTTCAAAACGCGCAGTGGGAAGAAGTCGGACAACTACCGCGATCGCTTGAATCGCATGGCACGGTGGCCTTGGATGGTTTTGCCTACGTTCTCGGTGGCTGGAATGACACGGCAGGGCCGTACTCAGATGTTTTCTTTGCGCTATTGACTCCGGAAGGAGCATTAGAGGAGTGGCAGCAGACTCAAGCCTCACTGCCTCTCAGGCTGCAACATCATGCGGTCATTACCCACGACCAGGCCATCTACGTTTTGGGTGGTGACAACGGATTTGGGCAAGGAAGTATGGTGTCCGATCGCATTTTTCGAGCGGTTCCCAACGAGCGCGGAGACATTCTCGAATGGCAAGAAGTCGGGACGCTGCCAAGTCCGCTGACTATTCATGCCGTTACGACGATTGACGATCGCGTATTCGTTTTAGGGGGAAGTCGTACGTTTGCACCAGATTCCGAGCTGCTCAGTTCGGTATTTACTGCAACGATTTCATCGGAAGGTGAGTTGGGAGAGTTTCAGGAACTAACTCCTTTTCCCTCTCCGATCGGGTGGTTGACTGCAACGGCGATCGGTCGCCAACTGGTTGCCATCTCCGGCAAAGTCAGTTTCAGTCCCAGTCGCTTGACCGAGTCTGTTTGGGTGTCGAACGTAGATGACGACTTCCAACTTTCTCCCTTTGCTGCAACATCGGCAACGGAGCCACGCGAGCGCCATGCATCAGTGGTGTTGGGTCGAACGTTGGTGGTCATCGCAGGAGGTTCGACAGGAGTTTTATCTTCAGTTGAAGCTACAGAGGTGGACTCTCAAGGAAACATATCGCCCTGGGTTGAGCTAGCCCCACTGCCCGAACCGCGCTACGCACACTCTGCATTTGCTAACGACAACTCAATCTACGTTTCAGGTGGCTTTATTCGTTATGGCAGCAACGAAACGAGTGACAAAATATTCCGATTAGAGGTCACCCCCTGAACACTTCCCGAAGACAGCTATTTGCGTTTGATGCCATTGAGCACACACGCTATTTGTCAGTGACCTTCTCCCACTCGGTACGATAAACATCGACATGCATGATGGGTAAATCGTGACGGCAGAGTGGCAAGTTGACTTCTATCGCCGACCCGTACGGACCGATCTCGGTGAGGTGGCGTGGGAACTGGTGATTTGCAATCGCGATGAGGCTGTCAGCGTCTTCGTTCCCCAATCTCAAGCCAATTCGGTTTGGGTAGCCGCCCAATTTCGCCAAGCCACCGAACGTTTTGGCTGGCCGGAGCGCATTTCGGTTTTCCGCCCGCAGGTGGTGGAACTGCTCCAAGCAGCTTGCAACAGCATTGAAGACAAAGCGATCGCCCTCCATCCCTCACGCCACACCCCCGAACTCAAAGCACACCTGCAAGCACGCGCTCGCCAATATCCAGAGCTTTCTGGCTATACCGGACAATCCTACGATCCCCTCGATGTCGAGCCCGGACCACCGCAACCGCTCCCCGAAACCGTGCGAGGCGATCGCTGGCAGTTCTCTACCCTCACTTGCTCGGATCTAGAAGGGTTTCTGGAGCGAACGATTCCTTTTGTTGGGGGAGTAGAAGTTTCGCAATTAAGAGGACTACCTGCGGAAACTTCGATCCCGGGTCTGACAATGTACGGAGGGAGAAAATCGCTACTGCTCGCACGCTGGTGCGATCGAGTTCAACCCTACACCTTGCGCTACATCCCAGGACAGCCGGACGGCATGGTGTTGGATGCGGGGCTGAGCGATCGCTGGGTTCTCGCTACCTTCGATGATGCTGAAGTCGCAAGCGCTGCCCAAAAATACGAGGGCCGCCGTCACGTGAGCCGAGGCTGGCATTTTCTCGTCGTCATGCCTGATGACTCTGGCGCTACGGTGACGGGCATTTGGCTATTGCGCGATGAAATGTAGATGCTCAGATACCAAACGGAGATCGCCATCTGCGCCGATACTTGAAGCAAGCACGCGAAGCAATGTATGAACTCCGAACGCACTTCCTCCGACGTTGATGTAGTGGTTATCGGCAGCGGCATCGGCGGTCTTTGTACAGCCGCATTACTCGCTCGATACGGCAAGCGAGTGGTGGTGTGCGAGAGTCACGCCATCGCTGGCGGCGCAGCCCACAGCTTTACGCGGCGTGGCTTTTGTTTCGATTCCGGGCCGTCATTTTACTGCGGACTTCAAGCCAGCCACAGTCTCAATCCACTTCGCTACGTCCTAGCCGCAATCGGAGAAAGCCTCGATGTCGTCTCCTACGATCCGCTGGGTCGCTATCACTTTCCTGAGGGCACGTTCCCTGTCTACAGCGATTCAGACCGATACCGTCAGGAAATTGCCGCCATCACCCCAACTGGAGCAGTGGAACTGGAACGCTTCGAGCGCCGCATGTTGCAAATGTTTGATGCCCTGCGCGGCATCCCCACGCTGGCCCTACGGGCCGATTGGCAATTGCTGAAGGTATTACTGAGTCGGTACGGCACGAAATTGCTGCCATTTCTCCCTCATGCCGGAGCCGTCTCGCGCCCGCTGGCCGAACTCATGCGCGGAGTCATCCGCGATCGCTGGGTGCGCCGCCTGATCGATCTGGAATGTTTTTTGCTCTCCGGTCTCAAAGCCGAAGGCACGATCGCAGCAGAAATGGCTTTCATGTTTGGCGAACGGTCCAATGTTGGTGTGGACTATCCGATAGGTGGCAGTGGCGCGATCGTCGAGGCTCTGGTCCGCGGATTGCAGCGCTACGGTGGCGAATTAAAGCTCAAAGCACACGTCGATCGCATGTTGGTTCGGGCCGGACGAGCGATCGGGGTGCGCTTGCGCAACGGCGAGGATATTCAGGCTGCCACCGTCATTTCCAACGCCAGCATTTGGGATACCTACGGCAAACTGATCGATCCTGCAGACGTTCCTGCTGCAGAGCGATCGCGCGCTCTACAAACTCCAGCCATCCACAGCTTCATGCACCTGCATTTAGGCATTCGGGGGGATGGATTGACGGAAAGACTCCAGGAATTAGGCGGGCATCACGTCGTCGTCCACGACAGCGATCTCGACATCGCCGAACCAGGGAACACGTGCATGATTTCCATTCCGACCGTATGGGATGCAAGTCTCGCGCCGGACGGCCATCACGTCGTTCATGCATATACGCTAGAACCCTACGCAGGCTGGCAGCGCGATGAAACCTACATCGATCGCAAACGGGAGCGGTCGCAAACGCTGTATAGAGCCTTAGAGAAAGTGATTCCCGATATTCGCGATCGGGTGGAGCTAGAACTAATCGGTACGCCGCTCACCCACGCCCATTATTTACGGCGCAATCGAGGAACCTACGGAGCGGAGATCGCTGCAGGCCAAGGCATGTTTCCCGGCCCACAGACAGGGATTGCAGGGTTCTATCGCGTGGGAGACAGTACGATGCCGGGAATTGGCGTCCCTGCTGCAGCCGCTTCGGGAATTCTATGTGCTAACACGCTGGTTCCCGTCAGGAAGACCTCAGTACTGCTAGACGAGTTAGGACTTTGAAGTTGCGCAGACTAAGTCAAGCCGTTCGCTTGCGAACTTTAGTGCGCCTGAAGCTTATCAGTCGAGTTCAACTTTCGCTGACGCAGCAAAGCCAGCGTGCGATCGAGGCGACTGACTCTCGAATCCTCGGTTGCATCAAAGGCTGCAGTCATATCGCAGGCCAACTCTGCAGCCTCTTGCTTCAGTTGACTCAACAACGACGCATTCCCCCGAGCAGCTTCGATACGCTGCTGCATCTTCAGGCAAATAGCTCCATCTTGAGCTGCCTGCACACTCGGATCGAATTGGGTCAAGTAGGCTCTCATCTCTTTTCCTCGGCTCACATATCTCCAAACCTATTTTACGAATTTAACGCGCCAAAACCATCATTTCGTAGCAACAGCTACTTTATTAGGCAGTAAGTACTGATATGGAAGTTTGCCTGATGTGTCGATTCCACATTGGAAAATTCAGTCGAGCGTGCAGGAGGACAATTGCAGGTGTGAAATTTAACCTTTGAGCAAAGCTCGACGAGCACGCTTGGTTCGGCAAAAGTCGGCGTTGCTCAATTTGAGAATCGGGATTGTGTAGCGTACACCTACTGCCTCAGTTCTTCTGTAAGATCCGTAAGACTCGTTTCAGTCTTTCTTGAGATTCTTCACCATGCATCTAGAAGTCTCCAGTCTGGTCAAAACTTTTTCGACTCCTGCTGGAGCGTATCTGGCTCTAGATAAGATCGACATGCACGTCGAAACCGGAGAATTTGTCTGCGTAGTTGGCGCATCTGGCTCGGGTAAAACCACGCTATTGCGACTGATTGCCGGGCTGGATACGCCGACAAGTGGCGATATTTTGGTGGATGGCGATCGCGTGATTGGGCCTGGAGCCGATCGCGGCATGGTGTTTCAGTCGTATACGCTCTATCCGTGGATGACAGTGGCGGCCAATGTTGGCTTCGGCCTCAAGTTGCGGGGCATGTCTTTACGAGAGCGGGAGCGGCGCATCGCTCACTATCTGGATGTAGTCGGATTAACCGAGTTTGCGACCGCACTGCCCAAGCAGCTGTCTGGCGGCATGAAACAGCGCGTGGCGATCGCGCGCGCTTTGGCCAATCAACCCAAAATTCTGCTCATGGACGAGCCGTTCGGTGCCTTGGACGCTCAAACCAAAGAAAACATGCAGGAATTGTTGTTGGATATTTGGCGAAAAACGGGCACGACGATTTTGATGATCACTCACGATGTCGAAGAAGCAGTCTTTCTTTCGCAACGCATCTACGTGCTCTCGTCTTCGCCGGGAACGGTAAAGCGCGAATGCACTATTCTGCTATCTCCCGATCGCGACTATCGCGCCAAACGCACGCTCAGCTTTCAGCACCAGAAAGAAGAAATTCTCGACCTCCTGCGCGCAGAAGCTCGCGCAATGGCAGTGTGAGAGACATTGAGCTGATATGGCTAGCGCATCGTGACGAACTCTTCCGCAACGCTAGGGTGAATGGCCGTGGTGGCATCGAAGTCAGCTTTGGTCGCACCCATCTCGATCGCGATCGCCACTCCCTGAATAATTTCGGCTGCATGGTCTCCTAACATGTGAGCGCCCAAGACTCTGTTCGTGTCGCCATCCACCACCAGCTTCATCAGCGTGCGAGTCGCACGACCGCTGAGGGAATGGTACGTAGACTTGAAGTGCGAGCGATGAACGGTAACGTGCGCGAAGCGATCGCGAGCTTCTGCCTCTGTCAGGCCCACCGTGGCCAGTTCGGGCGTACTAAAGACGGCGGTGGGGATATTTTCGTAGTCCGTTTGGCGGGGGGTACAACCGAAATACGTATCGGCAAAGGCCCGACCTTCGTCCACGGCAACCGGAGTGAGGTTGACGCGATTGGTGCAATCACCAACGGCGAAGATGTGGTCTTCTGTCGTTTGGCTGTCGTCGTTGACTGCGATCGCCCCCGCTTGAATCTTCACTCCAGTATTGTCGAGTCCCAATTTGTCTAGGTTTGGCTTTCGTCCCGTGGCCGCTAGAGCCACTGTGTCTGTCAGGATAGTTTCCGCATGAGTCTTGCCGACGAGCTTGACTTGCAAGGTTTCACCATCGCCAGCAGAAGCGATCGCGATATCGGTGGTGTCGGACAAGATGCGAATACCGCTATCCTGCATCGCCGCCTGGAGTTCCGTGCGGAGGTCTTCGTCAAATCGACGTAAAACTTTGGGGGCGCGAATCACTTGAGTAACGTCCGTCCCTAGTCCGTTTAAAATGCAAGCAAACTCAACGCCAATGTAACCGCCACCTAAAATAAGCACTCGTTTGGGCTGCTGTTTTAGCTTAAAAATATCGTCCGACGTCATCGCCAATTCAATACCAGAAATACTTACTGGTTTCACTGGCTTGCCACCAACAGCAATTAAAATTTTATCTGCTGTAATTTGGCGATCGCCGACTTCCACGGTGTGTGAATCGACAAAACTGGCATGATAAGGCTGTAGCTCTATGCCAGACTTTTCGAGGAGATTGAAATAGACACCATTGAGGCGTTCGATCTCGCACTGCATTGCCGCAGCCAAATGAGACCACTCGAATTCGCTGGTACCAACCGTCCAGCCAAATCCAGCCGCTTCCATAAATGTATGGGAAAAGCGGGACGCGTAAACCAGAAGCTTTTTGGGGATGCAGCCGCGGTTCACACAGGTACCGCCCCAGCGATCGGCTTCGGCTAATCCGACTCTGGCCCCCCAAGCTGCTGCTCGCCGAGCCGCTGCAATTCCCCCCGAGCCGCCTCCAATGACAAATAGGTCGAAATCTCGACTCATGACGATCTAAATTGCTCAGTATGACGATCCTAACTCGGTTTAAATAGTCAGTCATATAACTTTAGACAGAAGTCTTTTGTGACATTGCCATTGGTATGACTACGAGTTATTTCTAAACATAACTATTGAAAATTTGCTGGCCCTCAATTTCATCGAGTTTAATGCAGTAGTTAAGAATAGTTTGATTCTTTGTTTGGGACTCAATGAGCACGATTAAACTTGCTGAAATTCGTACTGACTTGGCTAATCAAAGAACGTTACTAGCTTACGTTCGCACGTCTCTAGCTTTCTTCATTGCTGCTGCCGGACTTCTCAAGCTTTACCGCGGATGGCTCATGCAAGTTATAGCTTTCATTCTCGTCACGCTCGGCATCGTCTTCGCGATCGCTGGGTTCCGGTCTTTCAAGCGTAATGACGCACTGGTCAACATTACAATTGCCGATATCGACTAACTGAAGTTTCTTTGACCAACAACAACGTCACGATCGATAAAATCCAGCGTTGGTAGGGGCTCTCCCCTCACATTACTTGCCTACTCAGAAGGCAAAGGAAGATTGGATTAGTTTCATCCAACTTCACAGTCGGTTTGCAGTGGCACAGATAAGCGTTCGAGGGCCGCAATCGCATGCCATTGAACCCGTTCTTCCGAGTCTCGAGATAACTGTTGCAAAACGGGTAGCGCTCGCGTTTCACTTAAAAGCCCCAAACTGTGGGCAAGAGCAGCTCGGCTCTCGACCGAGAGTGCCGGATAATATGCGAGTACGTCCAGCAACAGGTCAGTAGCTAACGGTCGTAAGTCAAGCGTTTCGAGCCGACCCAAGGCGGCAATCACTTCGTGACAGGCCGCAGGTTCTAGCTGAGGCAAAGCCGCTTGCAAATGAGCCAGAGAATGAGGCGTAGCAATCCAAACTAGCGATCGCGCGATCGCGCATTGTAGGTTTGCGGGAACGGAAGCAACCTGCAGGCGCTCGCCTAACATCGTGGCCGCAAGAGCAGACTTACTGCGGCTGAGGGCGAGAGCAGCGCGCTCGGCCACAGCCAGGTCAGGATCTTCGAGGCGCGCCCCGAGCGCATTCAGCCAAACATCTCGTTCTCCTGCATCATCATCGGATTCGGTAGCAAGTGTTAATTGCGCGCTCAACCCGGCGATCGCCACTTGACGAACGGCTGCAACGCTATCACCTAGAGCTGCTACCAAAAGCTCGGCTGCAAGTGGGGCTCGCCAATGTCCCAGAACGTCCAAGGCAATAACGCGTACGTCGGCATCGGTGTCAGTTGCCGCAGTTTGCAGAATTGGCAATACGTCCGGATGAGAAATACAAGCTAGTGCACGATAAGCAACCTTTTTTCGGGCAGCATTGTCGGCCATGTCCTGAAGCAGCGGAATTGCAGCACTGCCCTGCTTAGCCAGAGCCTTTCCCACCATAGCGACGGTATCGTCATCAGTGGTTGTGGCGAGCAGGTCAGCCAGCGCGGTGAGGGCGCGAGGGCTGCGCCAATCGCCAAAGATACGAGCCAGGAACCAGAGCAATTCATCATCCGGGTCTGCGTCGTCGGGATCGCCACTCCCGCAGTTCTGTACCGTTGCCAATAGCGGCTCGACCGCCTGCAATCCAAAAGTCTGAATCACTTTGGCTGCATCCCAACGAGCTTGAAAGTCGCCGTCGTATAAATCCTCTATCGCTTGCATCAGCCTTGGGTTGAGAGGCGGGGACTGAGCCGTCACGACCGTCAATGGCGCGGACTCGACAGGAGATGGATTCATATCAAAAATTCCGACTCGGGCATGAGGGTAAGACGGTTCTCGTGCCTCCAACACAGCCAGCCTACGCGATCGCCGTTCCGTCGTGATAGCGTCAAAAGCACCCGAATCAGGATTCCAAAACTATTTTCATGCAAAAAACGCATAGCTTCACAACTAAAACGAATAAGGCCTACATTTTGGTATTACCAGTTACATATTGATGGCCGACCCCCACTTACTGTAATTGCCAAGCTGATAAGCCTTATTGTGACGTGGAAGGTCGGTGAGCTTTGGTTTCAACTCCGATGAAAGAAGCAGCTCCTGCCAGGCTGAACAAATTCGAGCGCTACAAAGCCGAGAAAGACGGCTTGGCAGTCAAAGACGAGCTGGAACATTTTGCTCGCATCGGCTGGGAAGCGATGGACGAAACCGACCTGAAGCAGCGGTTGAAGTGGTTGGGTATCTTTTTCCGACCCGTTACGCCCGGTAAGTTCATGCTGCGACTGCGCATGCCCAACGGCATGCTGTCCAGTTCGCAAATGCGGGTGTTGGCCGAGATCGTGCAGCGCTACGGCGACGCAGGCAGTGCAGACATCACCACGCGTCAGAACTTGCAGCTTCGCGGCATTCGCATTGAAGACATTCCCGATATCTTCAGTCGTCTCAAGGATGCAGGTCTCACCTCCACGCAGTCCGGCATGGACAATGTGCGCAACATCACTGGCTCCCCTGTAGCAGGTATCGATGCGGACGAGCTGATCGACACGCGCGGCCTCGTAACCAAAGTGCAAGATGCTATCACCAACAACGGCGAAGGCAACTTCAAGTTCACTAACCTACCGCGCAAGTTCAACATCGCGATCGAGGGCGGTCGCGATAACTCAGTGCACGCCGAAATTAACGACATTGCCTTCGTACCCGCCTATCTCGATGGCGAATTGGGCTTTAACGTGTTGGTAGGAGGCTTCTTTTCGGCCAAACGCTGCGCAGCCGCGATTCCCATGAATGTCTGGGTTCCGCCCACGGATGACGTCGTCGATTTATCGCTCGCCATCCTAGAAGTGTATCGAGACAACGGCCCACGGGCTAATCGGCAGAAATCTCGCCTGATGTGGCTGATTGATGAATGGGGGATTGACACGTTTCGAGAGAAGGTTGAAAAGCACCTCGGTCGGACGTTGCTCCCTGCCGCTCCTGAAGATGAAATTGATTGGGATAAACGCGATCACATTGGTGCATTTCCCCAAAAACAAACCGGACTAAATTATGTCGGTCTGCACGTTCCTGTCGGACGTCTACAAGCAGAAGATATGTTCGAGTTATCTCGATTGGCTGACGTCTATGGCAGCGGTGAAATTCGCCTCACGGTCGAGCAGAACGCGATTGTCTCCAACATTCCAGATTCGCGCTTGCAGGCATTTTTGAGCGAGCCTTTATTACAACAATTCTCTACCAAACCGGCGCCACTCTCGCGGGCTTTAGTGTCCTGTACGGGGGCGCAGTTTTGCAATTTTGCTTTGATAGAAACCAAGCAGCGCGCGATCGCCCTAGCCAGAGAAGTGGAAGCAGGATTGGAGCTTCCTCGTCCTGTCCGCATTCACTGGACTGGATGTCCTAATTCTTGCGGCCAACCCCAAGTAGCAGATATCGGCCTATTGGGTACTAAAACCCGGAAAGATGGCCAGACCGTGGAGGCAGTGGATATCTACATGGGCGGGAAAGTGGGCAAAGACGCGCAATTAGGCAGTCGCGTTCAGAGAAATGTCCCCTGCGATGATTTAAAGGATGTCCTTACAGCCTTGTTGATCGAACACTTTCAAGCTCGTCCGAAGGCCGCGATCTCCTAGTCAGACCCACTTAAGAAGGATCGATAAATGAATATGTATGTCGATAAGGATGCGAAGGCGATCGCTCTTTTCTATCTGTTCGTGTCAAGTTAATTCGGACCCAGATCGAGTCATGCAATTACCGCATAAGAAGTTGTCTATTTTTTGGGTTCATGGCTCTTTTCGGTATCTACGAATACTTTTCAGAATCGATTGGTTGCGTAAGTTACTTCTCAAGTTCATTCCCGAACTAAAGAGTTTTGTTGTGGGCGTCAAGGTGCAATATCGTGCCGTATATAAGTTTGGCTCGCTCGCTCTAAATGGCCTCAAAGAATCCCTCGGGTTTGAGGTGTTTACTGTTCGCTGATAAAGGTGGCTACATGCTTGGAGAATTAGTGTCATTTCGCGGGCGATACCGAACCCTGCATTTGACTTGGTTCGCGTTTTTCCTGTCGTTTGTGGTGTGGTTTAACTACGCACCATTAGCGACAACTATTCAGGAAGATATCGGTCTGACCGACGCGCAACGGGGCATTGTTGGGCTGTGCAACGTCGCACTTACGGTGCCAGCCCGCATCATCATCGGGATGTTGCTCGATAAGTATGGGCCGCGCGTGACCTATTCTGTTTTGTTGATGTATGCGGTGATTCCTTGCACCCTGTTTGCCACGGCTAATGATTTCACCACGCTGGTGATTAGTCGTCTGTTGTTGGGCATTGTCGGTGCTGGATTCGTGATCGGCATTCGCATGGTGGCAGAGTGGTTCCCGCCTAAAGAGATTGGCCTAGCTGAAGGTATTTACGGCGGTTGGGGCAACTTTGGCTCTGCCGCTTCAGCTCTCAGCTTAGTTGCTATCGCTGGTGCATTTAGTTTCCTCCCCGGTGCCTTTGCATTGGAGTCAGGTGCCATTCTTAATTGGCGGATGGCCATCTTTGCTACCGGTGCCTTTGCTGCTATCTACGGCGCCATCTACTTCTTTAGCGTGTCTGATACCCCGGAAGGGAAAACCTATCAGCGTCCCACCCGTCATGGCGGTATTGAAGTGACTAGCCGCGGCGACTTCTTTTTCCTGTTGCTGATGAACGTGCCGCTGACGGGCGTGATGATGCTGTTGGCTTGGCGCTTGAAGAAGGCTGGTCTGTACGGCGACCCTGTCATGCTCAGCATTTGGGCAGTTTTAGGCGCGATCTATTTGTTCCAAGCCTATAACTGTTGGCAGGCAAACCGCGAACTGATGATCGGGACGAAGCATTACCCTCAAGAAGATCGCTACAGCTTCAGCCAGGTTGCCATCCTCGAGCTTACCTATATCGTTAACTTCGGTTCTGAGTTGGCTGTAGTGACGATGCTGCCTCTGTTCTTCGAACAAGTGTTTGGCTTCTCTAAGTTCTGGGCCGGCATTATTGCATCCAGCTACGCTTTCATGAATCTGATGTCTCGTCCAGGTGGCGGTCTGATTTCTGACAAGCTCGGCAGCCGCAAATGGACCATGGCTGTGCTGACCGCAGGTATGGGCCTCGGCTATTTGGTTATGGGGACATTGAGCGGCGGCGTGTTGCCCGTGCTCGCCGTGATTGTAGTGATGGCTTGTTCGTTCTTCGTGCAGGCGGGTGAAGGATCGACGTTTGCAATCGTACCGTTGGTCAAGCGCCGCATTACGGGTCAGGTTGCGGGTAACGTCGGCGCATACGGGAACGTCGGTGCAGTGCTTTATTTGACCCTATGGACGCTATTGCCGAAGGCTGAAGCGACGGGCGCATCATCTTCGACGTTCTTCTTCACACTTGGCGGCGCAGCTCTATTTGTGGCTGTTATCTGCGCTCTATTTTTGCAAGAGCCCAAGGGTTCGTTCGCTGAATTGCATGAGGGTGAAGAAGCTACGGCTCCGACCGTAGCTGGAGGAGCCCAGCAGCTTTCGAATCGTACGGGAAGTTACTAGAACTTTGCTAGAACTGACTTTCCCTGATTGATAGGAGAGACTGAAGACGCGATCGCCGCACTTCAGTCTCTCGCTCTCTAGATATTTGCCCGATCGCTTGGAGGACGAGTCACGATGTCCGAAGTCACAAAGACGCTCTGCCCCTATTGCGGTGTCGGTTGCGGTTTGGTGGTCACCCCTCCCGCCCAATCTGGTAAGCCCACTCACCGCGACAGCGAGGGGCGACCGATCTGGCAAGTGCGAGGGGACCGCGAGCATGCATCTAGCAAAGGGCAAGTGTGCATCAAAGGGGCCACCATTGCTGAGGCGATTGATAAAAATCGACTGCACTATCCAATGATGCGGGATTCGTTGGCCGAACCATTTCGGCGCGTCAGTTGGGATGAAGCCCTCGATCGCATTGTGCTTAAAATTAAGACAGCCCGCGTAACTCACGGGGCCGAATCGATCTGCATGTACGGTTCGGGTCAGTTACAAACGGAAGATTACTACACCGCGCAAAAACTCCTGAAGGGTTGCTTGAGGACGAATAACTTTGATGCTAACTCGCGCCTGTGCATGTCCTCCGCTGTAGCGGGTTACATTCAAAGTCTGGGGTCAGATGGACCGCCGTGCAGCTATGAAGATCTCGAAAAAACAGACTGCGCCTTCCTCATCGGGACCAACACAGCTGACTGTCATCCGATCGCGTTCAATCGCCTGCGCAAAAACCATAAAAAGAATAAGAATACCAAGCTCATCGTCGTCGATCCGCGGCGGACCAAGACTGCCGAGGCGGCTGACCTCCACTTAGCCATTCGGCCCGGTACCGACATCGATTTGCTAAACGGCATCGGTCACCTGCTGCTGCGCTGGGGCTACTTTGAATCTCAATTCATTGACGAATGTACGGCAGGCTTCTCTGACTTTGCTCGGGTGATCCAGGCGTTTCCGCCGGAGGTTGCTGCTAGTCGTTGCGGGATTTCGGTCGCGGATCTAGAAACTGCGGCTCGCTACTGGGGCGAGAGCGATCGCGTCGTTTCTATGTGGTCGATGGGGATGAATCAGTCCGCCGAAGGCACGGCTAAGGTGAGAACTCTTATCAATCTGCATTTGATGACTCAACAGATTGGCAAACCCGGAGCGGGCCCGTTTTCGCTTACGGGACAACCCAACGCCATGGGGGGCCGCGAAGCTGGTGGGTTAGCCAATTTATTGCCCGGATATCGCGTGGTGAAAAATGCACGACATCGGACAGAAATTGAAACCCTATGGAATTTAGCTCCCGGCACCCTCAATCCCAATGTGGGTATGACGGCATGGGACATGGTTTTGGGCCTAGAACGCGGGGACGTGCAGGTGTTTTGGGTTGCAGCTACGAACCCTGCCGTTAGCATGCCGGACATCGATCGCACGAAAGCAGCTTTACGGCGATCGCCATTCACCATCGTCCAAGACGCTTACTACCCCACCGAGACAGCAAACTACGCTCACGTTCTGTTGCCTGCGTCGCAATGGGGCGAGAAAACCGGCATTATGACCAACTCCGAGCGCCGCGTTACCCTCTGCCCGGCCTTCCGCGATCCCCCTCGTGAAGCTCGGGCCGATTGGGAGATTTTTGCTGAAGTCGGCCGCCGCTTGGGGTATGCCCAGCATTTTCCCCACACCCAGTCTGCCGACGTGTACGACGAGTTCGTGCAAGTCACGCGAGATCGCGTGTGCGACATGACCGGTCTCAGTCACGATCGCCTTCGTCGCGAGGGCCCCATTCAATGGCCTTGCCGAGCTTCGGGCGAACTCAAGCCGGGTGAGCCTACCACTCTATATGCCAATCTCTCATTCCCGACAGCTGACGGTCGAGCCCGCTTCGCTGGCTATTTCTCCAACGGCTTAGCCGAACCTATTGATGAAGACTATCCGCTGGTATTAACGACAGGCCGTTTGTACGGACACTGGCATACTCTCACTCGCACCGGACGGATTGACAGGCTTAATAAGATTCACCCGCGTCCATTTTTGGAAATTCACCCGCGCGATGCCGAACGCCTGGGAGTTCGTGCTGACGTCCTTGAAGATGTAGATACTCACACTTGGGTGGAAGTGCGATCGCGTCGCGGCACGGCCCAGTTCCCAGTTAAAGTCACCAAAGGCATTACTCCTGGAACTACATTCGTACCGATGCACTGGGGCGAATTGTGGGCTGACAAAGCCGAGGCTAATGCTCTAACTCACCCCGAATGTTGTCCGATGTCGAAGCAGCCGGAACTTAAAGCCTGTGCCGTGAGCGTGACTCCAATTTCACGAGATCGCGTCCCCGAGGTTTACGTGCATCAGCCCGAAGCCGAGCTCGTGTTAGCCGGGGCAGGGCTCTCGTGATGGTTTTGCTAAACCTACTTTGCGTTGGGTCATGCTGTTAGGCAATTTCATTCAAGATTCCAAATACGGTTTGATTCAGACGCATCATGCACCGAGGTAGTTAGCTTCTATAAACTCCAGCGATCTCCGCCAGTACTCCTTTGCCAGGATGGTAAGTCTGGCTAGGGTAATGGCGAGAAGATCGCACCGTTCATTCGTCACTGCACTCCGCGCACTCCCATGTCTGCGTCTTCTAACCCTGCCTATTTTCAGTTTGAAGCTGATTTCGCCAAAGACTGGCGTTGTATTCCCATGTCCGTGCGCATGAAGCTGGATGCCTGTGGGTTGAAATTAAAACTGATGCATTGGAATCAATTCGACCCCAGCGAGCGGCAGTCCCTCGTCGAAATGCCTTGCTCTGCTGATAAAGAAGTGGAGAGGTATCGGCAGCACGTACGACAGTTGGCAGGTGCCCGTACAGATGTGCCTGTCAAAGATTTACCTGTCGATTCACATCCAGCGTGGTTGAATGAAGAGGCCGTGCCCGAAAGCGTTCTGGACAAAGCGAGATCGGTCGGTCAGGCGATCGCGCTGAAGCAGTGGCAACAGCTTTCTCCTCTGCAGCGTTTTGCCCTGATCAAACTCAGCCGTCCCAGCCACGAAAATAAAAACTTCGTTCCGGCCCTGCGAGAGTTTCAGTTAATTTAGAGCGAATCATGTCTGCATCCACAACCAACATCTCGGATATTTCTGTTCAGACCATCGACGGTCAAACCAAATCTCTGGGCGATTACGCGGGAAACGTGTTGCTTTTAGTCAATGTCGCCTCCTACTGCGGCTACACGCCCCAATATCGCGATCTCGAACAGCTGTATCAGGACTACGGCGATCGCGGTCTGCGGGTTCTTGCGTTTCCTTGTAATGACTTTGGTGCCCAGGAACCGGGCTCGAATGAAGAGATCGCAACGTTCTGCGATACCAACTACAGTGTTACGTTTGAGCTCTTCAATAAGCTCCACGCCAAAGGTTCACAACAACACCCGCTCTACGCTCGCCTGACTAAAGCAGTTGAGCCCACTGGGGACGTAGCCTGGAATTTTGAAAAATTTTTGGTGGGCAAGCAGGGAGACGTAGTGGCTCGCTATGTCAGCGGTGTTAATCCCAGGCAGTCGGATGTCATTGCCGCAATTGAGCGAGAACTCTCTGCCTGAGCGCATTTCACTTGCTAGCACCGGGTGCAAATAAAAAAATACCCCTAGCTTTCACCAGGGGCAGGAGGTCTAAAGTGTCCAGTTCTAGGGATAACTTGCCCACGTAAACTGCAAAAACGATCTCGTTGAGGAAATTTTTTTTTGAGGCAGCATGAATCGCTGATTTTAGCGGTGATTCAGTGCTTACTAACCTCGATCGAGATCGAAATAGACGCTCAACGGGTTCGTGCCTAAACCCATACAGCATCATTCTCGGCGATGACTAGAATGATAAGGTTGCGTTCAGTCAAGCTGCTTTGCCGCTACCTACCGTCGCCATCGTCGGTCGTCCTAATGTGGGTAAATCGACCCTCGTCAACCGGTTGGCCGGGGAACGAACGGCGATTGTCCACGACGAAGCGGGAGTAACTCGCGATCGCCTGTATCGCGAAGCGGAGTGGTTGGGACGTAAATTTCGCGTGGTGGATACCGGCGGCATTGTTTTTGAAGACGACTCCGAATTTTTACCTCACATTCGCCAGCAGGCCATGGCGGCGTTGGAGGAAGCTGTCGCTGCCATTTTTGTGGTAGATGGCCAGATGGGGCCGACGGCGGCTGACATCGAACTGGCTAATTGGCTGCGCCAGCAGTCCGTACCTGCCGTCATAGCCGTTAATAAATGCGAATCAGAAGATCTGGGTTTATCTCAAGCTGCAGCATTTTGGGAATTGGGGGTAGGCGAGCCGTTGCCTTTTTCAGGCATTCACGGCAACGGCGTCGCTGAAATTCTAGACGAATTGCTCCCCTACCTTCCCGAAACAGTCGATGACGACGAGGTTGATGAAGTCGGCATCGCGATTGTCGGACGACCCAATGTGGGCAAATCTAGCTTGCTCAACAAACTAGTAGGGCAGGATCGAGCCATCGTCAGCGATGTTGCCGGCACGACCCGCGACGCGATCGACACGGTGGTCGAACGGGAAGGGCGGCGCTATCGTCTTATCGACACAGCAGGCATTCGCAAAAAAAGCCGCGTCGAGTTTGGCGTGGAGTATTTCAGCATTAATCGCGCGTTCAAGGCAATTCGGCGTTCGGACGTAGCGCTACTGGTGGTTGATGCGATCGACGGCGTCGGCGAGCAAGAACAAAAGTTAGCTGGACGCATCGCCGAGGAAGGCTGCGCTTGCGCGATCGTAGTCAATAAGTGGGATGCAGTAGAGAAAGACAACCACACAATTTACGAATATATCGAATACGTGCGCGAACGGCTTTACTTCGTTGAATGGGCCGATGTCGTCTTCGTCAGTGCAAAAACCGGTCAGCGCGTAACGACCATTCTCGATGCGGTCGATGCTGCCGTAGCTAATCATCGTCGCCGCTTTACGACGTCCACGGTGAACGAGGTATTGGAGGAAGCGCGCCTGTGGCACACGCCACCGTCCAATCGTCAGGGCAAACAAGGCCGAATTTACTACGGTACTCAAGTCAGCGCCAGTCCGCCTAGCTTCGTTCTATTCGTCAACAACCCTACCCTGTTCAAAGACAACTACCGTCGCTACATCGCCAAACAATTTCGCACTCAGCTCGAACTATCCGGCACTCCCATCCGCTTCATGTGGCGGGGCAAATCCGAGCGCGAGGCCGAGCGATCGCGCCGTAGGCTAGAACGCAAGCAATAACCCATTCCAACGATTCGTGCGATATCCCGAACTCGATATTCTTTCAAACTTCATAGGGGTATGCAATGTGAATGGGCAACACATCTATTGATATTTATGTGGAGTTTAAGCCGCCTTCACCTCTTCCCTATGCAACTCGGCTTCGGTCCGTTGTTTCAAGAAAACTTGGAGTTGGTTCTCAATATTGGCCCGCACAATTTCTCGGAAGTCGATGAAATGCTCGGCTTGGGCACATGTCGATAAGTAGCTTGTCGCCACATTCGGATACTGCCGCAAAATGGCCACCAAGTTCACCCAAAACTGCCATCGAGTTTTGCGCAACATGCCTTGACGCCAGCAAATGATCAATAACGCTCGGATCGTGACCCAATTCACATAAAATCCGCGTCCGGAAGTAACTTGGCGTCTCGCACTTGCTTGTTTACGTCCTTGGCCTAGCATCAAATAATGGCGAAACGTCCGATTGAGGACGACCAATGGATCGTAGAGTGTCCAAAAGGCTTCGACATACTCGTGGGCAATCTCTTCAATCGGACGAGTTGGCTCGTAGTTCATTAACGTAACTTGATTGGCATCGGCCCCCTGACCCAACAGCCTTCCTTCTTTCTCCAAACGGTGCCATAAGGCTGTATCGGGAAGCGCCTGTAACATACTAAACATCGCCGTGGGAATCGCGGTTTGCTCTACAAATTTGGCTACTCGTAACCCCGCGCCGCTTTTTTCACCATCGAAGCCAATAATGAAGCCTGCCATCACGCGCAACCCCGTATGGGCGATCGCCTGAACCGACTCGGATAATGGATCTCGTAAATTCTGAAACTTTTGGGTCAGACTGAGACTGTCATTATCAGGAGTTTCAATGCCTAGAAAAACCGTTCTGAAATTACAGTCCACCATCATTTCCATTAGGTTTGGATCTTGTGCCAAATCTACCGAAGCTTCTGTTGCAAAGGAAAAGGGAAACTGATGAGCTTCCATCCAAGGCTTCATCGCCGTTAGCAATCGTTTGACGTTACGCTTATTACCAATAAAATTGTCGTCTACCATAAAGATGCTGCGCCGCCAACCCAAATCGTAGAGTCGCTGCAGTTCGGCAAGCAGTTGCTCCGGTTCTTTGGTGCGAGGCTTGCGACCGTAGAGAACAATAATGTCGCAAAATTCGCATTGAAATGGGCATCCGCGCGAGAACTGCACGGACATCTCCGCATAGGCATCTAGTTCCAAAAGATCGTAGCGGGGAATAGGAGTCTCAGTTACAGCAGGCTTGACGCCATCTGAGCGAAAGACACCCTGACGATCGCCTCGTTCCAGCGCTTCCACAAACATGGGTAACGTAATTTCCCCTTCATCCAAGATGAGGAAATCGGCTCCTGCAGCTTCGGACTCGTGAGGAAGCGCCGTAGAATACGGACCGCCCACCGCAACAAGCTTGCCATGCTCCTTGGCCTCGCGAATACAGGCAGCAAAATCAGGCCTCTGCACGATCATGGCAGATATCACTACAAGGTCAGCCCATTCCCATTCATTGTCGGCAACCGAGCGTACATTGCGGTCTACTAACTTATAGTCCCAGTGTTGAGGCAAAATCGCGGCTACCGTAACCAATCCTAGGGGCGGCAACTGGGCCTTGAAGCCGACTAACTCTAGTGTTTTATCAAAAGACCAAAAACTTTTCGGGAAACACGGATATAGCAAGAGTACATTCATTCTATTTTCTTGAATTTTTGTTATCATAATATGCTGGACCAAAAACAGCAAGAAAAGCGGGCTCAGCCGTAAAATTAAACACATCGCCGAAAATTTAAATGGCTGGACTGGCTAATATTCAGGCCTCGCATAGTCTTCAATGATGTTGCTGTCTTCGGAGACTTTGGCAAATAAATTATACTCTGCAGCATAACTTGTTATTGTTTGAATGTTGTATCCAAATAAGGTTTTTATCCGAATAATCAGGTGCTTCTTGGTAAGTATTCTGCTTGTCAGTATTGCCTTTGCTTTTTCTCCACAAACCTCTCTCGATAGATGAAAAACTCAAATGCTTTGTCAGTCTTTTTCGCCCTTATCGTTCTTTTAAGGAACGGTGTGAGATTGTCTGAGCTAATCTGATGGAGCCCGCTCATTTTCAAACATCCCGCATGGCTGTCATTGATGTCGATCGCCTCTTAACCCCCGAGATTAACCGTCCGGCGCGTTACCTGGGGAATGAGTTTGGGGCAGCACGTCCGCAGTGGCAGACAGCCTCCGTTCGTTGGGTGTTGACTTATCCCGAGCTGTACGAAGTTGGTGCCTCGAACTCCGGGCATTTAATTCTTTACAACATCCTGAACGCGCAACCCCGCCAGCTGTGCGATCGCACCTATCTACCCGCTCCGGATTTGGCGGACAAATTGCGGCGAGACAGTATTCCGTTGTTCGCGGTGGAATCACGGCGAGCGCTCGCTGAGTTCGACATTGTCGGCTTCAGTTTGGCCTACGAGCTGGGGGGCACGAATATTTTGGAGATGCTGGATTTGGCTGGCATCCCCCTCACGTGGGCCGATCGGAATGAGCGTGATATTCATACTTGCCCGTTGGTGTTTGCAGGGGGACCGACAGCCACCTCCAATCCCGAACCGTTTGCGGAGTTTTTTGACTTTTTCGCGATCGGCGATGGCGAAGAAGTGTTGCCTGAAATTGGCCTCGTCGTCGAAGAAGGTTTGGCCTCCGGACTGTCGCGACGCGAAATTCTACTAGATCTAGCCTACGTTCCTGGCGTCTACGTACCGCAGTTCTATGCAGGCGTACCACCTCAAGCGCTCGTGCCGGGATTACCCGAGCGCGTTGCTCGCCGCGTGGCAACGCCGATGCCTCACTACGCCATTAGCGGTCCCATTCCCTACGTCAACACCGTCCACGATCGTCTCAGTATCGAAGTGCGACGGGGCTGTACGCGAGGCTGTCGCTTTTGTCAGCCGGGCATGCTGACGCGACCGGCACGGGACGTGCAGCCGGAAGACGCCATCGACGCGATCGCAACGGGACTGGAGCGGACGGGATACGACGAGTTCTCACTCTCCTCGCTAAGCTGTTCGGACTATCTATCCCTGCCTGCAGTTGGAGCAGAACTCCACAATCGCCTGCGCGATCGCCACGTCAATCTCTCATTGCCCAGTCAGCGGGTAGATCGCTTTGACAAACCCATTGCCCGCGTCATGGGAGGCACTCGCCGTCCGACCGTCACCTTCGCACCAGAAGCGGGCACGCAGCGCTTGCGCGACATCATTAATAAAGGCTTGACCAATGCCGATCTCGTTCGTGGCGTGAAGACAGCAGCAGCGGAAGGCTGGGATCGCGTCAAGCTCTATTTCATGATTGGCTTGCCGGGAGAAACCGATGCTGACGTCGTCGGCATCGTCGACACCATCGGCATGCTCCGACGGGAATGCCCTACTGCTTCTGGACGGCGGCTGGAATTTAACGTCACCATCTCCAACTTCACCCCCAAACCCCACACGCCGTTTCAGTGGCATCGAGTTAATACCGAAGACTTCATTCGCAAACAAGAGCTGCTGCGCCAGTCCTTTCGCAAGATGCGCGGCGTGAAGGTCAACTTCACCGACGTGCGCTTTTCCATATTGGAAGACTTTATTGGTAAAGGCGATCGCTCCCTCAGCCGGATGATTTATCACGCCTGGAAACAGGGCGCAGGTATGGATAGCTGGTGGGAAAACATCGATAAGGCCTACGACGCTTGGGTCAACGCTTACTACAGCAGCCAGGGGCGATCGCTACCTGACGATGGCACCATGGCGGACCTGCCAGCTTGTCATTACGATTTTGACGACCCGCTACCGTGGGACGCTATCGATACCGGCATCGACAAGCAGTGGCTTAAAGACGATTGCGCGCGCGCAATGACAGCAGCCACCGTACCGGATTGCTCGTTTGAGAGCTGCTCCCACTGCGGCATTTGCGGTATTGACTTCGGCCACAATATTGTCTTGCCACCGCTACCCATCGCGGAGATTCAGCCCGTCGAGATCCAGACCCAAAGCGTACAAAGGGTACGAGTGACCTATGCCAAGCGCGGTTCGATGCGATTTGTCGGTCATCTCGACCTCATGCGACTGTGGGAGCGAGCGTGCCGTCGCGCCCAGTTTCCGTTGGCTTTTTCGGGCGGCTATCATCCGTCGCCGCGCATCTCTCCGGCCACGGCTTTGTCGTTAGGATTCACCAGTCGCGCGGAGGTGGTGGATATCGAACTGTACGACCGTCTGGAATGCGATGCGCTCCATCGGGCTTTAACGGCCCAATTACCGGCAAACATGCCGATCTCCGAGATTGTCGAGATTTCTCTCAAAGCTCCTTCTGCCAATCAATCGATGCTCTCGGCTGAATATACCGTGACCGTACGGGCCGAACACGCGATCGCCTGGAAGAAACTTCTATCTGACGCGTGGACCGCTGCAGAAATTTGGTTGGAGAAAACGAGTAAATCCGGCAAAGTTCGACGTATTAACGGTAGAGAGCTACTGGAAGATCTGGAGTTGCTGACAGCATCAGGCACCACAGCCCAATTTCGGTATCAGGGGCGCTGCCGCAACGACGGCACGAATCTATCTCCCCAACAGGCGATCGCGCTCCTGGAAAAAATGGCGGTGCCGGTTGTCGAACTAGAAACAGTACGAGTAGAACGGATGCGCTCTATCTTCACGACACCGGAGGTGCTGCTGTCCAACCGGAGCTAAGGAAGGATTGCCTCGGTACCGGCAAGCACTCGCACAACATCACGCAATGTTAAGGGCTGTACCTCGGGGGCTATAATTGTCGACATGCTGGCTTTCCGTGCTCGACAGCATGGAGCGAGAGCGTTGCTATTGACTCGCTGTCAGCCCTGTATTGCTGCTGGTGAAATAGATTGCAAGAGTTGCTTCTGGCAAGTCCTAGCATCGCTCGCGCGTCCGCTTGGGAGCCGAGTCGATCCAGTTGCAGTCAGATTGAAGTTCGTCGGCAGACAGACTAATGAGGCGGGGCGATCGCCCGCTCACAGAACGACGCAATTGCACCTATTGGATAAAGTCGATACCGCCTCTGTCGGAACTGTACTGAATCCAACCCGGATTTGAGGGATGTGATGTCAAAACAAATTGTCATTGCCGAGCAGCATCGCATTGCTGCCGTATTTTCAGAGGATCAAATTCAAGAATTGATCGTTGCCAGCGGGACGCACCAGGTCGGTGATGTCCATCTCGGCATTATTGAAAATGTGCTGCCTAGCATTGATGCTGCCTTCGTTAACATTGGCAATCCAGAACGCAATGGATTCATTCACGTTTCCGATTTGGGTCAAGCTCGTTTAAAGCGCAATAGTGCCTCCATCACCGAACTAGTGGCGCCTCAACAAAAAGTGCTGGTTCAGGTGATGAAGGAGCCCACGGGCAACAAAGGCCCGCGCCTTACCGGCAAACTTTCTTTTCCAGGCCGTCATCTCGTGCTGGTGCCGCACGGTCGGGGCGTGCATTTGTCCTCGCGGATTCGCGACGAGGAGGAGCGCAATCGCCTCAAAGCTCTAGCCATTTTGATGAAACCTTCCCAGACTGGGATCGTCGTCCGCACAGAAGCGGAAGGAGCCTCAGAAGAAAGCATTATCGAAGATCTCGATCGCCTCAATTCCAAGTGGGAAAGAATCCGAGAAAAACAAGAATCTTCCCGCGCTCCGGCGCTACTCAATCGCGACGACGATTTCATTCAGCGCGTCTTGCGCGATGCTTACTCCTCTACGGACGTGAATCGGATCGTGTCGGACGCAGACAGTGGCGCGCAGCGGGTGCGTCAGTACCTACAGCATTGGAATGAAGGTCGCATGCCCCAGGGCGTGGCGATTGACGTGCATGACGATGCGAAGCCGATTCTGGAATATTTCCGCGTCAATGCAGCGATTAAGCAAGCCTTGCGACCTCGCGTCGACCTGCCGTCAGGCGGTTATATCATCATCGAGCCCACTGAGGCCTTGACTGTGGTGGATGTCAACTCGGGCTCGTTCACGCGCTCGGCAACGTCCCGCGAAACCGTACTGTGGACCAACTGCGAAGCCGCCACGGAAATTGCGCGGCAGTTGCGTCTGCGCAACATTGCAGGCGTGATCGTTGTGGACTTCATCGATATGGACTCGCGCCGCGATCAACTACAGGTGCTCGAACATTTTCAGAAAGCCCTACGCGCGGACAAGGCCCGCCCTCAAGTGGCACAACTGTCGGAATTAGGACTGGTAGAACTGACTCGAAAACGCCAGGGACAAAGCATCTACGAAATCTTCGGTCGTTCTTGCCCCACCTGTGAAGGATTGGGTCTATTGGCACACTTGCCCGGCGCTCATCCAGAAGCCGGGGATGAAACCACTGCGGCAGTCGCGCGTAATGGCGTCTCGGTAGCAGAAGTGCCGTCGAGTCGGTCGAGCGATCGCTCTGGCAGTCGACGCAAACGCTACAGTAGCAGTCGCCGTTTCAGCAGCAGTGAGACAGACGGCCGTCCGGTCACGCCACCACCCGTGGGTAAAGAGGTCGTTAAGCCCAGAATATCTGCCGGGTCAGTTGAAACCGCTGCTCCAGACGAGCTCAATACAGACATCCCCGATCAGCCGCCTCCCGCTGATGCCCCTGCCTCATCCGTCGTGGTGGAAATGTCGTCATTGCAGCAGCAGGTGTATGCGGAGATGGGCCTGTCGCCGCGCATTTTGGTGGATTCGTCGGTCAAGTTAGGGCGCAACACGAGCATCACAGTTACTTTGCCAGGCGAGACACCCGTCACGGTCGAATCGAGCAAACCCGTCAAGATGACGGCAGCCGATCGGCGGGCTTTACGGCGCATGAACAGCCCGTCGCGACGGCGTACCCAACCCGGCGTCATCGACCTCAGTCAAGCCGAAGTTAAATCTTCGTCTGAAAACGGCCGTGGGTCAGAGTCGAATGGCGCAGAGAGGTCCTCAACCGCGCCGAGCCAACCATCAGCCTCTGACGAATTTTCAGAACCATCAGCCTCCGAAGTGCGACCGGAGAGCGATTCGATCTCCGAGGCTTCAGAAGCAGAAATCAAACCCGAGACCGACGCTAACGTTGATACAACCCAGAAGTCGCCTGCAGCTTCGCGACGACGGCGATCGAAGTCTTCCTAATTCGAAGTCTGCCAAGCTAAAGCGTCGGGCGCTCGAACGCACTCGCAACATGGATTTTTGCCATGCCATTTTTGCGCAGATTGCTAATCCTCTGCACGTTTTGTTTGTACTGTTCGATCGGTCTGTCAGGCTGCCAGCCGCCACCAGCTGCTGAACATCGCCCGTATTTGCTCACAGCTGAAATTGGTGCCCCGAAAACGTTTAATTACTATTTGTCGCAGGAGTCCAGCAGTCGAGATGCCCTAGCTTACACCCTAGAAGGTCTGACCCAGCTCGATCCGGATACGTTGGAATGGATACCGTCGCTGGCCGAATCCTGGAAAGTCTTTGATGACGGCCTGCGAATTGTTTTTACCATGCGCTCGAATTTGCGCTGGTCGGATGGAGTACCTTTAACTGCAGCTGACGTCGCTTTTACGTACAACAACATCATTTTCAATGAAGCGATTCCCACTAGCTCTCGCGACGTCATGCGCATTGGCGAGTCAGGCAAGCTACCACAGGTTAATCTGCTAAATGATCGTCAACTCGAATTTGTCTTGCCCGAACCTTTTGCCCCTTTTTTCCAGATTGCCAGTTCGCCAGTTATGCCAGCCCACATTTTTCGGGAGGCCGTTTCGACAGATGTCTCTGAGGATAAATTACCGTTTTTGCGGATGTGGGGAGTAGATACTCCCGTTCGAGAGATGCTCAGCAGCGGGCCATATGAGCTAGTCGAATATGTTCCCAATCAACGCATCACCTACCGAGCCAATCCTTATTACTGGAAAACCGCTGCAGACGGCACCGAACTGCCGCGCATCCAAACAATTATTCAAGGTATTGTTGCCTCTCAAGACACGCAGTTGATTCAATTTCGTTCAGGAAACGCAGATTTACTAGAAGTGCGCGGCAGCGATTTTCAATTGCTCAAACAGGAAGAAGAGAGCGCCCATTTTAATATCTTTAATCTAGGACCGACGTTAGACAATAGCTTTATCGCCTTTAACTTATCGAAAGGCAGCAATCCCGATCGCGGAAAACCCGTCGTCAATCCGATAAAAAGTAAATGGTTTAATGACGTGAATTTTCGTCGCGCAGTCTCTTACGCTCTCGATCGCCAAACTTTGATTGATAGCGTGCTGCGAGGACTGGGCGAACCTCAATTTTCAGTCATCTCATCAGCAAGCCCATTTCATCTGAGTCCCGCTCAAGGCTTGCCAATTTACAATTACAGTCCTGCAAAAGCGCGCGAGACATTACTCGATGCCGGATATCAATACGACAACGCGGGCCTGTTGCGCGATCGCGATGGCAATCGGGTGCGATTTACACTCAACACCAATGTGGGCAATACCGTCCGCGAAGCCATTGGTGCAATTGTTAAGTCGAATCTGGCCGACATCGGCATGACTGTTGACTTTGTCCCCATCGAATTCAACACTTTGGTACGCAAAATTTCAGGGTCTCATGAGTGGGAGGCCGTCATGCTCAGTTTTGGCGGTGGCGGTACCGAACCCAACAGCGGTGCCAACATCTGGCGCAGTACGGGAGCTTTACACATGTGGAACCCGGCAGGACTACCAGGAGCCGAAGTGTATGACTGGGAACAAGAGATCGATCGCCTTTTCATTGCTGGCGTACGCGAACTCGATTTTGACAAACGCAAGCAGCTCTACGATCGCTTTCAAACCATTGTTCAGGAACAACTGCCACTCATCGGTACAGTTAACCGGTTAGTACTCGTAGCCATGCGAGATCGACTTGAAGGCACGGACCCACGCCCCATTCTCGGAACCTTGTGGAATCTGGACGAGTTAACAATTTCGGACTCAATCCAACCCTGACATTCCACCCATCTACTCAAATCGCTCCACATGGAGCAGTGATACTTCTCAACCTCACGACCAACAGGAAGTAGCAGTAGCCAAGCTACTCACAACATTTCAAATACCTAGATCCCGGCCGCAGCCAGCGTTCCTATATCCTAATCGAGTTAAATTCAAGCAGTAGAAAGGCGCACGCGGTGAATAGCACTTTCACTAACCACGACTCTAAGTTTTTCCATAAGCTCACACATTACAGTGAAGGCCTCCACCGTCTCAGTGCCCTAGGCATCAATAATTCAGCTTGTGCACTCCAAACTCAACGCCCAAGACTAGAGGCAGAAGACACGCGGCGAGAGCAACTAATTTTACTCAAAGCTAGCAACAGAGTAAACGACGAATCTCAGACGCAGGACGTCAAGCCTGCGAATGCCTAAAACGTAATGTCGTCGGAGCTGCCCCACATCCCCCAAGCGAAGGCGACAGCTATAGCAATGTAAACCCAGAGAGTCGGAGAAAGGTTCATGTGATGTAAGCCAAGAGATTGTTAAGCGTGTATCAATTATTGTGACAGCAACTTAATCTGTCAAGCTACCTTGTCATAAAGCTTGAAAGAGCTTGATGCTGGCAAATACCAGCATTAAGCCCTCAGCGTGTAAGCCTACAGCAGGCCAATTTGCGACAGGATGCCTTGACCGGTTAACAACTCAGTCGTAATCCCGATAACAAAGCCCAGCATAGCCAGACGGCCATTCCATTTCTCAGCAAAGGCGCTGAATCCCAACCTGCCTTGTTCTTCCATCGTTGTCGGACTCCTAGATTCCAGTGGGGTCAACACAACTTAATAATGATTCATCACGCGAGACTTGTCAATTTTTGTTACGCATATTGTCAAATGACTAAAATCGTGTATCAAACGATGTGCAAGGATGAGGGATAATTGGTTCGGCGGTTCTCCAGGAGGTATGGATGGCGATCGCGCTTTATCCTGGTAGCTTCGATCCGATCACCCTCGGTCATCTGGACATCATCGAGCGCGCCTGTCAGCTCTTCGAGCAGGTCGTCGTTGCCATTCTGAGAAACCCCAGCAAGCAACCGCTGTTTTCGCTCAAACAGCGCCAGCACCAAATTGAAATTGCAACAAAGCACTTAAGTAACGTGCGGGCTATTTCGTTTACGGGGTTGACAGTTAATTGCGCTCGCGCCTCTGGGGCCAGTATTCTCATTCGGGGATTGCGGGTGATGTCGGACTTTGAATTCGAATTACAGATGGCTCATACTAACCAGTCTCTGGCACCGCAGTTGGAGACAATTTTTCTCGCAACATCACACGAGTACAGTTTTTTGAGTAGCAGTTTAGTGAAAGAAGTTGCTCGATACGGCGGCCCCCTCGATCGCATGGCTCCGCCCAATACGATCACCGATTTGCGCGCCCTATTCCCTCACAATGGCAAACCCAACTTATAAAACGGTGGCAGTAGCTGTAGTTTTGTATGCTTCTTTCAGTCTTGATGCTCAAGTAGAAACTGCGCAGCTCTTGATAATCTAATTCGATTTAGATGCATGGGGACTGACTGCGCCAGGGGGGTGGATAACGAAAATATCCTAACTGACATTTTGCACCGACCTCAGGAAGAGCCTCGAAACGAGAGGTCAAAGTGCTCGGGAGTATGAGTTCGCGCCTGCAATTGTCGAATGGATTGGCGATGCCAATCGAGCAGCAATCCGGCGAAAAAGGTCTCAGCCGCCTCCAGGGCCATCGCTTCCCAATTGGGTCTCTCGGTTTGCCAGTTAACTGTGGCCATCCGGTGAGCGAGCAAGTAAGCCAACCAACCCAAGAAAAGCCAGCGCAGAACCGCTCGCAGACGACGCAGCCCGAAGCGGCGAGCCCCAAAGCGTTGTTTCATCGTTTTGAACAACGCCTCAATGCGCCACCGTTTCGCCCCCCACCGATTCATACTCGCAGCGCTCAGGGGGCGAGTGGAGAGGACAAACCGTTGACGATAGAGGCCATCTGGCTACCTCTGCCAGAACCAACTGACCCACACCGGAAAGGGGAGATTGTGCAGCTGCACCTGCTGCCCTCGCCGAGCCAACTGCTTGAGATTGCGTCCATCCGCCAGCTTGCGAGTGCCCGCACACCCGACCAAGGCTGCGATTCTCAAGCGCTTGAGCCCAACCAGAAACTCACGGCTGCAGAAGCCTCCGTCGGCCAATACTTGTAAGTGGTAGACCCGATGCAAGGGGTCAGGCAACTCCCGAATCAGCTTCAATCCCAGTTGAGCCGGAGAGGTTTTGCCTTTGCCTCGATAAATCGCTAACGACCAAGGGACTCGCTGGTGTCCACAACACAAATAGAGCACGACCACATGCAGGCCGTAACAGTTGTGGTAGTAATGCATCCAGTGGCGAAACTGCTTGAATTTGCCCACCTTCTCCAAACTCGTCAAATCCACCATCACTTCCAGATAGGGACGCCTTCCGGCTCCCCGAGGCTGAAGCAGCTGGGTAAGCAGGTAAGCCCGCACCATCCCAATCAATGGCCCCAGAGACCAGCGGTTGACACCCAGAAATCGACTCAGGGCTGAGGCTGACTTCCATGGGTTGGCGGCTAGGGTCTTGTCTTGATCGCCAAGCAACGAGGCCAACAAGGATTGGAAATTTTCCTGTTGGTATGACGTTGACAGCTGCGAGAGCAACGAGACCAACAGCAGATGAGTCGGTGAGAGTAGACCGTTCATCGAGATTCCGGGTGACGTCTCTGCTGGTGTAGCCCGCTCAGGGACTCAAAATCTACCCTCTATTACCCAGCTGCAAAATGTCAGCCCCTTACGAACGCGCTGCGTACGTTCAAATTGAAAGAAACAGCTGGCCCTCCGGAGTCTTGGCAGGGCATAGCTTCTAGACTCAGATCGGGCTCTGGCAGTCAAGACCGACCTTAACAATGGTGCCTGTGTGCCCGTATGTCAGCCTGGTTCTGGGGAACGGCGATTCAGCCATTGGTGAAGGGACGTCCCTATCCCGTTTAGGAGAATGTATGTGCCGCTAACCCCGGGCAGAGTCCTTTCTCTATCACGATGCATTTTGAGAGTTCCCATGCCCTCTTCCCAACCCACTGCTTCCTCCAAACTTACCGCCATCAATCCCAATGCCGCTGGCATCGACATTGGCGCTGACCGACACTGGGTAAGCGTACCTTCTGACCGCGAGGGGGAGTGCGTTCGCAGCTTTGCCTGTTTCACCGCTGACCTCTATGCTTTGGCAGACTGGCTCAAGGAATGTGCCATCGAGACTGTGGCAATGGAATCAACTGGTGTCTATTGGTTGCCTGTATTCCAGGTACTGGAAGCTAGTGGCTTTGAAGTCAAACTCGTCAATGCCCGCCACGTCAAAACTGTGCCTGGGCGTAAGAGTGATGTCCTCGATTGCCAATGGCTGAGGCAGTTGCATAGCTATGGGCTGCTAGCAGGGTCGTTCCGTCCCGATGACCAAGTTTGTATTCTGCGCAGTTACTTGCGCCAACGTGACAACTTAATCAAGAGTGCTGCCACTCACGTGCAACGGATGCAGAAAGCTCTGACCGAGATGAACTTGCAACTGCCTCGTGTCATCAGCGACATTACCGAAACCACGGGCTTGGCAATCATCCGTGCCATCGTTGCTGGAGAGAGAGACCCCCAACATTTGGCTTCTTTCCGAGATGGTCGCATCCGAGCCAGTCAAGATGAAATTGCTGCGGCCTTGACGGGAGACTATCGTCAAGAGCAGCTATTCATCCTGGAGCAAGAGCTGCAGCTCTGGGAAATCTACCAGCAGCAGATCGCCGCCTGCGACATCAAAATTGAGGCTGCTTTGGCTACCTTTGCTGACAAGGTAGACCCCACGGTGACCCCCCCTAAGCCCAAGCGCCGTGGCAAGAAGCAACCGGGGAATGCCCCAGACTTTGACCTACGCACCCACCTCTACCGCATGACGGGAGTGGACTTCACCCAAGTGGCGGGCTTGGGTGCTTTATCGGTGCTGCAGATCTTCTCCGAAGTTGGCCTGGATCCATCGCGGTTCCCCACCGTCAAGCACTTCACCTCCTGGCTGGGCCTATGTCCGGGCTGCCGCGTCACGGGGGGCAAGGTGAAGAGTTCGCGCACTCGAAAGGTGGTCAACCGGGCCGCCCAAGCATTTCGGATCGCTGCTCAAACTCTCGGGCGCAGTCAGTCGGCATTGGGGGCGTTCTTTCGCCGAATGAGAGCCCGGCTAGGCAGCCCCAAAGCCATTACGGCAGCTGCACACAAGTTGGCACGGATTTTCTACCACCTTTGGACTAAGGGAGAAGCCTACGCGGACCCCGGGGTTGATGCTTATGAGAAGCGGTACCGCGAGAGACTGGTCAAGAATCTCGAGCGAAAAGCCCACGCTCTTGGCCTCACCTTGGTCCCACAACCTGAGGTGAAAAGTGTTTCTTAGGAGTTAATCGGGGAGACTCCAAATGCCGTCTAGTTCAAGCGATGGCTTCTTCGGCTGATGACAATAGGCAATCAGTCCCCCCAGCAAATTCACCATAAAATTGACCGGACTGCGATGCCGGGAATGCTCGATCTGCGAAATATTCTTAAGCTGGTCGTTAATCGACTCGATGATGGCTCGTTTGCGCAAGAGCAGCTTGTCACTCATCTCCATCAGTTGGTTCTTCATATTGCGCTTGATGCGCGTCACCAAATGAATCCCAGAGGTGTCTCTCAACTGCTCGCTCAGTTTCTGCGAGATGGAGCCCTTATCCCCAAACACCTTGCCAAATAGTTCATTGAGCAACTGCGGCACTGGACGACGGTCGTCCACATTGCCGGGGGTCACCGTCAGGTTGAGCAGTTCTCCTCGCTCGTTGACCACCAGATGCAACTTGAAGCCATAGAACCAATCCACCGAGGTTTTGCCCCGAGCCGCGATGCCCTCAAACACCTGATGCTGCGAGATACGACGGTTGTGGCAGACCTTAAGACTGGTGGCATCCATGAAGCTGATGCCCGTGCACTGACCGAAGCAGCTTTTGAGGTAGACCCACAGAGGCATCACCATCGAGGGCATCCACTCGACAAAGCGCCCGTAGCTGGGCAGGTGCGGGAATTCGGATGCGCAGTAGCGGCGAACTTGGTTGCGGTAGTAGTGCTTGAAGGTGCGGTAGTTCGAGTGATGGAAGGCAATCGCAATCGTCATCATTTCGCTCAGACTCAGAGAGCGAGGGCGACGACGCGAGCGAGGATGCTTGCTCAATTGTTGAGCTTGCCATTGAGACTCGAAGGACTGACAGAAGTCGTCCACGTGGAAGAAGAGGTCTTCTAGACTGGTCATGGGCGGATGGCTGAATCTGGATTTGAAGTTGATTCAGCGTAAAGCATCCGCCTCTTTCTTATCCCGAACTCACGTTATCTAGTACAGCCCCACACAGAATCTGACATGTAAAGCTGGGAGGATAGACGCATCCCCTCACCAGTTGTGTCATGGCAGAAAAGTACAAGGTTACCCTCTCCGAGGCAGAGCAAGCCGAGCTCAAACAACTGACTCAACGGGGTCAGCTTGCTGCCCGCAAGATGAAACGGGCTCAGATTCTGTGACTTGCCCACGATAATCAGCCCGACCAGACGATCTCTCAGGTGCTGCATACGAGCCTCGCCCAGATGCTGCATACGAGCCTCGCCACCGTCCATCGAACGCGACAAAAGTTCGTTGAAGCAGGCGTGGAGGTTGCCCTAAGTGAGAGTCCTCGTCCCAGTAGCCGTCGTAAACTCGATGGCAAAGCGGAAGCGGCTCCTGGTGGCCATTGCCTGTAGCGACCCCCCTGAAGGTCGCAGCCAATGGACGATGCAACTCCTCGCCGACCGACTGGTGCAGATGCAATTAGTGGAGAGTATTTCAGACGAGACCGTGCGGCGCACCTTCAAGCAAACCAGCTCAAGCCGTGGCTGAAACAGCAATGGTGCATTCTTACAGTGGGAGCCGACTTTGTCTGGCGCATGGAAGCGCTTCTGGCACTCTATGCCCGCCCCTATGAGCCGAGCGAGCCCGTCGTCTGCTTCGACGAGCGACCGTGTTAGTTAATCAGTCAGACCCGTATCCCCATCCCCAGCGCTCCAGGCTGTCCCCAGCGCTATGACTACGAGTATCGCCGAGAGGGCACCTGCAATCTGTTTGGTTTCTTGGAACCGCTCACCGGATGGCGGCATCTCAAGCTCACTGAACGCAGAACGTCTGAGGACTTCGCGTTATGCATGCAGTATTCTGGTTGACGGATTGTTTCCGCAGGCCTCGGTGATTCACGTGGTGCTCGACAATCTCAACACCCATACTCCGGCCTCTCTCTACAAGACCTTTATCCCCGAACAAGCGCTCCACATTCTGGAGCGCATCGAGTTTCACTACACTCCCAAGCATGGCAGTTGGCTGAACATGGTGGAGCTAGAATTTTCTGTGCTCTCGCGGCAATGCCTGAACCGACGCATCCCCTCTCTGAGGCAGTTGAGACGACAAGTCCGCGCCTGGGAGGAAGAGCGCAATCAAGTCAAAGCAACGGTCGATTGGCAGTTTTCCATTGTTGATGCCAGAAGCAAGTTAGCTCGACTCTATCCGGCTCCTAGCCTGGCGTAATCACTGTGGCACAGTACTAGGTCAAATGCGATGTTTGCTTCGGTCCCGAATCAGTCCATAGTGAGAAAGACGCAGGCGATCGCTATTTCGAAGAGGGTATCCGCATGACCGTGGCAACACAGAATGTCCCTGCTTTTTGCGAAGGCATCCAATACTTTGGCGACCCTCTACCCAATTTTGATGCCTTTACCAGTCAGCCCGCAATTGCTGAAGGTGCCACAGCAATTACTGGAATGGATGATGCCAATGCTGTCTATCAAACTCTGTTATTGGCTGACGCGCTGCGTTATCTAACGCTTCAGATTACCGCCAGTAAAGCATCTGGCCACCCCGGTGGATTTGCTAGCAGCGTCGAAGCTTATGCGGCTCTGCTCATGCTGGGCTATAAAAACGTTTTTACTGAAGTCGGTCATCACGCTCCTGGGTTTTATAGTTCCGTTTTTTTGGATCGTTCTTTAGAAGCTATGGGCATTGAGACCGTACAGCAATTGCGCGATCGCTTCCGGGAAATGCACGGACTGCTCGGTCACCTATCTGGATCGATCCCAGGCATTCTCGGCCCTGCAGGTCCACTGGGACAGGGACAGCATTTTGCGATGGCAGCCGCTTATCTTAATCGCGACACCCTATTCCCGTTTACCTTAGGGGACGGCGGCTTGGGCGAACCCTACATTACGAGCGCGATCGCTCACTTCCACACCGCTTTCCCGGAAGTCACCAACTTCTTACCCGTGCTGATCTGGAACGGCTATAGCCAGGAACATCACAGCATGGTGTCGTTGCTCTCCAACGAGCGGATGCAGGCATATTGGCACGGCAATGGCGTTGAAGAAGTGGTGCTGTTGGATGCCAAAGACTTCGACGATCGCGATCAACCTGGCGATTATGTCGACAGTACGGCGTTTTCGTTCGGCCAGCGTTTGGCGTTTACGCAGGCCGCGATCGCAGCAGCCAAGGAAGCGGCAGAATCGGCTTTAAGCGGCAGACTGACCGTATTGATCATTAAGCAACTCAAAGGAGCTGGCGTTCACGCGCGCGGTGCCAAGTCCCACAATCTTTACGGTTTCCACACCCTCGATAACGAAGATATCGTCAGCACTCTCAAGGAACGAGCCTTACCTGCTAAAGCTTGGGATATCGTGCGTACCAACCTGACTCGGGCTGGTGGCGGTTCGGGAAGCGCGATCGCCGCGACTGAGAAAGTGCGCGAACTGCCCGCGATCGCCAACCTCCCGCTGGACGAATACCCTGTTGGTGGAGATAAGAAAGTATCCACTACGGCTATGGGGGGATTGGTTGGTGCCGTCGGCCAACAGGATCCTGCATTTCTCGTTACCAATGCAGATGGCAACGCTGCCTCAGGCATCGGCAACATCAATCAGGCTCTTAAAATTATTCACCCCACTCCCGACCCGCTCTACGATCAGCAACCCGGCGGTCAGGTGTACGAACCCCTCAGCGAAGACGCATGTGCGGGACTAGCTGCGGGAATTGCACTTATGGGCGGGCGCAGCCTCTGGTGTTCCTACGAATCGTTTGCGATCAACGGCCTCCCCATCTGGCAAACTGTCACGCAAGCGATGGCCGAACTGCGCCGCCCCACCCCTGCCACAGTTACGCTCTTCACCGCAGGCGCACTGGAACAAGGGCGTAACGGTTGGACGCACCAGCGTCCTGAAATTGAAGCCTACTTTGCGGCAATGATGCGCAACGGCAACATCTTTCCCCTCTTCCCGCCCGATGCCAACAGCATTCAAGTCTGCTACGAGTGGGCGCTTTCTGCTCGAAATAAAGGCGTTGTCATCACTGCCAGCAAATCACCACTGCCCATCCGCACGACATTCGAACAAACCCGACAAGCTTTGAAGACTGGGGCGATCGCTCTCCACGAAACTGAAGGTACTAAGAAAGTTGTCTTTGCCGTCATCGGCGACATGACGCTCATTCCCGTGCTGGATGCCGTCGAGCTCTTGCAAAACGAAGGTATTGGCGCACGTGTCGTATCGATTGTGAGTCCGCGTCGCTTGTACCGGGGCGATCGCGATGTGGCTTGGGCTACCTGTGCTGAATCTGACGGTGGCTTCCTCGACGATGCTGGATTTGAAGCCTTGTTTGGTGGTGACGCTCTCATTGGTGTGACGGGTGGAGCCAGCGGCATGTTGGAGCCCATCATGTTGCGAAGCAACATCACCCGCGATACTTTTGCTTGGAAACGTGGTGAAACAGCTGCAAGCGCCGGACAAATTATGGATTTTAATGGCTTGTCAGCGACAAACTTAGCCCAACGCGCCAAGGAATTGATGGGATAGCGAATGGGGAATGCGAGCTTGACTGAGTTGATGGCGCGATCTCCTCGCGCGGGTTTAACAGCAATATTTGAGTTGCTTAGCAAGCTTGAGTTCTCCAGACTTTTTGCGCCCTAACTTAAACGTCAAAAGCTATGGGCATTTCGCCAGAATAGTTGCCTGCATGGAGCGCTTCGCCGATACACTCTAGATCGAAGCTGCATCGCGCTAGCAATAGTTAGATAGCGGCAGCAAGATTTGGAGAGGTGTTGTGGTTGATGTGTTCATCTTTCGACGCTGAAGCGACCCAAAGACGGGTCGATCGCTTTTGGCAGCTTGGTGCCAGTTTTGGCATGGAGCGGAATGCCTATCACAACTATTTGAACGAAATCGTCAGCGATCGCTATGCCTTGATTAATGGCCTGCAACTCCTGCGGGACGAATTGCAATTTGCTGCTGATTGCCCCACTGATATGAAAGCTTGTGGGGCAGATATGAGCTTGCCGAGTGTCGTCACGACGCTGGCCTATACGAACTGCGGCGATCGGATTCATCAGGGCGAAGCGACCAAACGCTATCGCGATGTCGTTGCGTCTCGCTTTGCCACGCTCTCGGAAATTGGCGAACTCAAGCTGGAAGCGTTTTTCCCGGCTGGGGGCGGTACTGATAATGGCGCGACGTTAGCTCACGTGACGGTAGCGCACGAGTTGGACGAGCAGCTAAAACGAAGGGTCTACGAAGGTAACCCGCAGTCGATTTCTCTGGTGGCGATCGATCTCAAAACTCACGTAGGGCAGTTACGCGAGGGGGGCCAGCAGATTTATGGTAAAACTCGCGAGTCGCCCTGGCGCGAACCTCGTGCTGCTTGTGGAGCTATTGTTGGAGCGTTATCGAATTATCATCCTCAAAACCTGATTCACCGTCGCATCCGTGACGACCTCTCGGAGCAGAATTTTCAGTATCTTGCCAACCATCGCATTCTGACTGATGAAGGTGTAGATATTACGATGGCGGTGGCAGCAGCCATTGTCGCCATTCGCGGCGTCCGCAACACGGCCCTGGCTTTGGCTCAGGAAATGGACGAGCGTGGGGTAGCACATCTCACGGCTAGCACGACAGTTAATCGCCCCTCGCGAGACGATCTGGTGATCTATCTGGCCCGTGCAACAGTATTCAATGGCAAAGTTCGGATTCAAAGTTTGGGCACTAAAGCAGAGCGCTACGGCGGTGAGTTAGTGCAATACGCCAAAGAACAGCGATTACAGCTACGGTATGGCGATTGGGATTGTGAGAACGTGCCCATTGAAGAGATTAACTATAAGGTGAAGTCTTCAGGATTGTGAAACTATTTCGCGATCGCTTAACGTCGTGAGCACTGAACTCTAATGACATTAGAAGCAGTACTTCAAATCTCAAAAAACTGTAGGTTCAAACAGTTACAAATCGTACTGAAACCAATAGTATTTTGAGATTT
>JBCBVC010000022.1:0-39486 GCA_039817845.1 Cyanobacteria bacterium J06642_2
ATTGCAAGTTTTTAAACTTGCAATGAAGTAGTAGCTGTGGTCGTAGGTGTTTTGATAGCGCAAGTTTAGGGATTTGCTCGCCAACTTGCAGGCTTGCCCGAATAGATCGGGACAGAGTTGTTTTTGCACCAAGAATGAATCAGCAGAACCTTGGTCGATAAGAATGGGATGGTTCCACGTGGACGTCGCGATAAGTTCGGTGGCGTCATAGGCTTGCCAAGAGGCGCGATCGCTTCCCAAATAAGCTCCAAACGCTTTCTCTCCCCACGCGCACTGACTAGGCGCACAAATCGGCGCAAACGCCGAAACTGACACGTAGCGATCCGGGTTCTTCAACGCACAGATCAACGCCCCATGCCCACCCATCGAATGTCCAAAAATCCCTTGCCGATCCGATCGCACCGGAAAATGCTGCGAAACTAGCTCCGGTAACTCCTGCGTGACATAGCTGTACATCTGATAATGCGCACTCCAAGGCTCCTCCGTCGCATCCACATAAAACCCAGCCCCCGTGCCCAAATCCCAATCGTCATCCTCATCCGGCGTACCCGTATTGCGCGGACTGGTGTCTGGAGCGATCAGGACAATGCCATAGCGAGCGGCATACTGCTGCGCCCCCGCTTTTGTGATGAAATTCTCATCCGTACAGGTCAATCCAGACAGGTAGTACAGCACCGGAACAGCTCCGTCTTCAGCCTGTGGCGGTAGATAGACGGCAAAGTTCATCGGACTTCGGCACGCGCTGGAGTCGTGGGTGTAGAAAAACTGGGTGCCGCCAAAACAACGACTGCTGCTACGGAGGGTGAGTTCTGCGGACATAGAGCTCCTCAGGCGATCGCGTATTTCTTTCCCCTCAATCGAATGTGATGACGCTGCGAATGGACTTGCCCTCGTGCATCAAGTCGAAGGCTTCATTAATCTGCTCCAGCGGCATCGTGTGGGTAATCATGCTATCCACGTCGATCTTGCCGTCCATGTACCAATCCACGATCTTAGGTACGTCTGTTCGCCCCTTCGCGCCTCCAAATGCCGTGCCTTTCCAGACTCGTCCCGTTACCAGTTGAAAGGGTCGCGTGCTGATTTCCTGCCCTGCGCCTGCAACACCGATGATGATACTTTCCCCCCAGCCTTTGTGACAGCATTCCAGCGCTTGACGCATTACGTTGACGTTACCAATGCATTCAAAGCTGTAATCTGCACCTCCTCCAGTTAAATCGACCAAATAGGGCACTAAATCCCCCTCAACTTCCTTGGGATTGACGAAATGAGTCATCCCGAATTTTTCGCCCAGCTCTTTTTTGGCCGGATTGAGGTCCACGCCAACGATTTTGTTCGCTCCCACCATGCGGGCCGCTTGAATGACGTTGAGGCCGATGCCGCCCAGGCCGAACACGACCACGTTCGCACCGGGCTCCACTTTGGCCGTATTGACAACTGCTCCAATTCCGGTGGTAACGCCACAGCCGATCAGGCAAACTTTATCGAACGGTGCGTCATCCCGAATCTTGGCAACCGCAATCTCCGGTAGGACAGTGTAGTTAGCAAACGTCGACGTGCCCATGTAGTGAAATAGCTTCTCGTTGCCAACCGAAAAACGGCTGGTGCCATCGGGCATAACTCCTTTGCCCTGGGTGGAGCGAATTGACTGGCACAAATTCGTCTTGCTGCTGAGGCAATATTCGCAGTTGCGGCACTCAGGAATGTAAAGCGGGATAACGCGATCGCCCTCTTTTAAGCTAGTTACCCCCGGCCCCGCCTCCACGACAACACCAGCCCCTTCGTGCCCTAAAATGGCAGGAAACAAGCCTTCCGGATCGGCACCGGAGAGAGTGTAGGCGTCAGTATGGCACACGCCCGTCGCCTTAATTTCAATCAGCACCTCTCCTGCTTTCGGGCCGTCGAGCTGAATGGTCTCTACGACTAGCGGCTTTCCCGCCTCATAGGCAACAGCGGCTTTGACATCCATCGGCGCACTCCCTAATTACTGCGTTCGAGCGGATAGGGCTCGTTCTCAGCATGGGCGATCGCTAGACTGCTCTCGCATTTCTTCCGGGTTTGTTAACGCGCGCAGCTCGAACTCGCAATAGAACGTCATCGACATGGAGCCTTTGCCGAGCATGAAGTGTGAATTGCCCCTAGCGCTCCTGCATTCATGACAGCATCCGATTTGGAACGACCCAAGGGATGGCTGCGACGCGTACCGCTGCGATCGCTGCTGATCGCTCCGTTCGTCCTACAGTTGGTGGTTGCGATCGGACTCACTAACGCGTTGTCGCTGCGGAATGGCGCGCGGGCCGTGAATGAAGTGACATCCAAATTGCGGCAAGAAATTACGGCCCGCGTCACGGAGCGCGTTCAGGCGTATCTAGAGGTGCCGCATCACATTAATCAGGCCAATGCCCACGCTATTCAGCTAGGCCAACTCGACCTCGATCGCGTCATTACGATGGAGCGACACTTTTGGCTGCAAAGTCAAATCTTTACCGACGCGAGCTTTATTTACTACGGCAATGAGGCCGGCGAAACAGTAGGGGTCGAGCGCCTCGAAGATGGCACGCTTCAGGTCGGCTATGGCGATCGCGCCACCAATGGCGGCTACTACACGTATTCCGTCGATGACTCGGGCAATCGCATCGAGCAGATAAAAGCAGAACCCGACTACGATCCGCGCCAACGACCGTGGTATCGCGTAGCTGTTGAGGCTGGAGAAGCGACTTGGAGCGATATCTACACGTTCTACAGTCGGCAAACATTGGGAATCAGCGCCGATCTGCCCATTTACGATGCTGGTGGCACGCTCCGAGGCGTCATGGCCGCTGATATTACGCTGACGCGGTTGAACGACTTTTTGCAATCTCTGAATGTTAGTCCAAACGGCGAGACGTTTATTGTCGATCGCGATGGGTTTGTCGTTGCTTCCTCCTCTTCCGAATTGCCGTATGTCGAAAAAGGCGACGACCTCGAACGGTTGTTAGCAAAAGCGAGTGAAGTGGAGACGATCGCTGGAGCAATCGCATTTTTAAGCGATCGCTTCGGCCAACTCGATCGCATTACTGCTAGCGTTCAACTGGACTTTGACTTGGATGACGATCGGCACTTTTTACAGGCCACCCCCATCCTGGACGGACGCGGCATTGACTGGCTCGCGATCGTCGTCGTGCCTGAAGCGGATTTCATGGGACCGATCTACGCCAGTACGCGTGTGACTGTACTGCTCTGCGTGGGCGCGCTGGGAATGGCTACGGGGATTGGCATCGTCACGGCGCGCTGGGTAAGTCGACCGCTCGTACGTCTCAGTCAGGCAGCTGAAGACATTGCCCAACTTTCTCCTCAAACACCATCTGCACCACCCTTCACTCCCGTACCCATTTCTGGCACCACTGAGGTACAAACGCTGGGGCGAGCCTTTAATCGCATGGCTCGGCAATTACGAGTATCATTCTCAGACCAAGCTCGCGCAACCGAAAAGTTAACCTCAGCAAAGACGGAGTTGGAACGCCGCGTAGCCGAACGGACTTCAGATTTGCAGGCGCAAGTCGAACGGGAACGGGAGCTCCAGCACCAACTGGAACGAGCCAATGCAGAGCTCCAGCGTCTCGCCACGGTCGACGGCCTCACTCAACTCGCCAATCGTCGCCATTTTGATACCTATCTGGCGCAATCGTGGAAGACCATAGCCCGCGCGTCTGACGAGATCGCCTTGGCGCTCTGCGATGTAGACTTCTTCAAGCACTACAACGACACGTACGGGCATTTAGCTGGCGACGCCTGCCTCCAGAAAATTGCAGCCATCGCTCGCAGTGCAGTCGACCGCTCCACCGACCTCGTGGCTCGCTACGGCGGCGAAGAAATCGCTCTACTCCTGCCCAAAACATCGCTCGCAGGCGCGCTCAAAGTTGCCGAGCGCTTCTGCGAGCGCCTGGCAGCAGCGCGTTTGGAGCATGCCAGTTCCAAAGTCAGTCGTTATGTCACGCTCAGTTGCGGCGTCGCCAGCATCAGTCCGGAGAAACACGCCGAATCCCCCCAATTACTCATACAGCAAGCCGATGCGGCCCTCTACTGGGCCAAAGCTGCCGGCCGAGATCGGGCCGTCTGTTTTACCGAGACGCATGCACTCCCGAATGCTTCCCCTCAGCCACCGCTCACGGGCGGAATCAACACTAACTCGTCACCCGATTGAAGTACGGTATCGGCCTCGACGAATTCTAAATTGACACCAAAGCGGGTTTGCGATCGCCATTCTTCGAGCTCGGGATATTCAGCAATCAGGCGATCGCGCACCTGGGCCACAGTCGTTCCCGGTTCAATCTCGAGCGTTTGCTCGCTCGTGCCAATAATGTCTTGGTAAGCCGCAAATAGCTTGATAACAACGGAAAACAATGGTGTCGAGCCAGACATGATTGCGATCGCCTGCGAGCATCACCTGCATCATTACGACTGTTTGGAGAACTGACAAGCTCTGTCTGCGATCGCCTCCAAGAGAGCGGACTCAAATTATCCTCTCGGAAAGAAGACTACTCCCTTTACGATTTGTTATATTAATGATTGTAAATATTATTTGCGTTTTTGAGATTTACGAAATGACTAACAACTTTGGGTTTAGTGGAATCGCCCAAGCTGTCTTGGGTGCCAAGCGTAGCAATGGAGACTCACTGTTTCAGTCGGTATGGGCAATTCTGCGAGTTATCGTCGGCGTCGTGATGGTACACAACGGATTCGACAAGCTGGCTGACATCCAGGGATTTGCTGATGCTTATGTTGCGGCCATCGGCTTGCCTTTTCCCGTTTTCTTTGCATATTGCGCAGCATTGACAGAAACCTTGTGCGCGCCGCTGTTGGCATTTGGTCTCCTGTCGCGACCGGCGGCTCTAGCGCTGATGAGTACGATGCTGGTGGCTATCTATCACCACGTTTCAGTGGCTGGCTTCAATTTGCCCTACCTCGAGCGCTCTCTGCTATATTCGGCATGTTTTGCCTTCTTTGCTGTCTGTGGTGGTGGTGAGTATTCTTTCGACGGCATGATTTCTGATTGGTTGCAGGGCAATTCTGACCGGACTGTTAGTAAGCAAAACTAGCTGCACATTGCTCTTTCTCGTACAGGCTGTTGCAGACTTGAACGGCGATCGCATTTTCTCGGGCCTCAGAACACGGAATAAAAAACTCGGTAATCTCACGCAAAAGCGTTTCGGCCTATTGTTTGGCCGGAGCGCTTTTTGTTGACCTTCGTTAATTTATGAGTACAAACACTTGTAATTGAATTGGGGAAGCGTGGGCAAATTAAGCTGAAACAGAGAAACAACTGTATTGTTTCGTGCGGCTTGAGTGACCTATGACTCCTTTGACAGTGCTGATAGTCGCTTGTTTGGTTTGTAATGATACTAATTCTGTCTCTTCCCTAGATCGACCGACAGCTGGAACGCGCAATACTGTTGAATGGGAAGGAGAACAGTACAATAGTGTATCTGCTGATACTTCTTTGCGGTCGGAGCAAACGATGCCTGTTGGCGTAGAGGTCGCGTATCTCGATCGCTCGATGCAGTACTTGCTCAACGCTCACGAAGCTTGGTATAAGCGCGGCAATGCTCATTTCGTCGTCGGTCGCCTCGAAAAAGCCATAGAAGCCTACGATCGCGCTCTTCAGTACGAGCCTAAGTTTGATAAAGCTTGGCATAATCGCGGCGTTGCCCTCGCTGCACAGGGGCATTACGAAGAAGCCTTGCAGTCCTACGCTCGTGCGATTGAATTGCAGTCAGGCAGGGCCGTGGTCTGGTATCACCGCGGCATTGCTTTGATTCGTTTGCGCCGCTTCTCAGAGGCCTTGGCCTCTTTCGATCGCACGCTGCAGTTGGAGCCCGCTCACTACAAAGCGGCACGCCACCGAGGCGTCGTGTTATTTGCTCGGGGTCGCTACGCGGAGGCATTGGCGGCATACGATCTCGCGCTCAAGCATAAGCCAGATCATTATCCAGCCTGGCAAAATCGAGGTAATGTGCTGCTGAAGTTAGGCCGCGCTGAAGAAGCACTGCAGTCTTACAACTGGGTACTGCGGCATCAGCCAGAGCATGAAGCCATTTGGCAAAGTCGCGGAGATGCCCTTTCGCAGCTGGGTCGCAATCGCGATGCAGTTGCGTCTTACGATCGCGCTCTCGAACTCAATCCCGATGAAGCGGAAGCATGGCGGTTGCGCGGGGCTTCTTTGGCGGCATTAGGCCGCTATCGTGATGCCGTATCCTCCTACGATCGCGCGCTCGAACGTAATCCTGAAGAGGCTCAAACTTGGAACGGGCGTGGTGTTGCTCTGGCTCTCTTAGGACGCGATGATGATGCCCGTCAAGCTTTCCAGCAGGCGATTGTTTTGGCTCCCCACGCTTGGCAAGCAGCCTTCAACTGGGGGATGTTTGTCTACGAACGCGGCCATACTGACGAAGCTATCGCCCTGTGGCAGAAAAGTCTGGCCGTGGATGCAAGTGCAAATGCACCTCGAATGGCTCTGGCCGTAGCGCTGTATGTTAACGGTAATTTGCCAGACGGACTCCGTAATGCCACAACTGCGCTAACCAACGACCCGCAATACGCCCAACTGAAATTTATCCGGCAGCAGTTCGGCAGCAATCGCCTGATGGCTGATGCACGCTCCTTGTTTGCCAATCCCGAAATGGCCGCGTTGCTCGACCAAATTGAACGGGGCGAAGCTTTGGCCAACCAGCGCTCTCAGCCCTCGCCTCGTCCATTTAGCTAATGCCTCTAGCTCGTGAGGACTTCGCCACCCAAGTGCTTTTTTAATCAGCGGGGCGATCGCCATTTGAGACAGATTCGCTAGAATTCACGCAGTCATAGCAACTGTTCAGTTGCTCGGGACCTCTCGGCTATCCTGACTTCAAACGAAGCAGAGAGTCCGCAATTCTAGCTGAAGTATCAAATGCAGTATTGAGAGATAGGCTGCAATGGACGCATTCTTCAGTCTCAGTGCAGCCGTGATTCGACCCTGGACGGGAGTCTACCTGCGCGTACTGGCACTTGTCTTGGGATACGGCGCACTCGCCCACGTCAGCAATATGTTGGGGTGGACGGGGGAACCGTGGTGGCAAACGCCATGGCACTGGCGAGTTATGGATGTGGTTCTGCTGGCGTTTAACGCGATCGCAGCTTGGGGGCTGTGGCTGAAGTCCCCTTGGGCTGTCGTGTGGACCGTCATGGGCATCATCTTGCTGCAATTCGTGCCGTACACCCTATTTCGCGCGGCTTTCGTCCGCACACCTGAAGACATCCAAACGCTCAATGGCTTATTGGGTACGGAAGGCTTGCTGCTGGTCGTGCTTTTCCTGTTGATTGGGCTGAAAAAGTGACGCTGAGCCTACCCGAGGCATAGCATGGCCATCTGAACGAAACCAACTCGTTACCGAACAGATGCGCGTTGAGTTCCAAAGCTTGGTAAAGTCGATGACGTTTACCGCACGCAGGACTGCAGACCATGAGCGACAAGCAGTGGGACAATCCACCTTCCATACAAATTGATTTCAACAAAACCTACAAGGCCACTATCGACACGAGTAAAGGCGCGATCGAGTTAGAGCTCTATGCCGAACACGCTCCCAAAACCGTCAACAACTTCGTGTTTTTGGCTGGAGAAGGATTTTATGACGGTATTACATTTCACCGCGTCATTAGTGATTTTATGGTTCAAGGCGGGGACCCCACCGGAACCGGACGCGGCGGCCCGGGCTATCGGTTTGAAGATGAGGTAATGTTCAATCCGCTCACCCACGAAGCCAAAGTGATCTCGATGGCCAATGCCGGGCCAAACACTAACGGCAGCCAGTTCTTCATTACCCACTCGCCGCAGCCTCACCTCAACGGCAAGCACACCGTGTTCGGCAAAGTCACTCAGGGAACCGATGTGGTTGATGCCATCCGTCAAGGTGATGTCATGAATGCCGTCACCATCAGCGAAGCGTAAAACAGCCTGCGAACCGTATCTTGACAGGCCCGTTCGATACGAGCGGGCTTTTTCATGCGTTTGTAGCTGAGGCTTCTAACTGCCGAGCGCCTTAATGAACCGAACCAAATCGCCCAACAGTGGCGGACCGGAGTTGGTCGCCTTAGCGAACATTTTGGCGAGGTCTTCTCCGGTAGGTTTGCGTTTGCAGGTTTCCAGCAGTTCGTATTCGTCGTTTTTGTTCAGTATCCATACTGTCCACGGGTGTGGATACTGTCGCATCATGGCTCCAGCGCCAAACGCTTGCAAAAAATAGCAAGGTTCTAGCGTACTGATAAACCGCTCTCGCAACTGCCGTCCCGCCAAGCCAATTCCCACAGTGGCAGCATCCTGGAGCTGCGGGTTGAGGAGTAGAATTGGGGTCCGTTCTCGTCCTTTAGTGTCGTCACCTTTACGCTTGACCGTCGGAATTGCTTCACCGCGAGCGACGCACAAGGCTTCTACTACGCCCATTTCCACCACCGTTGGTGCGGCAAACACGATCGCCGTTTCTGCGGGCAAGAGATCGCCCTGGTTCACCCCCGCGATCGTCCAGTCAGCTGCATTCCAATTTCTTTTCGCCAAAGCAGCGGCACCTGCATCGGCAAATAAAAACGCAAAGGGCGGTTCAAAAGCTTCGGCAAACGGTTGCGCCAAGACATCAGGCTTAATCTCGGGCACTAGGATATCGACTTGTAAGCGAGAGTACCCCGCTGCCAATGCAGCTCGGACGCCTTCCAGGGCTTGCGCTTGCGCGTCTGCTAAATCGTCAGGTAGATCTGGATAGGCAGCAGTTTCAGGCATAGCATCGACATGGCGCGAACGAGCCTCATTCTACGCTAGCGACTGGAACCGAGATATTGAGAAACTGCCGAAGAAAACACTTCGTATACTGCTGCCAGCGGGCGTTCTTGATGCCACAGCATGTAGTGCCGTCCCCAGAATGGGCCGGTCTGGCCGAAGCCTTCCGCCAACGCGGCTGACTCGCCCAAAAACAAGCCGAGCAACTCTCGATAAAGCTCAATGCGGCGATCGTTTAGGTTTGCACCAATGGGTCGACTCGGATCGGACAAAACGGTTTCAAACTGCTTTTGATTCCACCAGGTGACGCCATAGGCGAGGCGATCGCCCTGAGCCGAAGTTAACCACACCTGCCGCCGTAACGTCGGCAATTCCAAAGCTGCGACGCTAGGGGGAGCGTTTTCGCCCTCCAGCAGCACTGGAGCTGTGTCGATGATGTCGGCCGAGATGCGATCGCCGCTGATGAGCTGCAAGTTTCGGGTCGTGGAACCATCGCTGAGTAACAGCAACTGCCAACTGGGGGACAGTTGATTGACTGACATGCCTTTTTCTAGCTCCTCTGAACCAGCCTGCCAAAGGAGGTCGAGACGATGCCATCCGGGAGATTCCGCCAATTCCGATGCGTTAGCAGAGCCTACAGTTGAGTGAGGAGGAGTGATAGTCAAGCTCAAGATGTCGCCATTATTAAGTTCTTGTTACATTTAGTGTACCCTACGTAGCTTTCGACGCTTGCTTGACGTGCCAATGTCCGATTCGCGGCCATCCCGTCTGGATTCTATCGATCCTGATAAAACCGCTTCAGTTGGGGCAGTGGGGGAACGCGGGCTGCTCGAAATCGTGCAGTCGTTCTGTTTGCCAAATGTTGTGGGCGACGATGCCGCCGTCCTCGATGCTCCTAACGGCAAGCTGGTGGTGACGACGGACGTATTGGTTGAGGGCGTACATTTCAGCGATCGCACGACGCCTCCTCATGCTGTAGGTTGGCGGGCAGCAGCGGCCAATCTGTCCGATTTGGCTGCAATGGGGGCCGAGCCGCTGGGGTTGACGGTGGGTCTGAGCTTACCTGGAACGACCTCAATGCCATGGGTAAGAGAACTCTACGCTGGTCTCGCTGCGTGCTGCCAACCCTGGGGCGTGGGCATGGTTGGGGGCGATATCACTCGGGCAAACCAGCGATTCGTAGCCATTACGGCTTGGGGACAACTAGAGTCTGAACGAGCAATGTGGCGATCTGCGGCTCGCCCAGGAGATTGGCTGCTCGCAACCGGACCGCACGGCAGCTCGCGGGGCGGATTAGAACTGCTACTTTATCCAGAATTAGCTCAGAGCTTGAGTGCGACAGAGCGCGAGTATCTGGAGGCAGCTCATCAATATCCACAGCCGCGCCTAGACGTGTTGCCGGTGTTGCCGGACCTGTGGTCATTGACCGGGCGCGTGGGGGGCATGGATACCAGTGATGGTTTAGCCGATGCGATCGCCCAAGTATGTGAAGCCAGTGGCGTGGGCGCGGCGATCGAACCGGACTGGATTCCGATTCACCCAGCCATACGGAGCGCGTTTCCCGATCGCGCGCTGGAGTGGGCGCTTTACGGCGGTGAAGATTTCGAACTACTCCTTAGCTTGCCAGAGGTGGGAGCGCGACGGGCGATCGCGCAGCTCCCCGGGACTCGACGCATCGGTACAGTGGTGGAAACCAGAACAATCGCGCTGAGCGACGGCAGAACGATCGGGCCAGATTTAGCATTTCAGCACTTTGGCACAGTGCTGTAAAAAATTGACATACTTCTGCGATCGCGAGTTATTTGCGATCGCAATCAGCTAGTTTGAGTCACTGTACTGAGTTCACTTAGTGTAAATCTCATACTGTCTGTGTAATGTAGGTGTTGTAGGATAATCCAAACCAAAAATCTATCAGACCAATACTCTACACTCTGCAATCGCCTATGTATTAGAGCCGATCCGCTAAGTTAAGCAGAAAATTTCTGAGATTTTTTTTCTGCGTTCGACATTTTCTACCGCATTCATTCTGTTAACAAGCTACAAAACGCGCTTTGAAAGAATGCGTTGCATTTTTGGGAAAGGTATAAGGTAGCCACGGTAAGGTCCTGAAGAAAGCTCATGCATTCTGATAACGACACCCGCGCTTCTCAACTCGAACCGGCGGTTCTCTTAGAGGACATGCGCTCGGTTCAGGGCAATAAGTACGTGGATATTGTCAATGAGAAAGCCTCTTGGCAACTCTACGTGGAGCGAGACAAGTTGGTCTATGCTTCCCATTCGGTTGGGTTCGTACCGCAACGCTTGCAGCATCATTTTCACGTTTTAGGATTCACGCAGGCTGCCACTGCTTGCAAAGCTGAAACCCAACTTCGATCGCGTCTCGAACTCGATACCCTAACGTGCGGCATTATGGCCAGCGATCGCGTTTTAACGTGGCTGGTGTCACAACGACATTTGAATGCAGAGCAAGCTAAGCAGGTAGTAGAAGCCCTCACGCGCGAAGCGCTCGAATCATTGTTGTGCGCTGATACGGCGACATTTACCCTGCGCCAGCAAGCCCTCGATCTCGATACGGGCTGTTCGTTGGACGTGACAGAAGCAACGATCGCGGCAGAAAAGCGGCTGCAGAGCTGGCGCAAGTTCCTACCCGTGGTGTGGTCGCCATACCAAAGACCGAGACTCAGCGATCCGACCGACGACGTGGGTAGCGTCAGCTACAAGCTCTCTGACGCAATGCGCAAGCGTCTCGAACCGATCTTGAAGGGATACACCATCCGGCAACTATCCACCGTGCTCAAACAAGACGAGCTGAAGATAGTTCAGTTTTTATATCCCCACATTCTCAACAACAGCATTCACATCGACGATCCGCTGTCGCCCTACGATCGCCTGCCCAAAATCGACATCAAAGACGTCGCTGCGCCTGCCGCTCCTCCGGTTCCAACGGCCACGTCAAGACCATTTGTCGCGCCGCGCGGACCGCAAGCAACAGCTGCTCGTCGGAATGGGGCGGCCGCGATCGCGACCGAGACACAATACAAGATTGCCTGTGTAGACGATAGTCCGACGATTTTGACGCAAATCGATCGGTTCTTAAATGCGTCGAGCGATCGGTTTGCCATCACGCCCATCACGGATTCGGTTAAGGCCTTGGTCAATATCATGCGCCTCAAACCCGATTTGATTTTGATGGATGTGGGGATGCCGAATATCAACGGCTACGACCTCTGTCGCCTGTTGCGAAACAATCGCTTGTTTAAAGAAACCCCCATCATCATGGTGACGGGCAACACGGCCACGGTGGATCGCATGAAGGCCAGAGTCGTAGGCGCTACCGACTTTTTAGCTAAACCTTTTACGCAAACAGAGCTGGTGGATATGGTGACCAAACATCTCAAGCTAGCTGCAGACCGCCAACGTCTCTCTACTTTCAATCAGTCCGAGCCATAAGCTCGAATGTTGCAGATTTTGGACCCAGTTTCGCGAGTGTTTTCCGGTTTATTCGTTCATAAGGAGTTGACGATGAGCACGGTTTTATTGGTTGACGACACGCTGTCTCAGTTGGAGCTGCTCGGCGGGTATTTGCGATCGGGTGGTTTTACGGTGGTCAGTGTATCGGATGCAAAAGATGCTCTGGCGAAGGCCGAACAGGTTAAGCCGGACGCGATCGTGACGGACTTGGTCATGCCGGGAATGAGCGGCCTGGAGTTTTGTCGCAACCTGAAGAAAAATCCCGCCACTGAGAGCGTGCCCATCGTGGCTTGCTCCACCAAAAATCAGGATATCGATCGCCTCTGGGCGATGAAGCAGGGCGTAGCGGCTTACGTCACCAAGCCCTGCACCCAAGACGAATTGGTTAAGGCCGTGAAGTCGGTCGTATAGGAGCGCTATGTCTGCAACGCCACTCGCATCACTACCGAGCTCGGAACGGAGCGCGACGGTCGCGCCCAAAGCTGCGGGCCAGCCGTATCTCAATCTGAGGCTCGACGATCGCACCTCGGCCCTGATTGCGATGGGGTCGGCTCAGGAGGCGTTGGTCGTCAACGCGCAGCAAATTACGCCGATGCCTAACATGCCTGCCTCCGTGTTGGGACTGCTGAATCGGCGCAGTCGAGTGATGTGGGTGGTGGACCTGCTGCAGCTGCTGCAATTGCAGCCCGTGGCGACAGCGGGTCAGCAATATGAAGTGGTGGTGTTGCGGATGGGTTCGGCTGAGGGTGCCGAACGCGCCTTGATGGGGGCGGTAGTGCGCGGCGTGCGCGGCGTGGTGCGGATTGAGTCGGAAGATATTCAGTCGCCAATTGGGCATTTTCCAGCCAGTTTGACGCCTTATTTGCAAGGGTGCGTGCTGTACCAGCAGGAATTGTTGCTGGTGTTGGACGCCGAGGCGATCGCGCGATCGCCGCTGCTACGCAGCTCCTAGAGTCCGGTTTTCGCAGTTTTCAATCGATACACTCTCAGTTTTAGGAACCTTTCAGCTATGACGACTTCCAAAGATCTGCCCCAAGCCCCTGCCAATGAAAACGGCGCGATCGATGCCGCTCTTGCAGAGACTAAACTGCCTGTAAATGGTAAGTCCGCCAATGGAAAATCGGCGCAACAGTTGAAGGGTTCCGAGCCCCCTCAGGGCAAACCTCAATTGCCTGAGGTAGAGCCGAAACAAGATCGCGCTGCCTGGAAAGATCGGCTCTTTGGCACGACGATTCGCGGTCGCTTGTTACGGGCAGTGCTGCCGACACTGCTGATTCCTCTGGCGGCAGTATCGGGCCTGGCCATTCGCGATATTCGCATCACCGCTCAGGAAGCCCAGCTAACGCAGCAGAAAGAATTGGCCCTGCTGCTGGCGGAAGACTTTTCTGCTGAGCTGATTGGAACCCAGAAAGCATTGGAAGTCTTGGCTACTACGCCGACCATCCTTGATGCGGCCCGCGCGGGCGCGCGCAAAGCTCAGGAAGATGGTCTCACTCTAGAAGCTGACGCCATTTTGGAAGAGCGGTTTGCCACTACCAAACTGTTGAGTCCCAACCAACTTTTGAACGACTACTTGGTGCGGGTAGCCGAAGTGGAAGGATTTGCGGAAGTATTCTTCACCGATCGCAATGGCTTTAACGTTGCCTACAGCAACCCGACCTCCGACTTCGTTCAAGACGACGAGAGTTGGTGGCAAGAAGGCAAAGCCCGAGGGCTATTTCTCGATTCTCCCGAGTTCGATGAATCGACAGGTAGCATCAACGTCGATCTCGTGCAGGCCATCGCCGATCCTAACTCCGGTGCGTTTCTCGGCACCATCAAAGCCGGTTTGCCCATCAATAACTTTGCCGTGGTGGAAGCTCTGGGCGCAATCGCTGAAGAAGTCGGCCTGACGGGGACTGAGGCCGTCCAAGTGATCGATGTTAACTCTGGGGTCGTCATCAGTACGATTAAGCCGGAAGGGGCTGTAGAAACCCAAGAGGCGATCGGCGGCGAGCAGCTGCTGGCGCTGGTCCAGCTCATGCTGAGGGAAATTCGCGACCCGAACTTTGAAGTGCAACAGGTCATCGATGACGTGCGCGATCGCTTTCCCGTCAAAAACTTCAAATTGCAGCCCTTCTTCGACGTATCGGGAGAACGAGAGCTGGTGGCCGAGTTTGCCCTCGGTGACAAGGAATATGCGATTTCAGCCGTACCCCAAACGGACTGGGTCTCGGTTGCTTCAATTGACTTGCGCGAATTCCAAAGTGCTGGTGACGTCTTGCTGTTTCAGGTTGGCGCACTCGCAACGGTATTGGCTGCTGCTGCGATCGGCTTGACTTTCTTATTCGCTCGCCAGTTCGCCCGTCCGGTGGACAACTTGACCGCCGCTGCGCAGAAAGTAGCCGAGGGCGATTTGGAGGTCCGGGCTCTCGAACTGGGCACGACTGAAACTCAAACTCTGGCTCGCAGCTTTAACGCTCAGGTGGCTCAGGTAAAATCGCTGCTGGCGCAACAGGAAGCTGCCGCCCAAACTCAGCTCGCTCTGCAAGCAGACGTCACCCGTCAAGCCGAAGAAACTGCCGAACAGCAGCGCTTGGCCGCAGAAGAGCAGCAGAAACAAAAAGAAACCCTGCAAATGCAGCTCCTACAGCTGCTGACGGACGTGGAAGGTGCTGCTGAAGGGGACTTGACCGTGCGCGCCGAACTGTCCGCCGAAGAAATCGGCACGGTCGCAGACTTCTTTAACGCCATTATCGAAAGCTTGCGCGGCATCGTCGTCCAGGTGAAAGACTCCGCGACGCAGGTGAGCACCTCCCTGAACGTCAACGAGAACGCCATTAACCAACTGGCGGAAGAAACCCTGGCCCAAGCCGCCGATATCAGCACCACGCTGAACTCGGTCGAACAAATGGCTCTCTCGATTCAGGACGTGGCCGACAGCGCCCAACAGGCCGCCGACGTGGCCCAAACTGCATCCTCCACTGCCCTCCAAGGTGGGGCAGCCATGGACAAGACGGTGAACAGTATCGTCAGCCTGCGCTCCACCGTGGCCGAAACCGCCAAAAAGGTGAAGCGCTTGGGCGAATCGTCGCAGCAGATTTCGCAGGTCGTGTCGTTGATTAACGAAATCGCCCTGAAAACCAACCTCCTGGCCGTAAACGCCAGTATTGAGGCCGCTCGCGCCGGAGAAGAAGGTCGCGGCTTCGCGGTGGTGGCAGAAGAGGTGGGCGCTCTGGCCGACCAGTCCGCTGCGGCCACCAAAGACATCGAACGGGTGGTTGCCAACATCCAAGCCGAAACCAACGAGGTGGTGGAAGCGATGGAGGTCGGTACGTCTGAGGTGGTCGAAAGTACGCGTTTGGTGGAAGAAACCAAGCAAAACCTGGAAAACATCCTGGCGGTATCCAGCTCTATCGACGAACTGTTGCAGTCGATCTCGACCGCCACCGTCTCCCAGACCCAAACCTCTCAAGAAGTGACCGAACTGATGCAGCAACTGACCGCCACCTCCGAGCGCGCTTCCGACTCCTCTCGTCAGGTGGCCGGTTCGCTACAAGACACGGTGGCGATCGCCCAAAAGCTGCAAGACTCGGTGGGTCAGTTCAAGGTGGGCGATAGCTAAACGCCCTGCCTCCGGCGGCGCGCAGGGAGCCTATCCTGCCGCCGCCCGTCCCACTTCTGTCCCTTGGCCTCGTTGGATCGACCCATGCCATCAGATGCAGAACGCGAAGTCCGGCTCCATTTCTTGGATGAAGCCGCCGACTATCTCAACGAAATCGAAACCGTATTGCTGGGCCTCGCCGCGTCGGGCCTCGACCCGCAGCAGATCGATGGAGCCCTACGCGCGGCTCACTCGGTCAAAGGCGGCGCGGCCATGATGGGCTTTCAGGTCTTGAGCGACCTGGCCCACCAGTTCGAAGATTCGTTCAAAATTCTCAAAGTCCGGCCCGAGTCGGTCGAGGTGGATATCCAGCTCGAAACCCTGCTGCTGCAAGGGCTAGACTGTCTGCGCCAAATCGCCGAGACAAATCGCCACGATCCGGATGTCGACCCGGCCTGGCTCGACGAAAGCGTCTTTCCCACCTTCGCCCAACTCTACGATCGCCTGGGGGACCTGCGGCCCGAGGACGAAACGGCCCTGCTGTCTTCCGACGAAGGGGCAGACATGGCTACCATCATGTTCGCCACAGAAGTGGACGAATTGCTCCTGCGCTTAGAAGGGGTCTTGGCTACTCCCGACAACCCCTGCTTGCAGTCCGAGGTCGAACTAATGGCCCAAGAGCTGGGCGGTTTGGGTGAAATGTTTCAGCTCGACGCCTTCTCGCAGCTCTGTGCTGAGGTCGAACGCCGCATCAAGTCCGAAACCGACAGCTTGGAGGCGATCGCCCGCGCCGCCCTCGATGCTTGGCGACGCACTCAAGCTCTAATCGCCATCAATCAACGCGATCTGCTCCCTGCGACCCTCGACCTGACGCCATCCCTCGATCTCCCCGCCAGCGGCGAACTCGACATCCCCGATCTCGCCGAGCTCGAATTAGAAGAACTCCAAGAGGCGATCGCCGAGGCCGAGCTGCCCGATGGCGAACTCGACATCCCCGCCGTAGCCGAACTGCCCGAACTGGGGGATTTACAAGAAGCGATCGCCAGCTTCGACCCTGCCGAAGTTCCCCTCGATCTACCCGTCGCGGACGCTGCCATTCCCGATCTCGCCGCTTCAGCCTCTGTCGAACTGCCCGAGACAGAGCTAGGCGAGCTGCAAGAGGCGATCGCTAATTTCGAGCCTGCCGATATCTCTCTAGAGCTACCCGAAGTCGAGCTCGGCGAATTACAAGACGCGATCGCCAACTTCGAGCCATCCGACATCGAACTCGACTCGCCCGCAGCTGCCCAACCTGTAGCTGTTCCGGAAGCAGCGATCGCTCCCCAGGCGCAAGCCCCCACCGAGCAACCCACCGCTACGCGCTCTACCCGAGAAGCCACGGTCCGCGTCCCCGTCAAACAGCTCGACATCCTCAACGATTTATTCGGGGAATTGATTATCGAGCGGAACGCCCTCAACCTGCGGCTCAGTCGCCTGAAAAACTTGGTGAACGTCCTGCGATCGCGGGTTAATAACCTGGAATCCTCCAACACCCAGCTGCGGACGTACTACGACCGCGTCGCCACGGAAGGCACCGTGCCGACAATGGCAAACGTCCCAGATGTGGCAAACGTCCCAGATGTGGCAAACGTTCCGGCCAGCATCGCAGCCGGACTCGCACCTCAACTCACTAACCTCGCCTCCTACAACGCGGGCTTCGACATCCTGGAAATGGATCGCTACAGCGACCTGCACCTGCTCTCGCAGGAACAGATGGAAACCATCGTTCAAATCCAGGAAGTTACTGGCGACATCGACCTCAACCTCAATGACGTTAACCAAACTACCAGCGAACTCAACCGTACTGCCAAAGACCTGCAAGCCAACGTCATGCGAGCCCGCATGCGGCCTCTATCTGACATCACGGCTCGCTTCCCCCGCGCCGTTCGCGACCTGTCCGTGCAATTCGGCAAGTCCGTCGCCCTCAACATCAGCGGCGGTGCGACCTCCATCGATCGCCTCATGCTCGAAGCCCTCAGCGATCCGCTCATGCACCTGGTGCGCAACGCCTTCGACCACGGCATCGAATCACCCGACGCCCGTCAAGCAGCAGGTAAGCCCGCCCAGGGCATCATCGACATCCGCGCCTTTCATCGCGGCAACCAAACCCTTATCACCGTTAGCGATGACGGCGGCGGCATCAATTTGGACAAAGTGCGCGATCGCGCCCGCAAGATGGGCTACGACGACGCGGAAATCCAAGCTGCTAGCAAAGCCGAACTCCTCGACCTCATCTTCGAACCCGGCTTCAGCACCGCTGACCGAGTCACGGCCCTCTCCGGTCGCGGCGTCGGTATGGACGTGGTGCGCACCAACCTCAAACGTATTCGCGGCACCGTCAGCGTCGATACTCGACCCGGTCGAGGCACCACCTTTACCATTGCTATCCCTTTCACCCTCTCTATCCTCCGCGTCCTCATCATCGAGAGCAACGGCACGATCCTGGCGATTCCGTCCGACAGCATCGACGAGATGATGCGCCTCGACCCGAAAGCGGTACTGACCTCCAGCGGCCAGGACGTGTTCGACTGGGACGGTACGATGATGCCCCTGATCCGTTTGGGAGAATGGCTGCAATTCCGCTGCCCGCGTCACCCGCTCGATACCGAATCCACGCCCACCATCGACGAGCCCACCGTTCTCATCGTCAATCGCGACGCCAAGCTGACGGGCATACAAATCGATCGCTTCTGGGGCGAGCAAGAAGTCGCCATCCGGCAAGTGGAACCCACCATGCCTCTTCCCTCCGGCTTCACCGGCTGTACCATCCTGGGCGACGGTCAAGTGGTACCGCTTGCCGACGTCTCGCAATTGCTGGCTTGGATTGGTGGCGAAGATCGTCCCAGCCCGTCAGCAGGATTGACCGCTCCAGTCGATAGCGATGCGATCGCTGTCGACGCCACGCGATCGCGGCAAGACGCCATTTTGATCGTGGACGACTCGATTAACGTCCGCCGCTTCTTAGCCCTAACGCTGGACAAAGCAGGCTACCGAGTCGAGCAAGCCAAGGATGGTCAGGATGCCGTAGAAAAGCTGACCGGCGGTCTCAACGTCCAGGCCGTCATTTGCGATATCGAAATGCCCCGGTTGGACGGATTTGGCGTTCTCGCCCAGCTCCGCGCCGATTCCGCCTTCAAGGATTTGCCCGTAGCCATGCTCACCTCTCGCAGCGGCGACAAACACCGCCAGCTCGCCTTCAACTTAGGGGCCACCGCCTATTTCTCCAAGCCCTACAACGAGCAAGACCTGCTCCGCACCCTCAAAGACATCACGCACCAGCCAGTGAGGTAATCCATCGTGGCCGCCCTCTCGTCATCTCGCACCCGCCGCTCGCGATCGCGCACCGCCGAAGCCACACGTCAGGTTTTGGTGTTTCAACTCCAGCACGAATGGTTTGCCCTCCCCATTGAAGCCGTCCAAAAAGTCGTTGTCCGCGGCGATATCTACGGCGACCCCAACCATTCTGGCGTCAGTCTGACGGTATTTGAAGGTCGAGAACTCGTCGTCGTCGACGTTGCCCATCGCATTTTCAATCTACCTACCCGCCAACAACCTGCCACTGTAAACCCCGCCAGTTCGACCAGTTTCTTAGTCATCGTCCGCGACAGTCGCGACGAATGGGTCGGACTCCCCATCCAAAATCCACCTGCCGTCCGTCGCTTACCCGAATCCGCCTTTGCGCCCTTACCGGCTAGCTATCAATCTGCCGGAAATATTCACTGTGTCAGCTCCCTCGCCATTCAAAGAGATGACGAGCTGCCTATTTTTCTGCTGGATCGCGATCGCCTCGTTGCGGGCACGTTGGCCACGTTGCAATAATTCAGTTGGACTTATCAATCGATGATACCGATAGTCATTGTTTTAGGAGTCCTCGCCCTGATCCTGGCCGAAGTCTCTCCAGAACTTTCGGCAATACTCGTACTTCTGCTTGCCGTTATCTTGGCGATCTATCTACTGCCCTTATGGCTCAAAGTATTCGGTTTCTTGGCAATTGTGACCTACCGCTATTGGCTCGGTATTCTCGCTCTCCGATTTTCATTCAAACTCAATTCGGAAGATCGAATAGAAATTTGCGAATTGAGTCGGCAGAATCTTACTAGTGAAGCTCAAAAATCTCTTCTAAAACTCGAACGCGATCTGAACGCATTAGATTTCAAAAAAGTATCGGAGCTGACATTGAATGGTGGCGATGATGTAGAGTCATTTGCCGCTATTTTCTTACACAAAAGCGGTCTCGATACAGCCGCTGGTTTGCTGGTCAGAAATTCAAATCCAGACCTGCCGCTAGAAATGCGCGATCCTAAAGATTGGATACTCGAATTTGAAGCCGACTTTGTTGATAGCTCCAGAATTACTACGTCCAATAATAGCTATGTCCCTCCTTATCCTTCCAAGCAAAGCCAACAGTCAATATATAGACTGCCATCACTTCAAAACGCATCTGACTTATATAAAATGCATCGAGCTCTAGTACTCGGTAGTGGTGACTTGGACCGTAAATCGAGATTTGACACTGACTGGACATTCGAACTGAAAGAAGAATCCAAATCCGAACGCAAACAATGGGATAAAGATGGGTTTATCTATTTATCTGCTGAGGGAAAACAGTACCATCTCACGTGGAAAGGAGCATTCGTTTCCTGTTTTCGGCAACAATGGCCGCTCAAGCAAATATTGCAGCGTCGCACGCTAAAGCGATCGCTAGTATTGCAACAGCAGTTAGGTTTGGAGTAATTTGCGAACTCGGCGATCGCTTCTTAAATTCCGACCAAAGGGAGTTCGGCCGCAGCAGCCACATCCAGCATCCAAATCAGTTCGCCTTCTGGCCGAATTTGTTGGGCTGGCAGCCCTGCAGACTCTGTTAGCAAAGTTTTGATGATGCTGGCTTTCCCGGCACCGTTAACCCAAAACATGACGCGACGGCTGTGCTCGATGGCGGGAACGGTCAACGTCAGTCGTGGCTCCCCCGATTTATCGCCCACCGTCGTCCAGCCGTTCGCTTTCAAGGCATCCGTTCCCGGAAACAGTGATGCTGTATGACCGTCGCCGCCCACGCCCAACAGATTGCAGTCAAAATCCGGCCACTCGCCGTTAAACACTTGCTTCAGCGTGTTCGCATAAGCGGCGGCATCGATCGCCGGATCGCCAGCTGAAGTGGGAAATGGCAACACGCGATCGCTCGGAATGGGCACGCGATCGAGCAACGTCTCGCGGGTCATGCGGAAATTGCTATCGGGATGGTCGTGGGGAACGTAACGTTCGTCTCCCCAAAAAATATAGAACTTATCCCAAGGCATCTCAGCTTTAGCAAGAGCGCTGTAGAAAGCTTTTGGCGTGTTGCCACCCGAAAGCGCTACCGAGAAAAATCCGCGGTCGGCGATCGCTATTTTCGACCATTGCTGGAAGAGCTCGATGCCTCTGGCAATCTGGGTTTGAGCGTCTGGGCGGATATCCAAGTGAAAAGACCGAACCATTGCAGCATTCCCCTAGCGATAGCGTAAATGAGTAAAGACGCATGGTAGGTAGCTTAGGGTATCTCCAGCGACTCCAAAGCTGACCCTCAGGGGATCTTAAGGCTCTGAGTCGCGAGATTCGCCGCACTACTCTGCTCTAGCGGTAACGACCCACTTGGTACGGTTATCCCACCAGATCTCACCGCATCTGAGTTATCCGCTGTCCACCTTTGCAGTTACGAAAACAGGAGACCTGGAGTTTATGGGTAAAGTAGTCGGCATTGACTTGGGAACCACCAACTCGGTTGTGGCTGTGATGGAAGGGGGGCAACCAACGGTCATCGCCAACGCTGAAGGTACCCGCACCACCCCATCTGTCGTGGGTTTCAGCAAAGATGGCGAGCGTCTCGTCGGTCAAATGGCTCGCCGACAATCGGTGCTTAACCCCGAGAACACGTTTTATTCGGTGAAGCGCTTCATCGGTCGCCGGTACAAGGAACTCAACCCCGAATCGAAGCAAGTTGCATACAGGGTTTTGGAAGACGAGAAGGGCAACGTCAAAATCGCCTGCCCGCGTCAGAATAAGGAATTTGCGGCCGAAGAGATTTCGGCAATGGTCCTGCGCAAGCTGGCAGAAGACGCCAGTAAGTATCTGGGGCAGCCCGTTACCGAAGCCGTCATCACCGTGCCGGCTTACTTCAACGACTCCCAGCGTCAAGCCACTAAGGACGCCGGTAAGATTGCGGGTCTGGAAGTCAAGCGCATTATCAACGAACCGACGGCTGCGTCGTTGGCTTACGGCCTCGATCGCAAGAGCAACGAGGTTATCCTGGTCTTCGACTTGGGGGGCGGTACGTTCGACGTGTCGGTGCTAGAAGTCGGCGACGGTGTCTTTGAGGTGAAGTCCACCAGTGGCGACACCCAGCTGGGTGGTGATGACTTCGATAAGAAGATCGTGGACTGGCTGGCGGACGAGTTCAAGAAACTCGAAGGAATCGACTTGAGAAGCGATCGCCAGGCTCTTCAACGCCTGACTGAAGCTTCTGAAAAAGCCAAGATCGAGCTTTCCAGCGTGCCGGAAACTGGCATTAACTTGCCCTTCATCACGGCCACTGCTGAAGGGCCGAAACACCTCGATCTAAAGCTCACGCGCGCTCAGTTTGAGAACATTGTCTCTGAGTTGATCGAGCGCTGCCGCGGTCCTGTAGAACAAGCGCTGCGGGATGCCAAGTTGAGCAAAAACGAGGTAGACGAAGTGGTTTTAGTGGGTGGTTCGACCCGCATTCCCGCCGTTCAAAAGCTCGTGGAAGATCTGATTGGCAAACCTCCCAACCAGACCGTCAACCCTGATGAGGTGGTGGCCGTAGGTGCTGCGATCCAGGCCGGTGTTCTGGCAGGTGAAGTCAAAGACGTCCTGCTTTTGGATGTCACGCCACTCTCTCTCGGTGTTGAAACCTTGGGCGGTGTATCTACCAAGCTGATTCCTCGCAACACCACCATTCCGACGCGCAAGTCCGAGACCTTCTCCACAGCAGAAGACGGTCAGACGTCAGTGGAAATTCACGTCATCCAGGGCGAGCGCGAAATGGCGCGGGATAACAAGTCCCTCGGTCGCTTCAAGCTCGACGGCATTCCTCCGGCTCCTCGGGGCGTACCTCAAGTGGAAGTCACTTTCGACATTGATGCCAACGGTTTGCTTAATGTTTCTGCCAAAGATAAAGGTACAGGCAAAGAGCAAAGCATCTCCATCACCGGCGCGTCGACCCTCGACAACTCCGAAGTGGATCGAATGGTATCCGAAGCCGAGAAACATGCCGATGAGGACAAAGAGCGCCGCGACAAGATCGAGCAGCGCAACCGGGCGGACAGCTTGGCTTATCAGGCCGAGAAACAGCTCAAAGACATGGGCGACAAGATCTCGGAAGACAAGAAGTCCAATATCCAAACCTTGATCGTTGAGCTGCGCGAAGCCATTCAAAAGGAAGACGACGACGCGATCAAGACCAAGGAAACCGCCCTGCAAGAAGCGCTCTACGCGCTCAGCAGCGAGCTGTATCAGAGTGCGGGTGGCCCCAGCGCCGAGCCTGGTCCTGGTAGTGCAGAAGGCGGTCCGGAAGCGGGTGCTGCCGCTGGCACCGGCGGGGGTGACGAGGATGTCATCGACGCTGATTTCACTGAAGCCAGCTAAGCGATCGCTCTCGACATAATCCGTTCGAAATTTAGAGCTGGATTGGTGTAGGGTGTGCTGTTGGAAGTTTCTGACAGGGCACCCTACATTTGTAGGCACTGGGATCAACCAGTGGAGATGTCGATTTAGCCTGAAGAGGGCAGCAAGCCGATGAAGATCGCCGTTGGGACGAGAGCTGTCAAGATAGTCGGGGCTCAGATACAGGTAGGCGATCGCGCGGCGTAGGAGTGGAGTGATGCAGAACTTTAAGGACTACTACAAGATTCTGGGCGTCTCGAAGTCTGCCAGCCAGGACGAGGTGAAGAAGGCCTATCGCAAACTGGCCCGTAAATATCACCCTGATATCAATCCAGGCGACTCTAAGGCAGAAGAAAAATTCAAAGATGTGGGCGAAGCCTACGAAGTCCTCTCGGATACGACTAAGCGCAAGCAGTACGATCAATTCGGCCAATACTACAAACAGGGAGGCTTCCGGCCTCCGACCGGCGGACGCCCCTACACGGGCAGTCCTTTCGGCGGTGCCGGAGGATTCGACCCAAGTGGTTTTGGCGGTTCGACAACGGTTGACTTCAGTCAGTTCGACGATTTCCAAGATTTTATCGATCAGCTGTTGGGACGCATGGGCGGCGGCCGCGGCGCATCTGGGTTCGGGGGGACCTCGTCATCTGCCGGACAGCGGACGGGCTACGATGCCGAAGCTACTATTCATCTGACCGTGCCGGAAGCCTATCAAGGAGGCAAGCGCCGCCTGCGAGTGGAAGGAACGCGCGTCTTTGAAGTCAATATTCCTCCCGGCATCACCGACGGCAAGAAAATCCGTCTGCGGGGCCAGGGGCAAAACACGCCTGGTGGCGGTAAAGGAGATCTATATCTCAAGATCAAGTTAAAGCCGCACTCCTTCTTCCGGTTGGAAGGAGCGGACGTATATTGCAACGTCCCCGTCACCCCCAGTGAAGCCGTGTTGCGATCGCAGGTGGAAGTCCCCACTTTAGACGGCAAAGTCAACCTCAAGCTCCCAGCAGGCGTTCAGTCCGGACAGAAATTACGCTTAGGCGGCAAAGGGTTCCCCAAGGGCAAAGGCCAGCGCGGCGACCAGTTCGCCATCATTCAAATTCAAGTACCGTCTAGCGTTTCTGCTGAAGAGCGCGAGCTGTACGAGAAGCTGCAAAAAGTGCAGTCCCACAATCCTCGATCGGCGATCGAAGTGTGAAGCAGACCTTCTGTTTATCCATTCGTTAGCAACGGACTTCCCTACACGGTTTGTGCGCCGATTGAATCGCACTCTTACACTGAAGTGTTCGTTTGCAGCCAGTTGTCTAAATCTAGTGCAGTTTCAAAATCAAGCAGCGCTTCTCCCAGACTTTCCAACTTATCAAGGGGGAGAGACCCGATGAGGTCTGTTTGCTTCTCAGGTACCTCGCCCACCTTGTGTTTGAGTTGCTTGATGACTAAGGCCTGCCCTTCCTCAGCCCGACCCTCAGCTCGACCTTCCTGGAATACGCGGGTTTGACTCGCTTCGGTTGCGATGCCCAGCATCTTGGCAATCTCCTCAAGTCCGAGTTCGGGAAACTTGTAGATCATTGTGGTCTCTACCAATTCTATCAGGGCCGTTCGTTCGGCTGGTTCGCTTGCTGCTGTCTGCATCAGGCGTTGGGCCTGCTCGGGTGCTCGTTCGGCAGAGGCAACAATCAAACGCATCAGCCCCCAGGCAAAAGATGCGTCTGCAAATGCGGGAGGCTCGTCGAGATAGAGGCGACTGACGTTGGGTAGATTCAGGAATGGCGCGTAGGCTGGGGATTTTGGTGGCTCGAAGCTACGGCGGGCCAAGAGGACTACGGCCTGCCAACCCTGAGTTTCGGGATGATGCTTCAAGAACAGAGCAATTTCGGCAAACAGTCGTTGGTAGAGCGTTTCATCAGGCTGAAACTGCACTTCGACAAAGTAGACTGTGGGGTCGTTTGCGGTTGGCTCAGGCAGAAAAACACCGTCGATGCGAAAAGCGGTTTGTTTGACCTCGACTGAATCGAAACGGTGGTCTTTGGAAACTGGGCGATCGATGAGTTCGAAGAAGATGCGGGGAGTGGCAGCAAATATCTTGTAGTAAAGGGAGTCGGTCTTCACGGCTGAGCTACTACAGCGTTTTTGGGCCTGATGAGGCACAGGTAATGATCTGATCTCTGCTGAGCTGAGATTGTTTACACCACACTAGACTTGAAAAGGCTACAGCAGACGTTTTCCTCTCAATCTTTTGTCAGTCAACTAGGGCAAAGAGGATGGATATTGCAGTCAGTGCCAAACCCAAGATAAGCGAAAAGGGATGGATAGAGACCGGTGTTTGTTGAAGTTGGGTTGCAAATCTCATCCTTTAAAGTCCTAGGTAAATGGCCAAGAACGGGTTAAGTGTTACTTACTTCACCGGGAATGTCTTTACAGTTCAAAAGTTGAGCCATCTGGGTTTCCAGCTCGTCTGCTTTGATAACACCAGACTCGATCGCCACTTTTTCGAGAGCGGACAGCCAACATTGGTAATAGTCCCACTCTGGGTCATCTAAATCGTGAGTTGTTTCCCACTCGCCAATGGTGGAAATTAACATCTGGCGAAACTCTTCCCATTCGTAATGACCCTGTTTTGAAAGAGCGATCGCGATCCCAAATGCCATCTTTTCCCACTCGCGTTCGAAATAAAGATGTCCAGCCTTACGCGGTGGGGCTTCTTCTGGGGAACCCATCAAACTTGTTGCTGCAAAATGCTCGAATTTTGTAAACATGTGTCAAAAATCCTGCTGCAGGTTTTAGTGTGGCTGCCAAGCCGCGAAGGGTCTTTCAATGGTTAGAGCCTTACCCATCGTCAATCGACGGCCCTGGAAATATTCCAGCCTAAGCGGTTACTGTGGCAACGCCCATCATGGCTTCTGGAGTTAGTAACTCAGCCAACTCTGATTCGCTCATGCCATCCGTTTCGGGGGGACGCATCGGTAATACCCACCAGCGAATTTGGGCACTGCTATCCCACACGCGAACCTCAACAGAGTCGTCGAGCTCCACCCCGAATTCAGACAGAACTACGCGAGGTTCCCGTACTACCCTGGCTCGAAAAGTGGGGTCTTTGAACCAGTAGGGGGGGAGGCCCAAAGTAGGCCAGGGATAGCAAGAACATAAGGTACAGACAATAACGTTATGAATCTGTGGCGTGTTTTCTACAATCCGCATATGTTCGCCTTCTGCTCCGGACATCCCTTCCGGAAAATCCAGAGACTCGCAAGCGGCATTGCAGTCGGTTAGCAACAATTCCTTAAAATCGGGGTCAACCCATGCTTTTGCGACAATTTTGGCTCCATTAAACGGCCCCATTTCCGTTTCGAAATAGCCAAGAATCGTATCGACTGTGTTGCCTGTAATCACGCCCTTCTCAATCAACAGAGATTCCAGTGCTTTTATCTTGGCCGCACTGAACATTTCGCGATCCGCACCATATCTGAATCCTGGATAATTGCTCGGCATGGCAAACTCCTAACTACCTGTCTTAAACCGCTTCTATGTACACTTCAAAAATGTCGTTGTAGTAAATGGAATTGGGCTCAACCAGAGCTTCGTCCCAGAGATCCTCCGATTTAAAGGCCAGGCTATAGACAGGCATCGGCGTGCCAAGTCCATCTTCTGTGGGGAAAAAGTAGGTATAGGCTCCCTCGTACACCAAGACCACTTCCGCTTCGCAGCCCTTCAAGTTCCCTGGCAAACGGCTATGGGCTGCCGGAAATACATTTTTGATCCTGACGCGATCGCCGACTGCGAATTTGGGTGGGTCTGGAAAAGGACGCCGGGGAGAATCTCCTTCCCGCAAATACTTCACCACTTGAGCGTCAATGGCTTCATCTCCACCCGTTGGCAGAGGGGCAGCGGCTTTCTCGCTATCTTCCAAAAATTCAGCGGTTCGAGTGTCTAATTCTTCTTGGGTAATGTAGCCTTCTTCCACGAAGAAACCAGAGATGCCTCCCAGCCACTTTTCGTAATAGCGCAATCGGAAGTATTCAAAGGGATGCATGGCTTCTGCCCCCATGCGTAAATGCCCCCAAGTCCAAAAACTCTTGAAGTTGGTGGGGACGTCTTCGATTGTGTAGTCAGGCAGTGACGTATCGAGGTGATTGCTCAGAGCCATCATGGCAGTGTGAATGCCAAAGATGCGCTTTTCCCAAGGTTCGACAAAGACCTCAAGTTCGGGGGTAATGGAGTCTAGCCCTTCTAGCCCGCCAAGGTTGTGCTGGAGTTTCATGGATGTGCCTTGTGTTCGAGTGATTTTGCGAATTGTCAGCATCAAAAGTTATGACGCGTGTGCGTATGCAGGAGCCAAACAAGATTCAAAGCCTGACCGCAATTCTGCTTCATCTAAATGTCTGCCAATAAACACGAGTTCATTGCGACGGGTTTCTCTAGGTCTCCAAGGTTTGCCTGGTCGACCATCTAGGGTCATGTGAACCCCTTGAAACACAAATCGGCGATCGGCACGATCCATATTCACAATGCCTTTTAGGCGAAAGATATCGCGGCCTCGCTTTTGCACCAGCTGATTGAGCCAGCGATTGAGTTTGTCGCTTTCCACCGTGCCCGAGCTGGTAATTGCTATGGAGTAAACCGATTCGTCGTGGTCGTGGGCATCTTCATCTAAGAACTGAGGATCGATGCTCAAGGCATTTTTGAGGTCAAATGCCTGTACTCCAAGCAACTTATCGAGATCGATGTCGCAGTTTTGGGTGCGTTCGATGCGAGCGATCGCGTTCATACCGCGCACCTTGACTTCCAGTTTGTCCAGAATGTCAGAAGCCACCAAATCTGTTTTATTGAGCAAGATGACATCCGCGAAGGCAATCTGCTCTTGGGCTTCGCTGCTGTCCCAATGGTCCCAAATGTATTTGGCATCAACCACGGTGACTACTGCATCTAACTGGGTGTTACGCAGCATCACTTCATCAACAAAAAAAGACTGAATGACTGGAGCAGGATCGGCAAGCCCTGTCGTTTCAATGACGATATGGTCGAAGGACTCGCGCCTTGCCATCAGGTCTCCAAGGATGCGAATCAGGTCTCCCCGCACGGTGCAACAAATGCATCCGTTATTCATCTCGAGAATTTCTTCATCGGCATTCACCACCAATTGGCGATCGATACCGACTTCACCAAATTCATTGACAATGACGGCAATGCGTTTGTCGTGTTCTTCAGTCAGAATGCGATTGAGGAGCGTTGTTTTTCCAGCCCCTAAAAAACCGGTAAGCACTGTGACTGGGATTTTCTGAATGAGTGCCATCGATCTGATATCCCTCTGACAATTGCAATTGCTAAGCGACAGCGACCCGAAACCCGATGGTTCGATTCAAAGCGGTTTCGATATATCCTGAACGACTGGCGGAACGAATAGCATTGGGAGCATCTAACCAGCCCCCCCCTCGAATTGCCCGCATCTGCGTTGGCCGAGGATGACGCCAGACTTCCCCGTTCTTGGGAGAGCCACGGTAATTGCGATGCCAAGCATCCGCGCACCATTCCCAAACATTGCCGTGCATGTCATGCAAACCAAATGCATTGGGCCTGTAAGACCCCACCGGCACGGTTGCCTGTCGGTATTCTCTTGCGGCTTCAGCTTGGTAAGTATAGGCGCTTACATAGTTGGCGAATTGACTGGCGATGGTTTCCCCCGTATGAAAAGGGGTCTGTGTTCCAGCTCGACAGGCATATTCCCATTGCGACTCGCTCGGTAATTGATAGCGGCGACCCGTATGTTGACTGAGACGATCGCAAAATTCCACAGACTCTAGCCAAGACACACTTTCCACAGGGAGATCGCCGCCTTGGAAATGCGAAGGTTCGGCAGGTAAATCGTGGTTGATTTTTGGCAATGCAGCGACCGCAGTCCACTGTGACTGAGTAACTGGAAATTTACTCATAAAAAAAGGCGGGATACTTACTCGATGGCGTGGAGCTTCATAAGACTTAGTAGAGGATTCAGTTTTTGATGCCCCCATCCAAAAGTTCCCAGGGGCGATCTCTACCATTTCCAATCGCTCTGAAGCATTGAAGGGTTCAGAAAAAGATCTTGCCGTATATATTCGGGACCGCTTAATTTTGCCAGCCTTATTTATGGTGGCCACGTCAAATTCAAACGTTTCCAGACCAAAATGATTCCGATCCACATGTTGTGTAACGGTAGACAGAGGAGTGCGATCGCGAGCTGCAACCAGTAAACTCACACTCCCTAAGCCTGCAAACTGAATTAATTGTCGCCGTTTCATGACTTTGTCAGCCCTCAACCTAGTATTGGATTGAAAAAGGAAGTCTTTCAATAGAAATATTGATTGCGATTTGCCTGCCAAGGATGGATAGAGCAAATCAAGAGCCTAGATTGTTGACAAACTATTTCTTATTGATAGAGGTAGTAAATCTATTTATATATGTAATTTCTGTAATTTTGAATACCATTTTTGGTTGTGTAATATTTTGTCTGGAGTGACTCTACAGCATGCAGTATTCTTGTGGTTGTATCGGTCGTTTTTCAGCCGTACGTGTGATTGAGTTATGTGCAGAAATATTTGAGAGCGTGAATGCACTGGATACGCTTGAAGTATTGGCCGGGTTCCATCGGTTAAATTTTTATCATTTTTTGCGCAATACTGAACGATTGCCTCGGCCCAAACGGCTTGGTAGATTCCCAATGAAGTGCCATTTGTTGACTCTGGCCTAGTGCCGTTTAGGCAGGTGAAAAGCTGATATGGAAAGTTGATTGAGGCGATCGCCGCATTCCTTGCATATGCGTTTAGACTCCTTGAATGGTCACCCGCACTCAGCATCCAGAGAATACTGTCGCTAACCTTTAAAAGGTGGCTTAGAGCCAGCTTGCAAGTTCTTGACATCAACAGGAGTAGCGTCCAAGTAGATGCGAATGACGTTGGGTAAATTCAGGAAGGGTTCGTAAGCTGGCTACTGTGGGGCCGAGACTGCGGAGTGGAATGAAAATGATCGCGCGCTAGCTCAGGGTCTTGGGGTGATACTTCAAGAAAAGCACTCTCTTAGTAAACAAACGCTAATAAAGACCCTCATCTTCCTGAAGGTGGACTTCTACAAAGTGGATCGTAAACTCGCGTGCACCATCCTGGGCCAGGAAGATGCTATCGATACGGAAAGCTGTTTGCCAAATTTCGACAAAATTGAAACGATGTTCTGTAGAAACTTGCTGGCTGATGAGTTCGAAGAAAATGCGAGGAGCAGTGGCAAATATCTCGTAGTTTAGTGAGTCGGTCAATACGGCAAAGCAATGAGCGGGAAATAGTCTTGCTTACCCTGTTGCAACCTTCAGCTTCTCTGAAAACATGAAGCCTAACAGTAAAATGTAGCGGCGGCAGGCAACTTCGGCAATTCTACTACAGCCTTTTTAGGTCTAGTGTGGCATGCACTTGACTAGTTTATTGGCTATTTGGCATTTGTCGTTGTACTTCAGCAGGCTAGAAAACGCTGTAGCAGATTTCAACCGTCCGCTGCCATGCCGTGTTAGTCTGCTTAGATCATATAGCCGTTTGAGGTCAGGCGAGGTACACATGAGTGGTACCTCATTGGTTCTGAAAGCATCAGTCCGTGAAGCCCTACTCCCTTGACCTCAGACAAAAAATCGTGGATGCCTACGACCGAGGTGGTATCTCACAGCGTCAGCTCGCGCGTCAATTCAACGTGGCGACCAGCTTCGTCCAAAAGCTGCTCAAGCAACGCCGTGAGACCGGCTCGATTGCTCCTAAAGTCCGCACGGAGCAAACCCCTCCCAAGCTCAACGCTCAGCATCGAGCGCTCTTACGTGAGCTTCTTGAGGCGCAAAATGATGCCACACTCGAGGAACTGCGAGACCGACTCCAGGCTCGCACTGAGGTCTTTGTCAGTGTTTCGACCATGCACAACACCTTGAAGCGAATGGCCATCACCGTCAAAAAAACACTCTATCCTGATGCGAAAGCCAGCGAGCGAGTCCAAAGAGCGCGAGTCACTTATTAGGAGACGCTTCGCTCCCTTCTAGCTCAAGACTTAATCTTCATTGATGAGTCGGGAGTGAACTTGGCGCTGATGCGAGTGAGGGCGCGCTCAGCCAAAGGCAGCAGAGCCCACGGGAGTAGGCCGAATCACCGGGGGAAGAATGTCTCAATTCTCGGAGCTTTGAGTCTGAATGGAGTCATCACCAGCTATAACGTGATGGGCGCAACCAATGGCCTGACTTTTGAGGCGTTCATCAGTCAAAAGTTAGTTCCCAAGCTCTGGAGAGGGGCCTGTGTCGTCATGGACAATTGTTCGATTCATCTGGGCACAACGATACGCGAGCTGATTGAGGGAGCAGGAGCAAGGCTGGTGTATCTGCCTCCGTACTCGCCCGAGTTTTCCCCGATTGAGAATTGTTGGTCGAAGCTCAAAGGGATTCTCAAAACCATCGGGGCGAGAACCTATGGGGACTTAGTCAAAGCCATCGAGCAGGCTTTTGCCGAGATTTCTGATGAAGACATTCAGGCTTGGTTTACCCACTGCTGTTACTGTGACTCACCAGACTAGAAAAGGCTGTATCTCAGATATCGCTTGAGCTATCGAGATGTTCAACAAATGCTGGGAGAGCGTGGCGTTGAAGTGGACCATTCAAGCATCTATCGATGGGTGCAGTGCTACAGTCCCGAACTGGATGAACGGTGCCGCTCTCGATATCAGGTGGTGAGCAAGCAAAGCGGCAAGACCGGTTACATTGAGCGTTTCAACTGCACCCTGAGGCAAAGAGTCTCGCAGTTTGTCCGACGGAACTTGGTCTTCTCGAAGTGTGTATTCAATCATGTTGGGGTGTTGTGGAGTTTTATTCACCACTACAACGCATCATTACTTCTTTAGTACTACCAGCAATAATACGTGACTGGAATACTGCACGTTCGAACGAATCAAAGGGAGTAACCACGTGAAATCAGCATCTACGCAAAGATCGAAATCCAAAACAGGATTTATGCCATATTGACAAGCGATTCGCAAAACTCAGTAGCCTATGCTGCTACCCGAGTACTGATGAATAGCTCGAATACGAGCACATCACCAGGCTCCGCTCTAGCATGAAGTCGTTCGCGAGCAAACGTTGGGGATTCGAGCTTGAAATCAAAGGCCTTAACACCACTGCAGAGTGCGTTATTGACTTGGCTGCTGGTCTTTGCCGCAGGCTGGACATTCCTCGTGTCTTTGCAGTTTTTCGGCGAAATCGTGACGCTATTGACGACGGCAGGGTTGCTTTCCTTCGTGTTGAACTATCCGGTATCGCAGCTCTGCCGCCTGCGCTGGCTACCGCGTCCTCTGGTAGCAGGTGCCGTGTACTTATTCGCGGCGGCGCTGTTGGTGTTGCTCGGCTCGATTTTGGTGCCGCCTCTGGCGGAGCAAACCCGCCAACTCAGTGCCAATATGCCGCAATTGGTGGAATCGGCCCGCGAACAGGTGATGCAGCTGCAAGTGTGGATTGATGCGCGCAACTTGCCTTTTAACTTCAGCGGGATCGAACAGCAGGTAGGCACGCAGCTGCAGCAGCAAGCCAAAGCGATCGCCTCCCAAGGATTCACGCTCGCGTTAGGAGCGTTTAGCCGCGCTGTGGATATCGTACTGATTCTCGTTATCTCGTTTTACATGCTGCTGGAGGGTGATTCGTTGTGGCAGCGAGTCACGAGTGTGCTGTCTCCGCACATCCGCGATCGCCTCAGCCGCGAGTTTCAGGCTAACCTGCGGGATTTCTTCGTCGGGCAGCTGGTGTTGGGCTCGTTTATGACGTTTTCGTTGCTGCCGTTTTTTCTCTGGTTGCAGGTACCCTTCGCACTCCTGTTTGCTGTGTTCATTGGCGTATTGGAATTGATTCCGTTTGTGGGAGCCACGATTGGCATCGGCACGGTAGTGGCGATTGTGGCCGCGTTGAGCGGCGGACTAGCCCTCAAGGTGTTAGCGATCGCGGTGGGATTGCAGCAGGTTAAAGACAACGTCGTCGCGCCTCGCGTGTTTGGCGATTTCACCGGCCTCAATCCCGTGCTTATCTTTGCGGCACTGCTGTTGGGAGCCAAAGTGGGTGGGTTGTTAGGGGTGATTCTCGCAATTCCATTGGCTGGAGGCGTAAAGAGTATCTACGAAATCGCGATCGATCCGACATTGCCACCGCAGCAAGGCTCGTTCTTTGCTTCCATAACAGAATTGGCCGAGAGCAAATCACAGCTACCTGAATCCATAGTCTCAGAACCAGCTGACAACGGACACCCTCACTAAATTGAGAAATATGTTGAGGGTGCTTTTCCCACAAACTCTTCTGCTTTGGTTAACGAGGCTCAAACTCGATTGCGCCATCCTCCAAGTCAGTTTTGCCAGGGGCCGCTCGCAATTGCCCGCGCAGTTCGCCAGTGGGATTGGCTTGAGTGTGCAAATTGAGATAGAACTCCCCTCGCTCAAACTGTGCAGATTCCAGGGACGTGAGTGTGAATTGCGCTTTGAATGTTCCTGACAAGCCGTCGCTACCGAGCTGTAATTCTAGAGGACGGACGATGGGACCCACTTCGCCAACGGGAGCGCGGAAGAGATTCAAAGCGCTCAACCCGATCGCCTGCGGCGAACTGCTCAAGCCGTCAAAAAATCCGGAGATCGCTACTTGGCGAGTGGCAGCGTCGTAACGCAAGCGAGCGAACCCCCAAGCCTGACTGGGAGTGCTGAGTGAGGGGATTTGAACCCGTTTTGTCAGCGCGATCGCGACTTCGTCAGGGGTAGATATGCGGAAGGCTATGGCGATCGCGGCGGCATCGGTTGGCGGTAACAGGGCATCAATGACGTGAATGATGCCATTGCGGGTCTGAATATCGGCTTGAATGACTGCAGCTTGATTGACTGCTACTCGGTCGGCATTTGAGCGGTTCAGCGTGAGTTTCGTTCCGGCTACGCTTGCAAGCGGTTCAGCTGGAATCGTTTCCAACGTGACGCGCTCTCGGACCACGTGACCGCGCAGAATTTCTGTCAACAGCGGCTGATATTCGGGCAAGGCCAGGGTTTGACGGATAACCTCAGGTACAGCCGCAAAAGCGCCGTTGGTTGGGGCAAATACGGTCAGCGGTTCGGCCCTTTCCCAAATAGCGAGTTGTCCAGTCGAACTCGCCATTCCAACCAATTCGGAAAACTCGCTGGGAACTCTCAGGACAGCCGCAATGCTACCCGCTTCAGCTGCGACCGGGCCGACGATTGGACTGGGAGTGCTTTGCGGCCCCTCTGGAGCGACCACGGGCTGGACGCGACTTGCGGCTCGCGCCGAAACCACCAGCCCTACTAAGAACAGGAGTGCGACGCTCGCGCTCTGCCAAAGCCAAATTCGATGTCCGTGCCGCTGCTGGGCCAAAAGCGATCGCCCTCTCGTTGCCAAAAATCGCTACCGAGCCTCAATGTCAGCTCGATAGCGAAGCGATCTTACATACAAAAAGTGGGATTTGGGGCGAAAGCAGGAAATTCATCCTGCTTTCAGGCTCCAAGCTAAACGTACAACGGCCCAATTAGGCAATCACCCAGTAGCCATTTTGGCGCCAGTACTGCTCTTTTAAGGCTTCCTGCAAGCGCTGGTACGAAATAACGCCCTTGCGGAACAACAAGGCACCCAGCAGTTCGCCTGTTTGTGCTTGCTCGATCAGTATCTCTTTCAGCTGGCTGCGAGACAGAATGCGCCGCCGCACCAAAATTTCTCCCAAAGGCATGCTTTGATCTGCCAAAGCTTTCTCCACCTCGGGCTGGGAGAGAATCTCTTTCTCGACCAGAAGTTCTCCCAGTTTGCAGGGACGATCGGACTGTTCTTCGAGTAGCTCGTTCAGTTTGCCTTCCGATAAGCGCAGTTGCCGAACCAAAAACTGTCCCAAAGGCGCGCGAGAGGGCGGCTGGTTCTTAGGCACTGTCTCAATCAAACTGACCATATTGCTCGTCTCCTTGGAGATTTAGCCTCAAACATCACATCTCAAACACTGCGAACGAATTAAATTGACCATTAAGTATCATCGTCATAAATCTGCTTCAAGCGTAATTCCACTGACACTAAAAAGTACCTAAAGTATGTCTCCAAGACGTACTCTAGTACTCGTGGATATTAAACGAGATGGCAGTCCTAGGCTAATTTGAGGAATGCCAGGCTCGAAGCCAAAAGGTGAAGTCAACGAGAGCGTAGCACGGCGTAAACCGAACTGCATCAATCTTAACTCTTCTGTTCGTTTAAACATAAATGAAGTTTCGCGCGTCGTAGCTGTCCGGTGAATACCGATCTGAGCAGGATCGACCGCGAAGTCACGCGCAAACTCTCTCTATAGATGAGCTGGATAAGGTCAAGGTATTGTCAGTGTGTTCGAGGCCAGTAGGATAGCAGCCGTCAAGGGGCCGAGAACGTTTTGGCGACCCAGAGTCCTCTTGCAGCCAGTGTTTTCACGTCCAGACTAAAACGTCAAGAGCCGATGATGTCATCAGGTGGAATGGGGCTGACGAGCCAACCAAACGTCGATCGCGACGTGCAGGTGCTGTCCCAGTCTCACGAGCAGAGGAATGCTAGCAGCGGGGAGATTTTCGCAGCTCGTTGACGAAATAGTCGTGCAACGCTGAGCGATGTGGCGTTCCAGACAGCAGAGAAACAATTCTTGCGATCGCGATGCTGATAGCTCTAGTCCAGCATCCCGAGCCAGTTCCAGCCACTGCACGACTTTTGTCAAACGGTCGACCATCGTGTCGACCGAAAAATCATGGACGAGCAACCACAGATAGCGATGAATACTGCGATTCATCAAATCAGCCGCTTCATGACGCTTGAGCTGGCAACCCAATCGCTCTGCTTCGGCCGCGATCGCTCGCAGTTCCGTTACGGCATCGGTTTGGTGTTCGTCCAGTTCCATACCCTGCAAGCAGGCCATCAGCCGCTGATTGAGGGCAATGGAGGCAGCTGCCTGTAACTCTTCAGGCAGGGGAATGCCGTCTTGTCGGAATGCCAGCATGACACTGTAGTTGTCCAAATACACCTGGCGATAGAGCTGGTGCAAGTGCGCGAGCGTTTCGCGATTGAGCAAGCGCATGATCGCCTGCCGCTCGGTGGCAAACAGGTGAGTCAAATTAAAGTACTCTTCGCCAAATTCGGATTGGATGGCGATTGCGATTTCGGCTCGGTTTCCGTGGCGCAAGCTGCTCCACAACCTTTGCTGGATGGCCTCGTAATGACGTTTGCCAGCAAAGGGCTGCACGCAACAGTGGAAGTCCCAACCGCCCAGGTGCAGGACGGCATATATCAGATCGTGACTCTCGAGGGTGGTGGCAGATTGCAGGTGAATGCGTCCGATCGCGAGAGTGGCACCGCCTACTTTTTGCTTACGGGGCTCGGAAGCATCCACGTCCAGTTGCTCGACGGTGTAGCTGTAGAGCGTGGTTTGGCGCGCATAGGTATTAAATAGCGAACTGATGGCATAGTGAGCCGCCATCTGATGGGGCGGAACTATCGCCGATTTGACATGCTGGCGATAGACGTCTGCACCGTTGGCAAACTGCTCCAGATTGCTGGGGGCTTTGGCGAGCAGGTGGAGAAATTCTGGTTCCAAGTCCACACCAACGGCTTCGCCAGCCAGGTCGATGGCGCGAGCCGCATAGCTCAGAATCTGGACGCCTTCCGGCCGCGAAATTTCTTCAAAGAACCAGCCACAACTAGTAAACATCAGTTGACTTTGCCGCTGCATTTCCAGCAGGCGCAGCGTATCAGCTCGTTCCGCCGGGGTAAGAGGCTGGCGTTGATAGAGCCGTAAGAAGGATTCGACCCGTTCGGGAGTGCGATTGAGGATGACTTCAATGTAAGCATCACGAGCTGCCCAAGGATCGGCGAGATAGGAAGCAGTTGCACGCTCGTAAATCTCGACCAGGCGATCGCGCAACCAATTAAGTGCTTGGCGAAGTGGTTGTCGCCATAGTTGGTGATAGCCGCCGCCGCTGGCACAGCCGCAATCGCGTTCCCAGCGTCCGACGCCGTGGGCGCAACTCCAGGCCGTGCGCGGTTTGATCTCCACTTCCCACTGGGGTGGGTGCTGGCTCAAGTAATGGGCGTAGTTGGTGACGAACCAGCCCCGCGCCGGAAATTCGTGGATGAGCGAGTAGGCAAGAGTGCGCTCTTTCCCGTGTTTGTGGTGGCCGAAGGTTTCGCCATCGGTGGCACAGTGCAACAGCTGGGCGTGGGAGCGATCGCCGTTCAGACTCAAGGCAAACCGCTCGGCAAAGGCGTGACTGGTTTCGAGCAGCTCCCCAAAGCCTAGATCGCCGGAAATTGGGCCGTCATAGAAAAAGATGTCCAAATAGTCCCGTTGACTGAGGCGAACGCTCGGGATTGGCGATCGCAGCTCGGGTTTCACGAAACAGCGATAGGCTCGCGTGGGATCGATTTCACCGCGACTGACATCTGTCCACTTGTGGGTCTCAGCCTGCAGAGGTCGGCAGCGTTGCGCTTGCGACGGAGCCAAGATGACGAACCGAATGCCTTCTTCCACCAAAATCGCGACGGTCTCGTTGTCGATCGCGGTTTCAGCCAGCCACATGCCTTCCGGCTGGCGCTGAAAGCGAGCGGCGAAGTCGGCAATCCCCCAACGGATTTGAGTGCGCTTATCGCGATCGCTGGCCAGCGGCAAAATGATGTGGTTGTAAACTTGAGCGATGGCATTGCCGTGACCGCCCAAGCGCTTCGCGCTGAGGCGATCGGCCGCGAGGATACGCTGGTAAACTTCAACATCGTGCCGCTCGATCCACGACATCAACGTCGGGCCGATATTAAAGCTCATCAATTCGAAATTATTGACGATGTGCTCGATATGTCCTCGATCGTCCAGAATGCGAGCAAAGGCGTTGGGACGGTAGCACTCGTCGAGGATGCGTTCGTTCCAATTGTGAAACGGAGCAGCTGAAGGTTGTGGGGCAATCGCCTCTAGATACGGATTTTCGCGTGGCGGCTGGTAAAAGTGTCCGTGAACGATGGCATAAACGGGATTGGTTTGACTGGGAGCGGCAGTTGTAACTGCACTCTGCGCGCCCAAAAACGCTAGCGCTCCTGCGGCTGGAAACTGACTATGTGCTGAATGCGAACTGGAACGACTGAGGGCTGGAGCCGGTACAATCGGACAGTCTTCTGCTGCGTCTTGACGCGGATCGAGAGGGTTGAAGTCTGACATAAATGCCATATCCTTGCCGCTTACACCCTCACCCTAGACGATCCCCTTTTGCCCACCCAAAATGTGACAAAGAGTGACATAGCTTCTCATTTATTTGAGAAATCCCTCTGTCCGCAGGCTTTTCACGCATTGAGGCTTTAAAAATTTGAATGATTTGATTCAGTGCGATCGCGGAGGCGTTAGCCAAGGTCGATACTGCAAAGGCTGATTCTGATTGAACTCCAAGCGCAACGCTTGCGTTGACCCAATTAGCTCATTGCCGGGGGCGCACTGTACAAAAGATTTTATGTTTGCAGCGCGTATCAGTGCCTTTGGTGGGGCGAGCTGCGCGACGGAAGTGAGGGATTTAGCGATCGTGTGGAAGATCATGAAGCATACGAGATAACTTCTGCTAGCCGCAGGAGCTTCGACCGGATTTCGCACTGCGTGGATGGACTTATGAGAACGATTTTCAGAGATTGGTGGCGAACGGCATTGAGTTTGGGCGTGGCGATCGCTTTACTGCTGCTGGGAAGCGCCTTTCCTGAAGAGGCTTGGGCTGAAACAGGCCCACGAGTATTGAGTTCATCCGAAGTGCAGCAACGTTTAGTCGATTTGCCTGAGTGGGCGATCGTCGATGAAAAACTTCATCGCAAATTCGAGTTTGACTCCTTTGTCGAGGCATTTGGCTGGATGAGTAGCATTGCGTTAGTGGCTGAATCATTGGGGCATCATCCGGAATGGTTCAACGTATACAACCGCGTGACAGT
>JBCBVC010000023.1:0-38500 GCA_039817845.1 Cyanobacteria bacterium J06642_2
TGCGGGTCGATGCCGTTGTATTTCGACTTCGACATTTTTTCGTAAAATACGTCTAGCTTCCCACCCGTTTCGGGATTGATAGGATTGCTCGGGTCGGACACTTGGGCAGGTGGAATGTATTTACCCGTGGCTGGGTCTTTGTACGTCAGTCCTTGCACCATACCCTGCGTGAGCAAGCGCTGAAACGGTTCGTCTGCATCGAGTAAGCTGCGATCGCGCAGCACCTTCGTGAAAAAGCGCGAATAAAGCAGGTGCAAAATGGCGTGTTCGATACCGCCCACGTACTGATCGACAGGCAGCCAGTCGTTGACCTTATCCAGCGCGAAAACCTGGCGATCGTTACGAGCGTCGGAGTAGCGGAGGAAATACCAAGAAGAATCGATAAACGTGTCCATCGTGTCGGTTTCGCGCCGCGCTGCTGCACCGCACGCAGAGCAATCGACGTGCACCCAACTCTCGAGCTGAGCCAGCGGTGATGCTCCCCGCCCAGTCAGTTCGATGTCTGCAGGTAATTCGACCGGAAGTTGGTCTGCAGGAACGGGAACGATACCGCAGTTAGGGCAGTGAATGACGGGAATCGGACAGCCCCAATAGCGCTGTCGCGAAATTAGCCAGTCTCGCAGGCGGAAATTCACCTGAGCTCGACCGATCTGTTTCTCCTCTAGATACTCGATGACTTTAGTTTTGGCATCGGGAACGGTTAAACCGTTGAGGGGACCGGAATTGTGCAGAATGCCGGAGGCGTTGTTGCTAAAAGCTGCTGTCAGCTCCGCTGCCTCGTCCGGCGCGGCATCGGGAGGAAACACGACGGGTTCGATCTCCAGGCCAAAAGTTTTCGCGAAGTCAAAATCCCGTTGGTCGTGAGCTGGAACTGCCATGATTGCGCCCGTACCGTAGCCCATCAGCACGTAGTCAGCAATCCAAATGGGAATTTTGGTGTCGTTAACGGGGTTGATGGCGTAGCTGCCTGTAGAGACACCGGTTTTTTCGCGATCTTCAGCCGTGCGATCGAGCTCGCTTTTCGCTGCAGCAGCAGTTCGATAAGCTGCGATCGCTTCTTCCCGTTCTGGTGTCGTTAACTCCGGCACCAGTGGGTGCTCGGGAGAGAGCACCATAAATGTGGCACCCCAAAGCGTGTCAGGCCGGGTGGTGAAGACGGGAATGGCATGACCTGCAGGGGTTTTGAACTCCACGCGCGCGCCCGTCGACTTACCGATCCAGTTTTCCTGCATCAGTCGGACGCGATCGGGCCAACCGGGCAGGTGCTGCAAATCCTGCAACAGTTCTTCGGCGTAGTCAGTGATTTTCAGAAACCACTGCTTCAGCATGCGTTTTTCGACAATCGCTCCAGACCGCCAAGATTTCCCCTCGCTATCCACCTGCTCGTTGGCCAGCACGGTTTGGTCGATAGGATCCCAGTTCACAGCCGATTCTTTTTGATATGCCAGCCCTGCATCTAGAAACTGAAGAAAAATCCACTGGGTCCAGCGATAGTAATCGGGGTCGCAGGTGGTGACCTCGCGATCCCAGTCGTAAGAAAGTCCCAGGCGCTGCAGTTGCGCTCGCATCTGAGCAATGTTCTGCTTTGTCCAGACAGCAGGAGAGATCCCGCGATCGATTGCAGCATTTTCTGCCGGGAGGCCGAAGGCATCCCACCCCATTGGATGCAACACTCTGAAGCCACTCATGCGCTTGAAACGCGCGATCACGTCTGTAATCGAATAATTGCGCACGTGCCCCATGTGCAAATTTCCCGAGGGGTAAGGAAACATCGACAGAGCATAAAACTTGGGCAGAGAAGTATCCGTAGAAGTGCGATCGCAGCCGTTCTCTAGCCAATACTGCTGCCACTTAGGTTCGATCGCTTGAGGATTGTAGCGGGCCTCCACAGTTTCTCCTGCCGATGTTGAAATGACTCCCCCCACATTCTAGGAGGTTCAAGTCTGTGCTGAGCCGGGGATTATCAGGACTGAAGCTATGAATCTAAAGCGCCGAACTTCTTGCGATAGCGATCGAGTTCGGCTTCGGCAGTTTGGCGGGCATTTTCAGCCTGCTGACGAGCTGTTTCAGCTTGCTGGCGAGCTGTTTCAGATTGCTGGCGCTGTAGCTCTGCGTGTTGCAGTGCAGCAGTGAGTTCTGCAGGGAGGGGCAGTTTCTCCCCCGTATCTCTCCGACAAAACCGCAGCAGCTCATCTTCAACGACGAAATCTAGCTGCAACAACTCGCTATGCGGCTCAGAGATAACTGTGTAGGATTCATTTTGGAGACGAAAACCGCGTAGTTTTTCTGGTATCCACTCGCCTCTAGGATCGAACAGCCAGTATTCAGAAACTCCCAAACCTTCGTACAGTGCTCTTTTCTCCTCAAAGTCTTGTCGACGAGTGCCTGCTGAGGTGATTTCAAAAATGATGGCGGGCACTTTGCCTTCTACCCAAATCTTGTAACTATCGCGGCCGCCCGGCTCGACGCCAAAGATAACCATCACGTCAGGAGCAACGCGCAGCTTTGGAAAGTTGGGAACGTAGTATAGAAACTGATTGGCGAAAACGGTTGCTTGCTGACCGCTCAGATACTGCCGCAAAACTTCGAAAATAGCGACGATCGCGCAGAAGTGAGCGTAAGTTTCGGCCACAGGTTCGCCATCTCCAGTGGGGTAAAAGATATCTGATTGAGGAGAGGCGATCGCGACCATAAGAGACCCGAAGCGCGATGCATTCATTGTAGCCAGAGGTAGGCGGCCTGCTTAGCATGGCTGGAATTGGGACGAGGAGTGGCTGGAATTGCCATTATGAGGACAGTAGACTCAGTACAAGAAAGACATCCGTAAACTGGCTACAAGAAAGACATGCGTAGATGAAGGTAATACCCCAGATGAAGGTAGTATCTCGGAATCGAACCTAAGGCCTGCATTGCGCATAATATTTCTATGACCGAGCCTCAACGAGTGCAAAAAATTTTGGCCCGCTGGGGCATAGCCTCGCGGCGTCAATGTGAAACGTTGATTCTGGCTGGACGGGTAGGCGTGAATGGCAAGGTTGTAACTGAGCTGGGTACGAAAGCCGACCCCGATCGCGATCGCATCGAACTCGACGGCAAGCGTCTCGGTCAAAACGCCTCCGATCGACCTCCAGAACTGCAATACGTTTTGCTCAATAAGCCCCGTGGCGTACTATCCACGTGTTCTGATCCAGAAGGTCGTCGTACGGTTTTGGATTTGTTACCCGAGCATTGGCGATCGCGGACTCGCTTGTTTCCCGTCGGTCGACTCGATGCAGACAGTACGGGAGCGATGCTGCTCACCAACGATGGCGAATTAACTCATCGTCTTACCCACCCTCGCTATCACTTATCTAAAACGTATCGCGTTCGCGTGGAAGGTCAGCCAGAAGAGGCGATTCTCGAGCGTTGGCGGCGCGGCGTGGAACTGGAAGACGGCATCACCCTACCGGCTGAAGTGACGCGGCAATTTTCCTCGCGGTCTACCCGGAAAGATACAACTACTTTGTTACGCATCGTTTTATACGAAGGGCGCAATCGCCAGATTCGACGGGTAGCAGAGATACTCGGATATCCCGTGCGATCGCTGCATCGCGAAGCCATTGGCCCACTGACACTGGAAACCTTGCCAAGGGGGAAATGTCGGCGTCTCAACCTGGCAGAAGTGCGACAGCTTAAAATGCGATTGAGTCAAATCAAAGCAATTAGGTGTTGAGAGCGGTTTCGAGATGGATGTATCAGGGCTTGAACCCAACCAGTTAGAAACACTGGCGGCGATCGGAATGAAACTACGCCACGCCCGCGAGGCACAAGGGTGGAGTATCGAGCAAGCTGCCAATGCCAGTCTGTTGCGGGTGCAGTACATTAAAGCTCTGGAAAGCGCAGACTTCGCTACCCTGCCCGAGCCCGTCTACGTGCGCGGCTTTTTCAAAAAATATGGCGATTTGCTAGGGCTGAACGGAGCGACACTTGCCAGTCAATTTTCCCGAGTCACTGCCGAACTCGAAGTCGAAACTCCCCCAGTGACGCAACAACCCCTGGGCGATCGCGCCAGCGAGACGTCCGTACTATTGCGCCCAGAGCATCTCTTGCTGTTTTTCATTCCCTTCGCCATTGTCGTCGTCGTGCTTGCCGACGTGTTGGGGAATCAAAACAATCCTCTGGCACGCTTTCAGCGCAATCGCGATCGTCCGTTTGAGACCTTGAGCGATTGGACGTACATCCAAGATGTCTTTCCTGAGCAAGAGGTTGCCACAACTGCGGTTGCAACCACACCTGCGCCTACGCCTGCAATTCCTCAACCCGTTGATGAAAAGCCCATTCAAGTAGGCGTGCGCGTGGCAGAGCAGGCTTCTTGGATGCGGGTGATGGTTGACGGTCGCATCGTCTTTGAGGGCACACTGGAGCCCGGCACCGTCCGAGGTTGGTCGGCGTTTGGTGCGTTGAGCGTTCTCGCTGGAAATGCTGGTGCTGTCCGCTTATTTATCAACAGCGAAGATGCGGGTACGATGGGTGCCTTTGGCGAAGTTCGACAACGACTAGTTCAGTAAAACCAGTCGGCGTAAAATTCGGACAAACGACTGGCGCGATCTTCTGCCTCACTTCAAGCTGCTCGACAGAGGGCTCGTCATGAAATTTTCATTCCACTGGCTGCGACTCTTTCGTCGCACTCCGACCCCTCTGCCTGAAGATGTCACTTTGCCCGTAAGCGGCGGTTTGGGAACGTTTGGAGGGGTCTATACGCCTTCCATCCTGACCATTTTGGGCGTGATCATGTATCTGCGCTTTGGTTGGGTGTTAGGTAACGTCGGCCTCGTTGGCACGCTGATTATCGTTACGTTATCCACGTCCATTACGTTTTTGACAGCACTGTCTGTTTGCGCAATCGCCACCGATCGCGTCGTTCGCGGTGGTGGAGCTTACTACATGATCAGTCGCTCTCTTGGCATTGAAACGGGAGGAGCCGTAGGCATTCCGCTGTATTTTGCTCAGGCCATTTCGGTGGCACTGTACACGATCGGTTTTGCAGAAAGTTTGGTAGCTACGTTTCCCCAGCTCAATGCGCGATTGGTGACGGTAGTGGTCACGATGCTGGTGGCCGTTGTCGCCGTTACCTCCGCTCGATGGGCTATTCGGGTGCAGTACGTCATTATGGCGGCGATCGCTTTATCCCTACTGGCTTTTGTTGGCGGTCACTCGGTCAGCGAAAGCGTGATGGGGGTTTGGGGTGCTCCTGTCGATCGGGCCGAGCCGTTCTGGTCGGTATTTGCCGTGTTCTTTCCGGCCGTGACTGGCATTATGGCTGGCGTGAATATGTCGGGCGATTTGGAGAATCCGACGCGATCGCTCCCCACGGGCACGCTGTGGGCGGTGGGGACAGGGTATGTCATTTACATGGTGCTGCCGCTCCTGTTGGTGGTCCGGGCTGATGCCGTTGCATTGACCGAGAATCCACTGATCATGCAGCAGATGGCGTTGTGGGGGCCGTCCATCTTGTTGGGAGTCTGGGGGGCGACCCTCTCGAGTGCTTTGGGCAGTATTTTGGGAGCGCCGCGAGTGTTGCAAGCTCTGGTGCGCGATCGCGTTTTGCCCGGCTGGATGCGGCCCCTGGGAACGGGGGAAGGACCTGAAGACGAGCCCCGTATCGGCACTTGGGTCACTTTGGGAGTTGCGTTGGTGGCTGTTGCCATCGGCGATTTGAATTTGATTGCTCCCGTGCTGACCATGTTTTTTCTCACTACGTATCTGGTGCTGAACGTGGCGGCGGGGATTGAAGGGTTTTTGCAAAGTCCGTCTTTTCGACCGTCTTTTCAGGTGCATTGGTCGCTATCGTTCTTGGGAGCAGCGGGCTGTTTGGCCGTCATGTTTTTGATTAATGCCTTGGCCACCGTGGCAGCAGCGGCGATCGCCCTCGGTATTTTTCTCTGGCTGCAGCAGCGAGAACTGCGGACGACTTGGGGAGACGCGCGGCGCGGCATGTGGATGGCGCTGTTGCAAACCGGTATTTTTCAGGTCGATGCCGTTGCGGATACCAGAAACTGGCAGCCTCACATTTTAGTGTTGTCTAATTCTCCCACTAAGCGCTTGGCTCCAATCGAGCTGGCTGACGCGCTCGCACACCATCGCGGTTTAATTACGGTCTCGCGGGTGTTGTCGAAAGGGAATTCCGATATTCCGCGGCGAGCAGCGCTAGAAAGTACCATTCGCGAGTTTCTCAGCAAGCAGGGGCTGCAGGTGCTGGTGCGCTTGATGGAAGCGGACGACCCGTTTGACGGCGCTGCGCAGCTGATCGAAACCTACGGTATTGGGCCGCTCGTTCCTAACACCATCGTGATGGGAGATAGCGACGATGAGGCTAGCCGCGATCGCTACTGTCAGCTCATCGGTCACATTCATCAGGCCAAGCGCAATGTCGCCATTTTGCGAGAACATCCGATCCAAGGCTTTGGTCGGCGCAGGCGGATCGACGTGTGGTGGGGTGGGATGCAAGCCAATGGCAGTCTCATGTTGCTGCTAGCCTACTTGCTGCGTGCGGATACGCGCTGGCGACGAGCCGAGATTTTCGTCAATCTCGTCGTCCCGAGCGAAGCTGCTGCTCAGGCGGCCCGTACGAACATCACGGCTTTGATCGCAGAGATGCGGATTGGTGCCAAAACTCAGGTCTTAATTGCGAACGATCGCCCCTTTGAAACGATCCTGCAAAAAATTTCGCGACGAGCCGACGTGGTGTTTTTGGGGATGGCTAACCCAGCTCAATTTGAGAGCAATCGCGATTTTCGCGCCTACTATGACGAGTTGCACGCCAAGTCCGCCGGATTGCCAGCCACCATTTTTGTCCTCGCGGCTCCCGAGTTTGCCTTTTCTGAAGTATTGAAAGAGCGATCGGCTTAGGGGAGCTATCAATCAATTAGGAGCTGGGAACGCTGGCGGACAGTCTGTAGCGGCAGCTGGATGGAAACGGTGGTGCCAGCCTCAGGTGCTGAGGTAATCGTCAACTCGCCGCTGTGACTTTCGACAATGCGCTGCACGATGGCCAACCCTAACCCATTGCCAGAAGATTTCGTTGTAAAAAAGGGTTTCGTTAACTGCTGCAACGCGTCAGGTGGAATCGGGGGCCCGCCATTGTGGACCCGCACGACAATCCACTTACTCGACACCCCCGGTTCGATATGACAGGTGACGCGATCGCCTGCGGAAATTGCTTCGCAGGCATTATCAACCAGATTGATGAACACCTGTTTGAGCTTGTCAGCATCTCCCAAGATCGGCGCGCGATCGAGGCGATCGACGAGTTCGATCTCGCGATTCCGAGCCGACGGCATGTTTTTCAAGCTGGGCAACATCCCTGCCAACAGCTCGCACAGCTCGACTTCTGCATGATTGAGATCGCGTGGTTTGGCATAGAGGAGAATTTCGTCGAGCAATCGGCGCAGGCGATCCGCCTCATCCAACGCTAAGTCAAGCCGCATGTCAGCGCGCTTATCCAACGACATTTGCCGAACGGAGGTCAGTCCCATCACCACGGTCGTGAGTGGATTGCGCACTTCATGTACGACCGAAGCCGCCAGCTCGCCAATTTCAGCCAATCGCTCCAGCGCCCGCAGCTCCCCCTGCTGAGCCTGATGCCGTTCAGTAATGTCTTCGGCGATGCCCGCCATACGATAAACGCGGCCCGCATCATCGCGAATGGGAAAGGCGCGATCGCGAATCAACCGCACGGCTCCGTCAGGACGAATAATTCGATACTCTGCATTCCATTCCCGCTCGCCAGACTCAGCAATCAAATTCAAAACGCGATCGCGATCTCCCGGATGAATAGCCTGTTGCCAACATTTTGGCTGACGGTGCCATTCCTCGCAGGCATGTCCCCACACTGTTTCAAAAGCCGGGCTGATGTAAACGGGAGTACCCTCATACCAAGGTTGGCGATCGCACGCATACATCCAGAACACTTGGTCGAGATTCTCGACGATCTGGCGCAGTTGCTCTTCACTCTGGCGCAAGCGTTCGCTAGTCTGCTGCTGTTCGCGATAAAGCTGGAAATTATCGAGTGCGGTCGCTGCCCGTTCGGCAAACATGATAGCTAGATTAATTTCGGCCTTAGAGAAATGGCGCGGCCGCTGCTGAAACGAACAAATCGTGCCGAGCACTCTCCCGGAAGGCGTCCGCAGCGGCACGCCCAAATATGCGCGATAGCCCTCCGGTGCAGCTCCGTAGGTGGTGGTCACCGTCGCATCGTCCACTACCAAGGGTTCTCCACTGGAAAACACCGTTGCAGTTAACGTGCCGTGCAGCTCGAACACGCGATCGCGATCCTCTCCCATGTCGATCGTGCTTGCCAAAATTCTCTCGCTCTGGCCGCTACACAGCGTAACGACCGACCAATCGAGATCCATGAGTTCGCGCACGCTTTGCGCAATTTGTTGCAAATAGCCGTCCAGCTCGCTCGTGCGGTAGCTTAATGCCGCCAACATTTCTAACGCTCGCTTTTCCAACTGCAATTGAGGAAGGTCTGCCAACACGATCTCGATGTCCTGTGAAAGAATCTTTACTACGATTCTCCCGCAAGTTTTAGGAAGAGCTGACGTCTACCTCAGCAAACGGAGATGCCCGTTCATAGCTTCCAATTCATCAGACAGACGGCTGAGAGTGCAATGATGGCGGTCAGGTTCGGCGGTTGGATTGCGGCTAAAGTCAAGAAACGTAAACAATACAAAAATATAGGTTCGTGAGTCGCAAAAGGTGGCTTTGACAGGCTGAAAATCGCTTTGATAGTCTAGGTAGACTGCTTGCCATCGTTTGAGGAACGGCTTCCCTGTGGACATTCAACTCGGTCGCGGGAAAACAGCCCGAAGGGCCTACGGCTTTGACGAAATTGCTCTGTCTCCCGGCGATCGCACTGTCGACCCCCGCATGGTCGATACGAACTTGACCGTGGGTGGCATTCAACGCGAAATCCCCATCATTGCCAGTGCGATGGATGGTGTGGTGGACGTACGCATGGCAACGCTACTCTCTGAATTGGGCGCTTTTGGTGTCATCAACCTGGACGGCATTCAAACTCGGTATGCCGATCCCACCCCTGTTCTGGATAAAATTGCCAGCGTCGGTAAAGACGAGTTCGTCTCGCTGATGCAGCATCTCTACAGCGAACCCGTCCAGCCCAATCTTATTAAGCAGCGCATTCACGAGATTAAGGAGAGTGGCGCGATCGCCGCTGCGAGTTCCATTCCAGCGAATGCTGCCACCTACGGTCCCCTTGTAGCAGAAGCAGGGGGCGATATTTATTTCGTGCAGGGCACGGTTGTCTCCACCAATCACATCTCACCTGAAGGCATCCAGCCCCTCGACATCGCCGAATTTTGCCAGTCCATGCCAATCCCCGTGGCTGTAGGCAACTGCGTGACCTATGACGTGACCTTAGAGCTACTGCGGGCGGGAGCGACAGCCATTATGGTAGGAATTGGTCCTGGCGCTGCCTGCACGTCACGCGGCGTGCTGGGAGTGGGCGTTCCTCAGGCAACCGCTGTGGCCGATTGTGCAGCGGCTCGCGACGACTATGCAGCTGAATCTGGCAACTATCGCCCCATCATTGCGGACGGCGGTTTGATTACTGGAGGAGATATCTGTAAATGCATCGCTTGTGGCGCTGATGCCGTCATGATTGGCTCGCCGATCGCGCGTGCGGCTGAGGCGCCTGGACGTGGCTATCACTGGGGGATGGCCACCCCTAGCCCCCTGCTACCACGCGGTACGCGCATTCGCGTCGGCTCTACTGGCACGATCGCGGAAATTCTGCGCGGCCCAGCCAAACTCGATGACGGCACGCACAACTTGCTAGGAGCTTTGCGAACCAGTATGGGTACGTTGGGCGCCCGGAGCATTCGCGAAATGCAGCAGGTAGATGTGGTGATTGCGCCGTCTCTGTTGACTGAGGGTAAAGTGTACCAAAAGGCTCAACAGCTCGGTATGGGCAAGTAAAGCATGGTTGCAACCGACCATCCCAACTACCGCTGGTACGAATGGGCTACTCGTATTCAAGCTTCCGTGCAAGGTGCTCTTGCTTACAGCGAAAACCCATTTGAAATCGAACGCTGTCAAAAACTCTTAGCCCTCGCGCACGAGATCTTGGCCGAGTATACGGAGGCTGATTTCGAGCAAGTCGAGTCTTTCTTTCTCAGTGAGGACAAGAAGTACGTCACTCCCAATGTTGACGTGCGCGGTGTAGTATTTGACCCTAATGGTCACGTGCTCATGGTGCGAGAAAAGGTGGACGGTAAGTGGTCGTTGCCTGGCGGATGGGCCGATTTGGGAGACTCTCCTGCAGAAGCGGTCGAGCGCGAGATTCGCGAAGAAGCAGGATATATTGCCAAAGCAGTAAGGGTGTTGGGAGTGCTCGATCGCAATCCCTTTCTCAAAGAACCCAACGTCTACTGCATCTATAAAATTTTCATGCGCTGTGACATCGTCGAGCAACTACCGAATTTTGAAAACTCTGAAACGGACGACATTGGCTTTTTTGCATTTGACAAACTCCCCGAGCTTTCCTTCGGACGCAACACGCCCGAACAGATGCGCTTGATCGGTCAATTTTGGCATCAGCCCAATTTGCCGACGTTATTCAATTAGCTCTGCTAGCAAAACATAGAAAATGAGGACGATTGCTTCTTAAAGCAGCGATCGCCACAACAAAACGTGAAAATCATCTTAAGATTATTGTCGTTGCTAGAAGTACCATGTAAAGGCAAAAAGCACTCGGGAGGACTCACATGCCCTTAGTATCACTCCGGACGTTGTTAGATCACGCTGCTGAGAACGATTACGGCATTCCGGCGTATAACGTCAATAACATGGAGCAAATCCAATCCATTATGCAGGCGGCAGCAGAGACTGACAGCCCTGTTATTCTGCAAGCGTCTCGCGGTGCACGCAAGTATGCAGGTGATATCTTCTTGCGCCACTTGATTTTGGGAGCGTTGGAAACCTACCCTCATATTCCTATCGTCATGCACCAAGACCACGGCAATAGTCCGGCTACCTGCTATTCAGCCATGCAGCAAGGCTTTACCAGCGTCATGATGGACGGCTCTTTGGAGGCTGACGCCAAGACCCCTGCTAGCTATGAGTACAACGTTGAAGTCACCAAGACTGTCGTAGATGTGGCTCACGCAATCGGCGTTAGCGTTGAAGGTGAGTTGGGCTGTTTGGGTTCCCTAGAAACAGGTGCTGGCGAAGCAGAAGACGGTCACGGATTTGAAGGTACTCTCAGCAAAGATCAGCTGCTCACCGACCCTGACGAAGCTGTTGACTTCGTGCAGCGCACCCAAGTGGATGCTCTAGCACTGGCGATTGGTACCAGCCACGGTGCTTATAAGTTCACCCGTAAGCCTTCGGGAGATATCCTTGCCATCAGCCGCATCGAAGAAATTCACAGTCGTCTACCCAATACTCACTTGGTCATGCACGGCTCCTCTTCTGTGCCTAAGGATCTGATTGATATCATCAACGAGCACGGCGGCGGTATCCCCGAAACCTACGGCGTACCCCTCGAAGAAATCCAGCGTGGTATCAAGAGCGGCGTGCGTAAAGTGAATATCGACACTGACAACCGCTTGGCCATCACCGCTGCCATCCGCGAGGCCGCTGATGCTGACCCGTCTAACTTTGACCCCCGCCACTTCATGAAGCCTGCAATCAAGCGCATGAAGGCTGTCTGCGCTGAGCGTTATGAGGCTTTTGGCTGTGCTGGCAATGGCTCCAAAGTGAAGAGTGCAACGTTGGTTGACGTGGCTGCCGCTTACGCCTCCGGTGCTTTGGACGCCACAGTGAAGACTGCTGTTAGCGCCTAAGTTCGACAGTTAAGTTCTTTCCGGAACTCACGTGTGAGAGCAGCCTTAACGGGGCTGCTCTTTTCGATCCGAGAATATGGCAGGGAGCGGATCGCAGGCTTATTCGAGTTCGCGATCTAATTCGGCGATCGCCTCCAAAATCTGTAAAAACTTGTGGCCGCGAGCAGTCAGCTCGTACTCGACACGAGGCGGAACTTCTGGATAAGCGTGACGTTTAATGAGTCGGTAGCTTACCAGCTTCTTCAACCGCTCGTTCATCACTTTCGTCGTTAGACCGTCCACACTGCGCTGCATGGTACCCGGACGGCACACTCCCCGCTGCAACAAATCGAGAATGGTCAGCATCCACTTACAGCCGAGAACATCTTCTGCTATGCCAAATGCCGGACGGGGTGCGATCACATTCAGAACATTTTTTTCAACCATATTTCGCAATCCGTACCTAAATGTACCTACCTCACTCATGCGTACAGGCTTATATTTTTATATCGAGCTTGATAGGGTGAATTTACTTCTATTTCAGGAGAAGGTTGATGAAAGCCAAAGCCATTTTCTATCATGCTGGATGTCCCGTTTGTCTTAGCGCAGAACGTAATGTAGCTGAAGCCCTCGATCGCGATCGCTTCGATGTAGAAATTGTCCACCTCGGCGAACAGAAAGCCAAGATTGCTGAAGCTCAAAGCCATGGCGTGCAGTCTGTACCGGCTTTGTTACTTGAAGGTCAGCCCTTTCATATTAACTTCGGAGCGGCGATTTCAGACTTAGCCTAACCTTTTTTGCTCGCGATCTCTCAGGCAGAATGAAGAATGCCTGGGCTGTATAGAAACTAGACGGTTGAGAGATCTCACGTTAATCAACAGTTGCTGTAGTGGGTGGATGTTCTGAGTCTCTCTGGTGAGAACTAACATTCACCCGTTAATTTTGATGATGTGCGTGCGCAAATAGTTTTGACCATAACTGAGGATGTTTTAGTTTGGATGTGGAAGAAATGGATGCGACAGGTTTCTGAATAGCTAAAACGTCCTAAGCAGCTTGAGGTCTGATATATCTGCTATTTTTAAAGTAATTATGAAGCCGTAGAACTGCAATCCACTGATAAGCCTTGGATGTAATCAATTGCTCAGATGCATGTTATGGATTGCGCAAGACTAAAGCCGGAAGTTACGGAAGGCGATCGCCTCAACCGGCATTCATACTCTTACTTAAGAATGAGCTTAGCCTTACCTGTTGCATCTCTGCCTAATGTACTGCCGACTCCATCGGTCAGTTCGAGAGTAAGCTTGAGTGCTAAGAAATTCTCAGACAAGTAAGTCGGATGCATTCCACGCTTGAGTGATGAGTGCGTTTGTGGTGGTTGTGCGAACGAGCTGGAAAGTGCGTTGGTACGGGCCTTGCGTGAGGAGAAGTGAGATGGGACGAACGAACTTGGCGCCAGAGGTCTTTACTCTGCTGGAAACTCATAGCATGGAAGATATTTTGTTCGCTTTTTATCACTACGCTAGAACTCAAGCTCATCTAGCGACCATGCTGGATCAATCGGAAGCTGCGTGGGAGTGGAACTGCCAGGCGAACGCGCTCGACTTGGCCTGTGAAGCTTTGGACGATATCCAGCGCGGGATCGACCCCGAAGTGGCTGTCGAATATTCCGAGCTGTGAAAGATAAATTAATGTAGCCTGTTGGTATGCAATGTTGCTGAGATTTGGCCTGAAGATGGTACTGTGAGCGCACTAAAAGCAAGCGGTATGGCGTAACTTGCTACCGCTCTACCCGAGTTTTTCACACTTGGCTGGTTGAATGTCGGTAAGGTGAAGTACAGCTCCCAGGCGATCGCAATTGTTGCCTGGGTCTTTTTTTAAATTAAGCTAGGTGTTGGTGTAACTGCTCTGAAATGTTTTTATCATTGTCGTCCGCTGCGAACGTGACGATCGCGAAAGCTCCGCCGCTTCTATATTGGTGAAGCTAAAGGTGGCACAGTGCAGATGTTGCGTGTTTTCACGGTAATTCGTCACGCAAAAGATCCTTCATTTTTTTACGGAGGCTTGTGGAGCGGTAATTTTTACCCGGCTCTGCGGCGGCTAGGCTGCGATTTAGTTGAATCACAGGTCGATTTGTTGCCGACCAGTCGATTTATGCACGTGGCCGACAAGTTTAAGCCGCAGGAGCTGGAAGTCCGATCGCGAACTACCGATCGCATTCTCGATGAAGTACGGCGGGTTCATCGAGAGCAGCCCATAGACTTGTTTTTAAGTTATTTCTATAACGCTCATTTCGACCCAGCGGGCTTCGACGAGATTCATCGACTCGGTATCCCTACCGTCAACTTTTACTGCAACAGTATTTATCAGTTCGAGTTGGTTGCCGCGATCGCTGCCAAAGCTCAGTTCTCTTGGCACGCCGAACGAGACGCCCGCGATCTCTATATCTCGGCGGGAGCGAGACCGATTTGGGTTCAGATGGGAGCCGATCCTGATGTCTATTGCTCCGTGGAAGGCTTGCAAAGAGCGGCGAAAGCTTGCTTTGTCGGGCAGCGCTATGCGGATCGCGATCGACTGTTGGCCCATCTCATCCGAGCACAAGTACCCGTGGATATTTATGGTGCGGGTTGGGGAGCGCCAGAACCCGAGATTGAAGAAGAAGAGCAAGACGATTCTGCTGAGGACATCTCGACTGAAGCGGCATCGTTCTATCTGGGGCGGCGCGTGCAACAGCCAGGCGGCTGGCGAGCTTACCTACATGTGATGCAGGAAAACGTCACGCGGGCTGGCGCGATCGGGGGAATTGCTCGAACCATTAAGCAATGGCAGTATCGCAAAGGTACGCGTCAACTCGCGCCGATATTGGCAACAGCAGCCAAAGGCTTTGCTCCGGATATTTGTCAGACTTTTAGCGAGTATGAAGTTGTACTGAACTTCAGTCACGTGTGGGCAGACGGACGTCCGGGGGCTGAGTTAATCCCCCACGTGCGGCTGCGGGATTTTGAAGCTCCTATGTGCCAGACTTGTTACCTGACCGGACATACTGACGAAATTGCCGAGTTTTACAACATCGGGCGCGAGATCGATACCTATCGCGATGCGGAGGAATTGGTTGACAAGGTGCGTTTTTATCTCGATCGTCCGGATGCTGCTGAGCAGTTGAGAACAGCAGGTTGGGAAAGAGCGCGTCGAGATCACACCTGGGACCGTCGTTTTCAGACATTATTTGAGAAAATCGGCCTGTCTGCTAAATCTGCACGGTCATGAGTGCTGACACGATCGCCATCTCAGTTGCTATTCCCACCTACAACCGGGTGGACGATTTACTCGAAAGTCTGAGTAAAATTTTGGCCTGCAATCCGCAACCGGCCGAGATTTTGGTTCATATTGACGGCGACGATTCCGTGACTCAGGAACCGCTAGAGCAGCATTTTCCGCAGGTGAAAATTTTGCGCAGCGACCGGCAGATGGGGCCGGGAGGCGGACGTAATAAACTCATTGCAGCGGCGAGTTATCCGATTGTGGCTTGCTTCGATGACGATTCTTATCCCCTCGATACCGACTACTTTCAACGCGTGCAAACGCTGTGCGATCGCTTTCCCGCTGCCGCTGTGATTGGAGCCGCTATCTATCATATCGGCGAGCCCGTCGAGCCTGATACCGAAGCAGCTTGTTGGGTAGCAGACTTTACGGGCTGCGGCTGTGCCTATCGTCGCGACGTTTTTAATGGGACCACCGGCTATGTCAGCTTACCTGTGGCCTACGGTATGGAAGAGGTGGATTTAAATCTGCGGCTGCATGCATCTGGTTGGAAGATTCTCGGGAGTTCGTGGCTACGCGTGTTTCACAATACGCGGTTGGAGCATCACGAGAGTCCGAAAATCACAGCGGCCAGCGTGGCCAATCAGGCACTACTGGCTTTCTTGCGCTATCCCGTTCGGTATTGGTGGTTAGGGGCGGGTCAGTGTGTGAGCCGAGTGCTGTGGCTGTTGCGCAACAATCGTCGGCATGGCATCTTGCGCGGTCTCGCGATCATTCCTAGTTTGACTTGGCAACATCGTCAACATCGTCAGACCGTTTCAGGATCGGCATTGATGTCGTACTTGCACTTGCGTCGCAATCCCATCCCCATCAAAGATCTCTAAAGGATTCCCTGTCTGCTTCATGGTTCAGGTACTACCCGTTTCCGCTATTGTTCCGACGCGACATCGTTCGGTGCCGCTGCAAACCATGTTGGAGAGCATGGCGCGACAGTCGGCTCAGCCTCAGGAGACTATCGTCGTCGATGCGTCGGATGACAATGCGACAAAAACTCTATGTGCGACTCCCATTGCAGGGTTGCGGACGGAGGTGAAGTATTACCGCGCGATCGCTAGAGGTGCAGCGACTCAGCGCAATCAAGCCGTCGGCCATGCTGCCCATCTTGAGGGCATTCTGTTTCTCGACGACGACATTACCTTCGAACCGGATTGCCTGTTGCGCATGTGGTTGGCACTGCAACGCGACCCGCAATTGGGCGGCCTTAATGCCACCATTACGAACTGCAAGTACTTGCCCCCCGGTCGATTCAGCGGGTGGTTATTTCGCTACCTTAACGGTCGGTCAGAAAAGAGCTACGCCGGTAAGTGCATCGGTCCAGTGATGAATTTACTACCTGAAGATCGACCGGATCTACCCGAAGTCGTGCCTGTGGAATGGATCAACACGACTTGCGCGCTCTACCGGCGTGTGGCGTTGCCCGAGCCGCCGTTTCCGAAGCATTTCACTGGCTATTCGCTGATGGAAGACGTGACTTTGTCGCTGATGGTGGGCAAACAGTGGCGTTTGGCGAATGCGCGCACGGCTAGAATTTTCCACGACAGCCAGCCTGGGGATCATAAGAACAATGCTGCCGTGCTGGCCAAAATGGATTTGGTCAATCGTTATTACGTCATGACTCGCATTTTGGAGCGCCAGACTGCTGAGGACCACGTCAAGTTGGTCGTCCAACAGTTGTTTGGCATGGCTGCATCGCTAACATCGCCACGCGGCTGGTTGGAATTGCCCGGCGTGGTCTGGGGTAAATGTGGGGCGATCGCCGAGATTGCAACGTCTCCCATCTCCTCGCCGACCTCATCGCAAGCGCGAGGATAGTCTCGTGTTGCGAGCTGGATTACTCACAGCAAAACGCATTAGGGAAGGGCTGCAGTCTCGCTGGCGCAATGTTTACTATCGAGCCTTGGGCGTTCAGATCGATGGCTACGTTTGGATGCGCGAGATTGAAATTCCGCGCCAGCCCGAGGCGATCGCGATTGCCCGTCACTGTTCTTTGGATCGTGGTGTCATTTTGTTGTGCAGTGGCGAGCCCCAGGAGAAGGCCAAAATCTGTTTGAGAAAGGGTACGTACGTCAACCGCCATACGTTTATTGATGCTAGTCTCAGCATCGTCATTGGCCGCAACTGCGCCATCGGGCCAGGATGTTACATCACCGACCACGATCACGGCTTTGCTCTAGGTCCGTCTCCGTTGGAACAGCCTCTTGTCTCACAAGCTACTGCTATTGGCAACGAAGCGTGGTTAGGAGCACATGTCAAAGTTTTGAAAGGGGTCAGAATTGGCGATCGCGCTGTGATAGGTGCCGGTAGTGTCGTGACTCGGGACGTGCCGGATGACGCGATCGCGGTCGGTATCCCGGCCAAAGTCGTAAAGATGCGATCGCCTGCTACCGATCCTGAGTAAGTCTGCACGCAAAACCTCAGTCTCAGGCCGATAGAGGTATTTCATAGTGAGTGGTGACAGTTGAGTACAACAGCATGAGTCAAGCAACCGCTACACCTGATTTCGTCCTACAACAGCTGCAATGGCGCTACGCCGTCAAGCAATTCGACCCGACTAAAGTCATTTCCGACGACCTCTGGCAAACTCTCGAACAGACATTGCTACTGGCCCCGTCGTCCTTTGGCTTACAGCCTTGGAAATTTATCGTGGTGCGCGATCCTGACGTGCGTCAGCAGTTAGTCGAGGCCTCTTGGGGACAAACCCAAGTCGTCGAGGCCTCTCACCTGGTCGTACTCGCCATTCCGACCGAGGTTGACAGTACAGATGTCGATCGCTTCGTGCAGCGTATGGCAGACGTACGACAGACTCCGGCGGAGAAACTACAGGGCTATGGCAATATGGTCAAAGGCTTTTTGCAGAACCCGCCTTTCCCCGTGACCATGAAAGAATGGGCGACGCGTCAGGTTTACATCGCTCTCGGTCAATTGATGACGAGTGCAGCTATGTTGGGCATCGACACGTGTCCCATGGAAGGGTTTATTCCGGCTAAGTACGACGAGATTTTAGGGTTGACCGAGCGTGGGTTAACTGCTGTCGTGGTCTGTCCTGCTGGGTACCGAGCCGATGGCGACAAGTACGCCACGATGGCTAAAGTGCGATACCCTCACGAAGACGTGTTTCACTACGTCGGCTAGCGCAGAGCCCGTTACAACGCGATCGCCATGCCGTCCGCGCGCGGCTCCGACGCTGCTACGAAAACGCCACTCTCCAGTTGCAGGATGATTTGGCCTTTGCCAAACTCACTTGGTTCTGCAGTCACGCGCACGTCGTGGCCGCGATCGCTCAGGCCTAGGGCAACGTGACGCGGCACGGACTGCTCTAGCAGGATCTGATTGCCGCGATCGAAGCGCCAGCGCGGAGCGTCTAAGGCCGCCTGGGGATTGAGGCCGCGATCGACGAGATTGCTAACTACTTGCAGGTGTCCCTGAGGTTGCATGGGGCCGCCCATCACTCCAAACGGCCCTAATGGGCGATCGTCCTGACTGAGGAACCCAGGAATGATCGTGTGAAAGGGACGCTTGCCAGGGGCGATCGCGTTGGGATGTTCGGGGTCGAGACTGAAACCGGCGCCGCGATTTTGTAGCGAGATGCCCGTGCCGGGAATGGCAATGCCGCTGCCAAATCCCATGAAATTGGATTGAATGAACGACACCATGACGTCGCCATCCGCTGCGGCTAGATACACCGTGCCACCTTGCGGTAATCCGGGTTCGGCTAGCGGGAGCGCGCGATCGCCGATGAGTTGATAGCGTCGGGCTGCATAGGACTTATCCAGTAAGTCCGCCGCCGCTACGGTCATGGCTGCCGGATCGGCTACGTAGCGGTGGGCATCGGCAAAGGCCAACTTCATCGCTTCAATTTGGTGGTGATAGTTGGCAACGGATTCACGCGGGTATGCGGAGAGATCGAACTTTTCCACGATATTGAGGGCCATCAGTGCGGCGATGCCCTGGCCGTTGGGAGGCAATTCCGACACCGTAAGGCCGCGATAGGTGGTTGAAATTGGCTGCACCCATTCCGCTCGATGGGCTGCGAGGTCGGCTAAAGATAGAAAGCCACCTGTAGCCTTCGCAAACGCCACGATGGTTTCGGCCAATTGGCCGCGATACAAACTCTCGCCTTCTGTCTGGGCTAGTTCTCGCAGCGTTGCGGCTTGGGCGGGGCAGCGCCATATTTTGCCAGGGAGCGGGGCGCGATCGCCAGGGAAAAATTGCTCCCGAAACGATTGATGAACCTCGCCAGTTAAAGAGAGAAAAAGGGCTGCCTGCTGCTGCCACGCGCGCGCGACGCCGGGCGATACTGGGAATCCCATTTCTGCATGACGAATGGCAGGCTCGAACAAACGCTCGAAGGGCAGCTTTCCCCAACGTTTCCACAGGGCTTGCCAGGCAGATGCCGCACCGGGCACGGTCGTCGCTAACCAACTACGAGAGGGTAGCTGTTCCAGGCTTTTCCACATTGTTGGCGATAGTGCCTGCGGACTTTTCCCCGATGCATTCAGCCCGTGCAGCTCGCCATCCCACACCAACGCAAATGCGTCTGATCCGAGTCCGTTAGCTGTCGGTTCGACCACAGTTAGATCGATGGCCATAGCGATCGCGGCGTCTACTGCATTCCCCCCCGCTAACAGCATTTCAATGCCGGTTGCTGTTGCCAGCGGCTGGGATGTCGCCACAGCTCCACGATTCCCCATGACGACAGAACGGGAGGAAGGATAGGGATAAGACGTGAAATCGAAAGGTTGCATCGGACGGTTTACCTCTGCGAGGGCGAATCGGGCGTGGTTTCTGTTTCACTCCGATTCAATCTCTTGATATGGGTCGCAAGATAGTGCTTAGGCTATCGAATGCAGAGCGCTCTTTGACAGTGTTACATTGTCGAGCGATCACTCCTGGTTGCAAGCTGCAGAGTTGTGAATGCGTTATCAAAAATCTCTTATTCGGCATCAGTCGTTCGAGCTTACTCAGTGACACTTAGGGCGTTAGTGCCCGCTATGGAAGCTTCATACTTTCAATTTTTCTCCATTCGATACGTGCGCTTTAGCAGCAGCGTAAGCAGTACGATATTTCATTCTCTCCGACAGTGCTGCAACATAACCACCTATTTAGCTCCATAACTTTTCAATAGACTTTTCATCGTTTCATCACGAGCTAATTGACTTACGGGCAAGAAGAAAAAAGCTTTCAAACGGACATTTGCGCCCCGTTGCAGTAAAACTCGTACAGCCTCGAAATGCTCTCTATCAATAGCTAAATGAAGAGCTGTCTTGCCCAAACCGTCGCGGCGATCGCAAATTGCACCTCGATCTAGAAGAGTGGAGATAGCCTCTGCATGTCCTTTGCCCGCGGCTGCATGCAGTGGAGTACCAGCATTACTATTCGCTTCAATATCTGCACCGTTATCCAGCAGAAGCCTGACGATCTCGGCTTCACCATGTGAAGCTGCCACATGCAGGGGTCTTAAGCGATATTTATCGGGTTTTTCAATATCGGCTCCTCGATGGAGCAATAATTCAGCCAGCTCCATCTGTCCCTGTGCAGCTAGATGAAGAGGTGTCCATCCCAGATGGCTATAGTAAGCGTTGACATCGGCTCCTGCATCCAACAGCAACCGAACCAGCCCGGTGTCCCTGTGGTAGGCAGCTATAAATATCAAAGGTTTACCAGAGAATAGATGGTCAGGATCGCCACCGTCGTCGAGATAAGTTCTTACAAAAGTCGGGTCGCCGAGTAATATTGCTGCTCCAGGCTCCATCTGAGCACCGTAGCGAAGCAATAATTCCGCCCCTTCATGCCACTTCATACCCGTAGCTATACCCAGGGCGGTTGATTCTTCTCCGACTGACGTGACGGTGATATCGGTTCTAGCCCCTTCTCGCAGAAGCCAATCTAAAACATCCAAATTCTTGGCCATGGTGGCACAGTGCAACAGCGTTCTGCCATAAGCATCTGCGCTGTCAATGGCGAACCCCGAGGCGATTGACTCCGCCAAAAGAGGAATATTTCCCGCAGTCGCGGCTTGAAATGCTAGAGGCAGGTTGAGATGCTCTGTAGCTGTGGTCGCAGCTTTTGCCGCTAACCAACTGAACATCCAACCAAGTAACCTGGGTCCGAAGCCCAAAATTGCTACAAGAATGGCGACCGCTTCCAATATCTTAAAGCCTGCATCCTTATCCACGTAGCCTTCCACCTCCTTCAATGGACCGATTACAGATTTAGGATAAATCAGAACAAACAACAAAGTTAGCGTTTTCTGGACTGAGAAATGAATAGAGTGATGAAATTTTTAGGGATGATAGATTGAAATTATTGAGTAATTCTTGAACCAACTGGCTCATAGTGATAGCTTCCAAAAATATTTCAGGAAGAATTTTTAAGTTCTGGAATTATTTGTCTTTTCGCTTTTTAAAGCCAATACTTGAAAATCAATTTTAGGAAGCTTTTTATTTTTTGCATATAGTGATTTAAAAGAAAAAGTCTATGTAAACATGTTTTGCATGGCTTGAGCAGAAATAATATGCTTTAAGTCTTGGAAAGCTTATGCTTTGAACGATACTCACACAACTCGAATCTAGATGGAAACTCTCGCAATCTAGGTAATTCACGTTGCCTATTATTTCGTAAAGTTAGCCTAGACTTTGGGCAGGTTGCAGATTGAGGACTCGAACGTGGCCGCGCAGGTGGGATTGGCATTGGGCAGTGGCGGCGCGCGCGGGTGGGCGCACATTGGCGCTATTCGGGCGCTACAGGAAGCGAATATTCCCGTGCAATGCGTCGCAGGAACGAGTATTGGGGCATTTGTCGGGGCACTCTATGCAGCTGATGCGTTGGACGAGCTCGAAGACTTTGCCCTCGACCTCGATTGGAAAATGGTGGTGTCGCTGTTAGATGTCGTCTTTCCGACGCGGGGGTTACTAGACGGCGAAAAGGTCTACGATTTGCTCGCAGAGAGTTTGCTCGACTTGTGCATCGAAAACAGCACGATTCCGTTTTGCTGCGTGGCTACCGACCTGAGTCGAGGTCGCGAAGTGCGTTTGAGTGAAGGCTCTATGGTCGATGCGGTACGAGCTAGCATTTCTATTCCTGGAGTATTCACTCCAGTCAATATTGACGGCAGGTATTTAGTTGACGGCGGCTTGGTCAATCCCGTCCCAGTCAACGCCGTCCGGGATATGGGGGCAAATCTCGCGATCGCTATTAACCTCAACCGGCCTTACCCGGAGTTACCCGCTTCCGCACTCTCTGCATCAGATGATGTTGAAGGTGACAACGATACAGGTCTGGATTCTCCTTCAATGGATAACTCGCCTATGGATAGCAGTGAGGAACCGCGGGCGATTCTCAGTTACCTCAAACGAGTGGTTTTGAATGCTGATGAAGCTGATGAAACCGAACCTGATGACCATGTGCGAGCTGACGAAACGGCTGAAATGCCAGCATTGGGAGTGGCTTCCCGATTCACGAGAGGATTGAGACCGCGCGTAGTGTTGACGGAGTTGCGAGAGCGTTACGACGAGATCGCCGACACCATTCGCGACAAGTTAGATAACTGGATGCCTGAGGAACGTCTGCAGGAACCGAATATCTTCGACATTATCGGCATTTCCATCAACGTGATGGAGCAACAGGTCACTCGCAACAACTTCTCGCTGCATCCCCCCGATATCTTGATCGAACCCAACTTGAGCCACATCGGTATCTTCGATTTCCACTTGGCGGAAGCTGCCATGCAAGAGGGCTACACCAAAACCAAAGAACACATCGAAGCTATCCAGGCGCAGCTAAAATAGCCAGTCGCAATCCTCGCGATCGCGGTCACAGCCCTTTTCAATCTCCTCCTCGATAGTGGAAAGCGATAGCTTGGGACGGTGCGGAGAGGATATGCGCGCAGATTGGCGAATGAGAGGGCTGGCGTACGTCGCGATTGCTGGTTTAACGGCCTGCGGCCTGAATTCAACCCCCGTCGCTGTCGACCCGTCTGACTCTGTCGAAGCCGCTGCGCCGGAACTGATTGACGGGAACTCTGCTGCAAACGATAAGTCTACTTCAACCCCAAAACCGTCTGGACGGGCGGCGGAGCCTCGTACTCACTCTGGGAGAGCGCCGAGACCTCGTGCCGGCGTGGCGAGCGATCGCGTCGAGCTGTTGTTCGAACGCAATCCAGAAGAAGTGACGAGATTTGACGGAGCCGTAGCTTTGGCTCGCCTCAATTTACCGAATGCAACGGACGCACAGATTGCAGCTGCTGCTGCCCAACTGTTTGGTGTAGAGCCGCGCGATTTATCTCCTACACCCAATCGCGCTGATATCGATTTCGTCAATCCAGCCGACGCGCTCAATTTAGATGACGTTGCTGCGCTGCTAGCAACCGTACCGCCGTTGCCTGCAGGTGACGTGGAGGCGGCGATCGCCAACCGGGCCAATGCGCTCCTCGGGCAAAATCGATTGCAGCCCAACCAGATCGTTAGGGTGCCTGGTAGGCCGGATAATAACCCTGGCGTTCCCTTCCCCTTTGTCCCCAATCAGCCGCTTGATGTTATCGTCCAGTGCGAACAAACTTTTGTTGACACCAACACCGTGTCTAACATTGCTTACTTTTTCGACTTTCGACTCGACGGTACGGTGCTCGGTCAATTCCGCACGGATAGCAATGACACGATCTCTGTGGAGGGTACTTATACTTATGCAGGCGATCGCATTGAATTTGAAGCGGCAGGAACTTACAACTTGGGCGGACAGCTCAGAGAGATAGCCTTTACACAGCGCACCGACAGAGTGCTGCCTCGCTTGGGCCTCGTTGGCTATTTCGACGGTTCGGGCACGGTGAGCGACATTCCTTTCGGTGCGCCCAGAACTCCTTCACCAGCCACCATGCGCTGCTTGACGGTCGGCCATCGTTCCAATCAGCCGCAACCTCCGACTCGCATACAGCGTTTCGAATGTCCCGACCAACCTTCAGCTGCTGGTACGTTCACCAACGTGTTTGAATTCGACACCAGCCCATTCATTCCCGGCTCAGCCTTCCGACAGCGAGAGCTCTATACGGGGTTGTCTGGCGTGGGCGAGCCTAACTTGATCTGGCGCAGTGAATTTGGCATTTATCGACAGGATGGCGATCTCGTTTACATTGACTTCACCCCTGCTCTCGGCGTGGAACCCTCATTTCCTGATTTTGTTTCCACAGTCGGACAGCTCCGAGGTGGAGGTACGCAGCTGGTCATTCCTGACTTTCCCGCTACGCTTGAGACCTGCAATCTCAGGCGGTGAGCGTAGGCACTGTCGGGTCGAACTCGAACCACGCACACTGCGGCTACGTCCCCATTCGCGCAGCAATTGGAGGTAAAGCCGTATGATTGCGGCAGAGCCGCCGGATAGCCCGCACACCCAAGCGTCTCCCGCGCGGCGTTCGGTTGTGCTTGAGGACTCCATCTCGTGTCTGCTGTCGTACCTCCCGACGATCGCTTATCTGCGGGTGACGAACCTGCCGATACCGCTTGGCCGCGCGTACGCGCGCGTCTGTACGACCTCACTCTCGGCCCGTGGGGAGCCGAGCTCGAACGCTCGACCGACGAGGGGCCTGAGGTGGCTGGCATGTCACCTGAGTTCGCCCTGCCACCTGCCCCAGCGGATGTGCTCGACCGGGATGAAATTGTCCGGGAAGCGATCGCAGCGATCTCGACCGGACAGCCGGTGGTGCTGTGTGGCGGAGCAGGGGTCGGTAAGTCAACACTGCTGCACCATCTCGCCCACCATCCCGATCTTAATGATGCTTTTGCGGGTGGCATTCTCTATCTCAACGCTCGCCATCTCAGCAATGAAGATGTCGTTCAAGCGATCTACGACGCGAGTGCCGGTCCGACAAACGACCTGAAGCTATCCGGCGATCGCCTCAACCCTTTACTAAAAGAGTTGTCGATAGCGGTCTTGCTCGACAACACGACAGGGGAGCGCGCGCAAGTTGAAGCTTTAGCTCAAGTCCTACCCCATTTCATCTGCACGGGTGACGAACCTTATGCGTGGGAAGAGGGCTGTGTCATTGAAGTAACGGGGGTAACGGGTGCAGCCGCAATCGCTCTTATAGAACGAGAACTGGGGCGATCGCTCCGGCCAGAAGAACGGTCAGTCGAGCCCAACGTATCTGCGCTCCTGGATGGTAATCCACTCAGTTTGCAGCAGGTGGGAGCCTTCCTGCGGCATCGCTCTCTATCGTTAACCGACTTTTTCCGCCAGGGCTTGTCCGATGCCTCAGCCGGTCCGCTGCTGCAATCCTTGCTCATCGATTTGAACGATGACAAACGCCAGCTAATGACGGCATTGACGGCGATCGCCCCCGGCGCGACTGGAGTGGCAACGTTGTCCCGCTGGCTCGATCTCAATGACGGTTCCATCGTGTTGGCATCCTTGCGAGCCAGACATCTGGTGCTGACAGAAGGTGATCGCGTTCGGGTCGCGGGCAATCTCATACCTTACGTGCCTGCTGAATGGGACGTGGAGCAGCAGCGCGATCTTTGGCTGACTCAGTGGGTGGAACACCTCGATCCCGCAGCCCTAACTGACACTCATGTAGCTGCCTATGAGCGATCGCCAGAAGACGACGTGGATATTGCGAGAGCCATGCAATACGGGATCGCGACCCAGCGTTGGTCGGAGGTTGCCGTTCTCGGAACCGCTATGGCTGACGAGATCGCAGCCGGAAAACGCTGGGGATTGTGGCAACAGGTGCTCGAATTTCAGCAACAGGCAGCGCACTCTCTCTCAGATCTCGATATGGAAGCGCGGGCTACCCATCAGTTAGGAGCGAAAGCGCTGGCATCAGGCGATCTCAGAGCTGCCTACGACGCCCTGTTACAGGCCGAACGCCAGCGCGAACGATTGAACGTGCCCGAAGCGCTAGTCGTGACTCGCCGTGCCTTATTGCTGGCGCTGGCCGAGCGACCCGTCAGAGGGGCGGGCTTTTGGCAAGTGGGAGGACTGGTTCTGGCCTCAACGCTAGTGGCGGTGGCTGGCATGTGGGGCTGGTATACCTATCTAATGCCGCGTCCGGCGATCGCCACGGTCGGTCGCACCCATTTAGATTTTCGGCAAGCTCAAATCGAGCGCGATATCCGGCGGCGAGCGCTGCTAGTGGAAAGTCAAGGACTCTCTCCTGTCGAGATTATTCAGGTGGAGCTGGGAGGCGATCGCCCGGAAGACTTTGCCATTGTTGAGAATACCTGCGAGACCAGTACGCCGATACCGCCAGAGGAGAGTTGCATCATTGGCATCGAGTTCAAACCCACCACAGAAGGCGGACGGACAGCCCAATTGGAGATCGCGACCAATTCAGAAGCAGCGATCGATCCCATCGTGCTGACGGGGATAGGCACGGCTCCCAAAATTGCGCTCGATATTGAAGGCATGGTCTTCGGCGCTCTACCCGTCTCCGTACTCAGCCAAGCCAAAGTTCTTTCCGTGCTCAGCCAAGGCACGGCTCCTGTCGACATTGCTTCCGTCGAGTTCGGCGGTCCCCACGCCAGCGACTTTCGCGCGATTGAAGATACCTGTTCGCCCCCGCCGCCGCCTGAAGAAGACAGCGACGCCGAAGACAGTCCAGAGAAGGATGGTGGAGAGGAGGACGCTAAAGCAGCCGCCACCACCGGCGCTCAGACTGATGATGCTACCCCAGAGTCGGCCGCCGACACGTCTGGCGACGAGGCAGCAGAAGAGTCCGCAACGGCTGCATCTCCAGAGTCTGCGAGTGACGCAACGACTGAAGATGCCGATGCCGGATCGGAGTCTGATGCTGCTCCTGAGAATGCGGCTGATGAGTCAGTTGAGAGTGCTGACGAAGGCGAGACGGGGACAGATTCAGAAGTTGCTGTCAGCGAGGCCGATGCTGAAGACAGCGAGGCGGCTGATACGTCGTCTCAAGGCATCTTGGAGCCCGAGCAAGATTGCACGATAAGTGTTGCGTTCGCTCCCTCTGGCGAAGGTGCTCGTACGGCTACCTTAACGGTGAATAACAATGCCCTTGAGGGGCCGCAGGCGATCGCTCTCAGCGGTACTGGGGTCGTGCCGCGCTTGAGCGTGAATCTTGAGAGCTTGGCCTTTGGCTCGAATGAGGTCGGCAGCACCACTGCGGCGCAGTCTTTTGTCGTTACTAGCCGAGGATCTGCTTCGCTGCGTATGGGGCAACTCTTCGTCACGGGTAGCGGCAAGCCGCATTTCCGCATCGTTCAGAATACCTGCGCTAGCGGGGCAATCATTCCACCTGGTCGCAGTTGTAGTCTCAGCATTGTCTACGCTCCCACCGAATCGGGTACGCATCGCGCCCAAGTTACGGTGACTAGCAACGCTCCCGATGGCTCCCGCACTATCACTTTTTCCGGCACGGGCGCAAAACTAGAGCCCGAGTCTATTCCAGAGGCCGATTCCGAATCTGCTGCCGAGGGTAGCTAACCTGGTGCGCCCGCAAAGTCATCTCGTCTTGCCGATGAACTTTACGTTTTCAAATCAAAACCTCAAAAGCATTAACCATGGCTTCAACCATCATCAATCTGCAAAACACCCCTGAGCTCAATGGCGTCATTGCGGAAGCTGTCTCATTCGCCTCAGGGGGTGCCATCTTGAAAGGCACACTTTACAAGTCCGCAGATCAAGACGGCCTCTTATCAGCGGTGGTTGTCGCAGGAGCCTGGACAACCGTCAAAGAGCAGATGGCTGGGACCTATGCCCGCGAACTGGCCAACCGTGGATTGGCCGCCCTTGCTTTTGACTTCACGGGCTGGGGAGAGTCCAGTGGTGAACCTCGCTATGTCGAAGATCCAGCTACGAAGACTGCTGATATTTGTGCGGCAGTGGACTATCTAGCTGAACGTGATGACTTGGACGCAGCGCATCTGTATGGTTTAGGCGTTTGTGCGTCATCTGGCTACATGGCCGCTGCTGTTGCTGATCGTGACAAGCTAGCAAAACTGGCCCTCGTGGCTCCTTGGCTTCATAACGCAAAGATGGCGGCAGATATTTACGGTGGATCTGAAACCGTGGCCGCTTTGATTGCTGCGAGCGAAGCTGCAGGCGCAGACCCGGTTATCTTAACTGCTGCCAGCACCACGGATGACACGGCCCCTATGTATCAAGCGCCCTACTACACCGAAACAAATCGAGGTTTAATCTCTGCCTACGACAACAAGTTCAGCATTTTGACCTGGAAATCCTGGCTTACCTATGATGCTCAAGCCTCCGCAGATCGCCTGTCCAAGCCAATGCTAATGGTGGGTTCGCCAGCGATCGCACTTCCCGCTGGGGCGGAAGCTTATGCACAGCGCACCACAGCCCCACTAGAAAGACTCTGGCTGGGCGATGATGTCACCCAATTTGATTTTTACGATCGGGCGGACATTGTTAAAGCTTCTGCTGACGCCGTTGCCCATCACTTCAAAGCTTAATCACCAGAAAAAACATGGATACTACCACAGCTATCACCACCCCAATTGTTGGCATGATTCATGCCATTGACCAACTGGATTGGCCTACTGTTCGTCATGAGTTTGCCGACACCGTAGACGTCGACTATACCTCTCTGGTGGGCGGCGAACCGGAAACGATACCCGCAGATAAATTGATGGAACGTTGGCAAGGATTGCTCCCTGGTTTTCAGGCGACTCAGCATTTATTGGGACCTTTTCTAGTCGTAGCGGAGGCAACTATTGCAACCGCTGAAACCCATGTCCGTGGCTATCATTACATTGCTGATGCCCCTAATGGCGAGGTCTGGATGGTGGCCGGGAATTATCATTTTCGAATGGTATTTCAGGGCAATCGCTGGGTGATTGCAGCCATGAAATTAGTTGTGTTTTATCAGGAAGGCAACCTGGAGTTACCGGCCTTGGCTCAAACGCGAGCCACTAAAACGCCACGCCAATAATCCTCATAGGCTCTTGTAGGCATAGTTTGAGTCAAGGCCATACGTTCCAACGCTCATCAAGTTCCACAGCCCATCGATAGGTGCAATGGTTATCACTTGACCTTCTGGCGATCGCCGTTACATCCCTAGCTTGAGGGCGACCGCCAAGCTGTAGAATGTGGACGGTTCGTGAAGAAATCATAAATAAGCTGGAGGAACTGCGTTCATGGCCAAGCAATCCATCGCTACATTGCTCGAAGATGCTGCTGCTAATTTGACGGGCAAGCGTGTCTTGGTGCGAGCTGACTTTAACGTTCCTCTCGATGACAGCGGTGCCATTACAGATGACACCCGGATCCGGGCAGCGTTGCCCACTCTTCAAGCCCTAATCAAGGCTGGAGCCAAGGTCATGCTCACCAGCCACTTCGGTCGGCCCAAGGGAGAGGTGAAAGAAAGTATGCGCCTCACTCCCGTTGCTAAGCGCTTGTCTGAAGTTCTGGGCCAAGACGTGATTAAGTGCGATGACTGCATTGGGGCGGAAGTGGATTCCACCGTTGCGGCCATGCAAAACGGCCAAGTGATTTTGTTAGAAAATGTTCGCTTCCACGCTGGTGAAGAAAAGAACGATCCCGAATTTGCCAAACAGCTGGCTTCCAATGCTGACGTGTACGTCAACGACGCCTTTGGTACGGCTCACCGCGCTCACGCATCCACGGAAGGCGTCACCCACTACATCAAGCCTTCAGTTGCAGGCTATCTGATCGAAAAAGAACTGCAGTACTTGCAAAATGCGATTGAGAATCCCCAGCGTCCCCTGGCTGCGATCGTTGGCGGTTCCAAAGTTTCCAGTAAAATCGGCGTGATCGAAACATTGCTGGACAAGGTGGACAAGCTGTTCATCGGCGGCGGCATGATCTTTACCTTTTACAAGGCGCGCGGCTTGAGCGTCGGTAAGTCCCTGGTCGAGGAAGACAAGCTGGAATTGGCCAAGACTTTGGAAGCTAAAGCCAAAGAAAAAGGCGTAGATTTGCTCCTACCCACAGACGTGGTCGTGGCAGACAACTTCGCTCCCGATGCCAATGCCCAAACCGTCAGCATTGAGGCCATTCCCGACGGCTGGATGGGTCTGGATATCGGTCCTGACTCCGTGAAAGTGTTCCAAGAAGCGCTAAGCAGCTGTAAGAGCGCGATTTGGAACGGTCCTATGGGCGTGTTCGAGTTCGACAAATTTGCCGTCGGCACGGAAGCGATCGCCCGCACCTTGGCTGGATTAACTCAACAGGGGGCAATTACTATCATCGGCGGCGGCGACTCCGTTGCAGCGGTTGAGAAAGTGGGCGTGGCCGACCAAATGAGCCACATCTCCACAGGCGGCGGAGCCAGCTTGGAACTGTTGGAAGGCAAAGAGTTGCCTGGTATTGCTGCACTCGCGGATGCCTAGAGCTCTCAGCGTGACAAGTTGAGCGCTGTCGCGCGGAGAAATGCGCCTAGGGCTTGCACCGCTGTTTTACAGTCTACGCAGGCCCTGGATCAATCCTCGATAGACACTTGTAAGGAAATCTAAATCGAGAGTTTCTAGGCGATCGCTAGCTCGGTGGTAGTGAGGATTGCGTAGGTTGGCTGTATCGGTGAGCATCAGAGCCGGATAACCGCGATCCCAAAAGGGCGCGTGGTCGCTGCGGCGCGTGTCGGGCAGGATGACCCCGCGTCGTCCGGCCACCAACCACCAATATTTAACTCGTTCGGTGCGCATACCGCCATACAACCTGAGCATGGCCGGTATGGCCGACCAGTTCCCGATCGCGCCAATGAAGTCCCCGCAATCCGGATAGACATAGCGCAGCAGCGATACCGGATAGCGCTGCGAATGGGGCTCGGTGCAGCGATATCCCAGCATTTCCAGCGAAATAGCTACGGCTAGCGGCAGCTTTTGTTGGTAACAAAGCTCGGCGTAGTGGGTGCTGCCTTGTAAGCCATATTCCTCTAGATCGAAGGCAACGAGCCGGACGGAACGTTGCAGAGGTCGTTCGGACAGCGATCGCGCCAGCTCCAACAATACGGCTACGCCTGAGGCATTATCGTCTGCACCTGGAGAGCCGGGAACGGCATCGTAGTGCGCGCCGATGAGGATGGGAGGCTTAGCTCTCTTCTCAGAGATTGCGGGTAGGTGCAGGACGATATTGTAATGCTCGCGACCTTGCCACTCAAAGCGATCGAGCTCGACCCGTCCCCATGGACCGAACTGCTGCTGAATATATCGGCGAACGGCACCATAGCCCCACTGCGCCATAAATGGATCGCGCTCGCAGGCGATGCGCTCTAAATGGACAGTGAGGCGATCGCGTAAAGAGCTCGATCGAGGACTGATAACCGCAACCTGTGACTAACAAACATTGGAAAGATCGGGCAAATTATCGATTTTTGGGCGTATCTGCATCAATATATTCGCGCCAGCGCTTGACTTTCCCGTCCTCAAAATCGACTACGACGGCTTCGTCAAACTGTGAGGTTTCTCCCGATGCTTTGTCCGTATCATTCCACACCCATTCTGCAAAGGCAAAATTGCCCACGACGACGACACGTTTTAGATCGACAGCGATTTCGTGGTCAGCAGTGTAAGCCGTGGCAAGTTCGCGAATCGCATCTTTGCCAGAAAATACTTCACCAGGCAGTACGAATTCGCCATCTTCAGCGTAGACATCGACGAGTAAGTCAGGATTTGGAGTAGTCCAAGCTTCAATCACTTGGTCGAATACTTGACGAACGTCCTCTTCAGACAAGGTTGCTTCCTCACCTTCAACAACAACTTCGGACTGGGGAGCCTGCCCTGCAATGGCTGCAGGCGGAACTCTGGAAAATTGCATCAACGGTACCAATAGAAGAGTACTGGATAGCCATGCGATGCGATTTTTGCTTGCAGACATAGCGCGAACTCGATAACAACAAGGAAGCAGACACTCCGCAGAGGCGGGGATCGAATTCAACATACCCAAAATATTTACATAAAGCTCATTTTGATTTTGTCGGTACTTTGTAAACGATCGCGCGCGGACGTTCGATCGAACGCCCGCGAAAAATCTTATTCTGACTGATAACAGTGAAAACTATGACTATTTGGCTGCCAACGTTGATAAACAGCCTCCCAACCCCGATCGCTGGGTTGATAAAAGTCGCGCTCGACTAGCGTACTCGGGAAATAGTCTTGCTCGACATAGGCATCAGGAAAATCGTGGGGATATTGATAAGACTTGGCTCGATCGCGATCCAGATGAGTCGGGACGGGGTGGGGATAGCGTCCGGCTTGCATGGCGCGATCGATGGCGACAGCAGCGCGATTACTTTTGGGAGCGTAGGCCAAATACAAAACAGCTTCAGCCAGAGCGTAGCGGCACTCGGGCATTCCGAGCGTGGCTGCAGCTTGATGGGCAGCATGGGCGAGGGGTAAAGCTTGCGGGTCGGCTAAACCAATATCTTCACTGGCCGTCACCCAAATCCGACGAGCAACGCGTACCGGGTCGGCGCCTGCCACCAACAGGCGGCCTAAATAGAAGATGGCGGCTTGAGGACTGCTGCCGCGCATACTTTTTTGCAGGGCTGAAACTAAGGCATAGTAGGTCGTATCGTCGCACCCGACGTACAGAGTCGAGCAGGTGCGCTCGACCATGTCAAGCGTGACGCGATCGCCCAGCTCGCTACAAGCTTCCAATAGCGTGTAGAGCTTGCGGATGTCGCCTCCGCAGCTGCCTAAAAGCTTTTCCCGGGCGGCGATATCGAGGGTTAGCGATACTCCTTCGGGATGCGACAGTGCCCGATCTAAGGCGCGCGATAAACCTTTTGGCCCCAAACCGCGCAGTTCGAAAATTTGCAGTCGGGATAGTAATGCGCGCTGTACGGTCACGAAGGGATTTTCGGTGGTGGCTCCTACGAGCGTAATCCAGCCTCGCTCTACCGCTTCGAGCATGCTTTCCGCTTGCGCTTTACTCCAACGATGCAGTTCGTCTGCCAGCAACAGGACCCCCATCTCCTTGCCCTGGCGAATGCAGTCGCGAATGTCTGCTACCCCACTGGAAACGGCATTCAGTTCTCGGTAGGGCTTGCGACTGTAAGAAGCAGCTAGTCGAGCTAGTGTCGTTTTGCCCGTCCCTGGCGGTCCCCACAGCAAAATTGACCGACTGGCACCGCGTTCTAACCAGGCCCGCAACGGTCGTCCGGATCCGAGCAGGTGAGCTTGTCCTACCACATCATCGAGGGTTTGCGGGCGCAAGCGTTCGGCCAAGGGCGATCGCGGCGTAAATAAGCTGGGTTGGGCCGTCATGAGATACGAGCGAGATCGGTGGCTGGCTGTAAAGACTCGCCGCTATTCTACGCTGAGCCTTCCTGCAAGTGCGGTTGGTGGCGTTAAGATCTGAGCGAAGAAACCAGGTTGAGATCGTGCTGTACTCTCTCGATCGCGTGCTGAATCAGGTGAGGTCGCAACCGAACTGGAAGTCACTGCGCTATCTTGAAACGTTGCAAACTCTCTGGCCGCAGGTGGTTGGGGACGTTGTTGCTGCACAAACCTTTCCGGTCAAGCTGCAACGACAGGTGCTTTCTGTTGCGGTCTCGACACCTGCGTGGGGCCAGAACTTGACCTATCAGCGTCAGCTCATCCTCAAAAAACTCAATACGCATCTCGACACGCCCATTCGCGACATTCGCTTTTCCCCCGGTGCGTGGCAGCAGGCGCAGCAAAGCCAGCGCGATCGCTTAACGGGTAATAACGAGAGTGCACCTGTGCTCCCAGAGTCCTGGCGATCGCGCGCCTCTAATGTGCCCCCCCCCGAAGATGCCACCGAGGCTTTCCAGCGCTGGGCCGCCCGCGTCAAACAGGTTCATCAGGAATTTCCCCGCTGTCCGACCTGCTACCGACCTGCTCCCACAGCCGAACTCGAGCGCTGGTACGTGTGTGGTTTTTGTCGACAGCAACAGCAATCGCTCGCAGGATTACCGTCTGGGAGATCGCTATTACCGTCAGCCTCCAGCCGAGAAGTCGGTACCTCTCACGCTTGACTGCGCTGCCACAGACCGTAGTAATCAAGCACCTGTACGAGCCGGGACTCGCTTGCTTCAGCCGATCTCGTCACGATCAACGCACCGATCTGACTGTCGCCATAGCGAAAGCTAGTAGAATCATTCGCTTCCAGTTCGGCCTCAACTCCAGGGATGCAGCGAAGATGAGCGGCAATTTCTCGATATACGGCTAGCGGCAAGTCGTCGTAGCGCACGGCAAACCGTTCCAGAGCGTTGATTCCGTTCTTCGTCTCGCTCACTCTCTATCCCACCACACGTTCTATCCCACCAACTGTGTCGTGCCTGCATCGGAATCGAGGGAGCAACAATTGACTTCATCAATGCAAACTTTGCCCCATTTCAGTGCCCAGCGCACTAGAGCCACGCGGTTGCTCGTACTGGTCTTTTCGAGAATATTACTGATGTGATTGTCTACCGTACGCTTGCTAATGTCCAAGCGGGCAGCAATGTCTTGATTGGTCATGCCGTCGGCAATCAGCTCGATAACCTGTAGCTCGCGCTCCGACAGAGCTCTAATTTGGCGCTGTTTCACAATTGTTACTGCAACGTATTTCTACCTATGCAACCCCATTGTAAGGGATCGCTCTCTCAACCGATAGTGACAGGCTGTCGCTTGTCGGCGCGATCGCGAACGGCTTGTCTGGCCCACGCGTCTGCAGACACAATATCTGGCAGCGTGGGAGTGGCGATCGTGTCGTGTCCTTCACAGACAGCTTCTAAGAGTCTGGGAATGTCCAAAAATCCGATTTTTTCCTCTAAAAATAAGCCTACAGCGGCTTCATTGGCAGCATTGAGGACGGCTGGCATGGTACCTCCCGCGCGCCCTGCTGCGTAAGCCAAGTTCATGCAGGGATATTTGCGATGGTCGGGAGCCTTGAACGTGAGCGAACTTAGCTTAATCAGATCCAGCGGCTCCCAGTTGGCATAGAGGCGTTCCGGCCAGCTCAGGCTGTACAAGATGGGTAGGTGCATATCTGGCCAGCCCAATTGAGCGATGACGGAGGTATCCTGTAACTCGATCGCCGAGTGAATGATGCTTTGAGGATGAACGACGATATCAATATGGTCGTAATCGAGGCCGAATAGCCAGTGGGCTTCGATCACTTCCAGGCCTTTGTTCATCAATGTGGCCGAGTCGATCGTGATTTTGCGACCCATGACCCAGTTGGGATGCTTGAGCGCGTCAGCCAGTGTAACTGAAGCCAGTTTTTCGACCGGCCAATCGCGGAATGAGCCACCGGATGCTGTCAAAATAATGCGTCGCAACCCGCCCTCGGGAACGCCCTGTAAGCACTGAAAAATGGCGGAATGTTCGGAATCAACCGGGATCAGCTTCACGCCATGCTCTTTTACCTTGGGCAGTACTACTGGTCCGCCTGCTACCAGGGTTTCTTTGTTCGCTAGCGCAATGTCTTTGCCTGCCTCGATCGCTGCCAGCGTCGGCAACAATCCTGCACACCCTACGATCCCCGTGACAACGAGTTCGGCGTTGCCATAAGCTGCTACTTCGCAAATACCGTCGCTATCGGCAACGAGTTGAGGCATGGGGTCGAGGTCGATCAGAGCAGCTTTCAGTTCGGCCAGTTTTTCAGGCTTAGCGATCGCCACGATCTCCGGTTGAAACTGGCGCACTTGTTCGGCCAACAGCTCTACATTGCCGTTCGCCGTGAGGCCTACCACGCGAAAGCGATCCGGGTACTGAGCAACCAAGTCGAGGGTTTGCGTGCCGATGGAGCCGGTCGAGCCGAGCAGAGTAATCGCTTTCATAGAGCAGGCCGCGTTGAGTGGGAATTGAGTCGTTTTGCGACCTTTATACCATTTTTAGATTCACCCTCAGGACTGAAACTGACTCCTGAGGCCGGATTGCAGCATATGCGATCGCGCAAAGCTATTGAGTTAGAGTGCGATTGTTAAGGCCTCTTGTGAATTCTGTTTGCTGTATGAGGCGTTGACATGCCTTGTGGTTGACATGTCTCGTAACCGATCGCGCAAAGGATAGATGGAAGTAGTTCCGGCTCAGGCCGAATATCTCGAAAGTTTGGCCGCATTATTCGACCTGTATCGCGTGTTTTATCAACAGGTGTCGGATTTAGACGGAGCCAAACTTTTTTTGGCAGAGCGCTTGCAAGCATGTGATTCTCAAATCTTTGTCGCGATCGCCACTGATAAACCGATTGGATTCACTCAGCTCTATCCGAGTTTTTCCTCCGTGTCGATGCAGAAAATCTGGATTCTCAACGACTTGTACGTGATTGAATCATATCGAGGCAGAGGAGTGGCTCACGCACTGATGAAAACGGCAGAACGTTACGCACGAGACACTGGAGCAGTTCGAGTCACTCTATCAACGCAGCTTTCAAACGCGAAAGCCCAGACGCTCTACGAAGCACGAGGGTATGTGCGAGACAGCGAGTTCTCTCATTACGCGCTGGAATTGTAGCTATGACGAGACTCTCTGCAGCGGATGCCATGTTTCAGCCTCCGGTTTGTTGCAGATTCTATTGTTTGCATGCAATGGGAGCTTGACGACCAGCTAATTCTGATAACTTAAAGCAGCTTGTAGCTCTATACTCTCCTGATGCTGCCGTGATGCCCATTCGGTGGAGTAGCCTAGTTCCCTAGCACAGGTGCGCCAGGTTTCCAGGTTGGGATGCATGTGTAAGAGGCGGTGGACGACCCAATCGGGACTGCGGGAATAGCGATCGCGTAATTCCAGCAATTCTTGCAGGTGCAGCAGTTCTGAGGCCAGTTCCAGGACAGCAGGGCTCACTTCTTCCAAGTCGATAGAGGTTTCTTCAGGCAGTTCGTAGGGCTCGCGTTCGATGTCGAGTTCGGACGGAGTGAAGTCGGGCAGCAGTGAAGCAATGGTGGCATTGCAGTGGGGGCAGGCCAATCCTAAGGGCGAACGATGACAACGGGCGGGCTCGAAGGTGAGGTTGCAATGGGGGCATGCAGTGAGGTCGGATTCGGGCGATCGCACTCCCCGTAACGTCCACAATCGCGGCTGCGTCGGTAAACCGTGCATCAGCCAGTTGCGAGTGTGATCGATCAGAATGGCGGCATCTTTACCGGGATGAGGGCGGAGCGCTCGACCCACTTGTTGCAGCCACAGGGCGAGGGATTGAGTAGGACGGGCAATCTGGACAGCCTCAATCGCAGGCAGGTCGAAGCCTTCGGAAACTAAATTGCAGTTGGTCAGCACCGTAGTCTTGCCCGATGTAAATCGAGTCAGGATATTGCGACGCTCCGCAGCAGGCGTGCTGCCGTCGACGTGCTCGGCCGCAATTCCGACTTGGTTATAGCGGGCGGCGATCGCCTTGGAATGAGACACGTTAATGGCAAACACCACCGTGCGTTTATTCGGGGCGAAGCGCTTCCACATCGAAACGAGATTGCCCGACAGTGCTTTGATGTCGTTGGCTTTGAGCAGATCTTTTAAATTGAATTCCCCGCCCACAGTCCGCGCGCCCTGGGTACTCATGGATTCTGAGGCTGCGAACAATTTGAAAGGGGACAGAAATCCTTCGGCAATCAGATCTGACACCGTGGGACCGCAAATCAAATCGTCAAAAATATCTTCAAATCCGGTGCCGTCGGTACGAATAGGAGTGGCCGTGACGCCGAGTAAGTAAGCGCGATCGAACGCCTGCAAAATGGCGCGATAGCTGGCAGCACTGGCATGGTGAGCTTCGTCAACTACCACCATCCCGACATGTTGGAGCACGTTAAGCCGACGAGATAGCGTCTGCACGCTCGCCACCTGCACGGGAGCATTTAACGAGAGCGGATATCCAGCTTTAATGATGCCTGCAGATTGCTGGGTTACATCACTTACTTTGGCTGCGGCCTGCAGCACCAATTCCTCGCGATGAGCCAGGATCAAAACGCGCTCGCCGTGGGATAGCAACTCCTTGGCGATCGCGCCAAACAAGATCGTCTTGCCGCCACCGGTGGGCAACTGCAGCAATAACCGTCGTTGGCCTCGATGCCACTTCTGCAGCACCGTCTGTAGGAGTTTGATTTGATAATTGCGCAGTTGGTATTTCAACAGCCCGCATCGTTCGATATTCGCTGTATCCAGAAAACCCACGATTTTCTAACTTGGCAACCGCAAAGAATCGCGATCGCTTTGTTGCAAAAACTTTATCTAACGTCATAAAAATATTGAACATCATCATTCCTTAGGGTCGTTTAGGCATGAGATGTCGGGAAAGATAGTAGGAAAACCTAAGTTTGATGAACGATATGCAATTCCGCGTGAGGCAGGACGGCTTATTTGGATCGATTTAAGTTTATGGGTCGTCATGAGTGAAGGTGAGGTCGGTTTGGCTAAGCAGAGGATGGCAGACAGCTTTCAGACTCCTCCCTGGCAATCATTCCTACTCGTTTAGGATTCATTAGATGA